>VGHA01000169.1 GCA_016868375.1 Betaproteobacteria bacterium | reverse complement strand
CGGATGGTCACGCCAAAAGGGATTCGACCGCTGGTTCGGCGGCCGCCGAGTCATCGGTGGCTTTGAACGAGACGGATTCAACGCGCTCATGCCGAGTGCGGCACCGAGTGGTTCCTAAGACTGCAATCTATGACACGAACATGATTCAGCCATGAGAATGTGGCGCCGTCCGCGTCCTCGGATCTGGCCATCTCCACGGTCGTCACCACCACGCACGGGTGTCTCAGTGGGGGCGGGATCTCCGCTGAGTTGGATACCGACACGGCCTACTTTGTCGCCGCTGGCGACTTCGATCACCGACTCCGCGGCCCGTCTGATGTACCGTTCAGCCCATGCCAGGGGCAGCCGGACTTCGTGAACCGTTCCTGAGCGCGCTCGATTCGCGCGCGGCGGTGAAGGGTTCGCGAGATGCACTGGGTGCTGGCCGGATCTGGATTCCACTAGCGCGGCGAGTGGTGGGCAACGTCAACACAGTTGCGCGTTCGGTGCGGGGCTACACGACGACCATACTGGGCTACCTGCTGGCCGAGCAGGTCATCGCACGGGATCCATCCGCCAGTCGTTTGGACGTCTTCTTAAAGACCGAGCAGCTCATCGCCTACGTCCGCGTGGCCATCAACGGTGATGTTGCCCTGCGTGGCACCGAGCGTGTGCAGGCCAACTTGGCCGCAAGTCCTCGCATCACCCTCAGCACCCATCCGCGGCACCAGATCCTCGCCAGTCAACGCATCTACGGACTTTGGGGCTACTACACAGGTGCAACACGCAGCAGTGGATTGCTTATGGGCGAGCCACCCATCCCGACCGAGGCCGCCATCCAAGCGCTTGAGCGCATCCTGCCCGGGATATCCACCGGTGCAGCGACACGCGATGGCCTGCGCGGACAGTTGCTTGGGCTCATGCGCCGCGAATCCGCCGTGGTGGACCTAAAGGGGACGTTCGCTCCTGCAGCGCATCTGCTGGGACGGGCCTTCCAGCCTCGCATCCGCTCCAGCGAAGTGCCGCTCTACACCCATCACCTGTTGCACGGAGGCAACGCGGACTCGACCGACGGCCGACAGCGACAGTTGGTCGATCTCTTGCGCGACACGCTGCCGATCAAGGACTTCAGCTTCAGCCCCGCTGCGGTCGGGCAACTCGCCGTGCGATCGAAGCGGCTTGGTCCATCGCACGCCGACCTGACCGATGGGCTCCTCTGCATCGAACGAGCCGCCGCCAATCTCGCGCTCACACAAGCCATCTTTCGGAATCTGCTCGCCCAGGATGGCGTATCGATTGATCGCCACGCCGACATGCTCGGTCGTCACTGCGGTGCAGCATTCACTGCAGTGAAACCGCGGGAGTTCATCGACCTGCTCGGCCACCCGTCCATCGATCTCACGCAGCCTGAGATTGCGCGCTGGACCGGGATCCTGCAGGCGATGGCATCGTCGGACTCCGGCGGCATCATCCGCTCGATGGTGCAGGCGAATGCCGCCGTCATGGCTGAGCGCGGTGGTGCACCCTGGATCACGATCGAACGCGGTGTCCTTCGCGTGGCCATGCGTGATGACCACGCCGCGCTGCCGCCGGTTCAGGGACTCGTGCAGTCGTGGCCATTCACGTTCTTCCTGGATTCATTGCGAGACATCGCCCAGCAGCTGGAGCACCCCACGCGTGGATAGGGCACCCTCGCAGACCATTTCCGGAGCGATGATCGATGCGCTCGCCGGTCGACAGGTGACCGCGGCACTCTTCACGACCTACGAGTTCGATCCGTCGTTCTTCGAGCAAGAGATCGTCCCGACACTCATCGATGTGGCGCTGAGCCATGCACCCCGAGTGCGACTGGCGCAGCTTGAGGAAGCCCTGCGCTCCATGACGCATCGGCTCGCGGTCTTCTATGACCGCCGGGGATTGCTCGCCGGCGAGACCGGATCGCGCAGACTTGACCTTGATTGCCAGTGCATCGGGGGAAGCGGGGGACTGTTCCACCCCAAGGTCTCGATGGTTCTTGTCGACAACCCATCAGACGCCGACGGGAAACCCTGCGCGCCGTCGCTCGTGGTCATGGTGGGCTCATGCAACCTCACTCGAGCGGGATGGTGGCGAAACCTTGAGGTCGCTCACCTTGAGGAACTCAGACTTGACTCACCCAGTGAACTCAGTGCTCCGCTCCTGCGTCTGCTCAGCACCATCGAGCGGCGACGCATCGGGAACGGGACATGCGAGTCACTTGAAGCGATTCGATCCTTCCTTCGCAAGGTGCCCAGCCGGTCTCGTCGATCCGCCGGCGGCCGCGTGCTAACCCAGCTCTACATGAGTGGCCAGGAATCCGTGCCGGACTTCCTTGCACGCGCAACAGGAAACGCCCTTCGTGGCATGCATCTTGAAGTCCTCAGTTCGAGCTTCGACGAGGGTGGTCTTCAGCCGCTGGTGGCACTCCAGGAACGGTTCGATCTGGAGTCCACTCGGCTGCATCTGCCGATGCTCGCACCCGGCACGGCAAGTATCAGCGAGTCGACGATGCATGCCACGGACACGCTGCCCAACACGGTGTGGAGCACGCTGCCTCGTGCGGTCCTGGCTGGAAGCCGCGCCGAGGGCACTCACGCTCGATTCATGCACGCCAAGGTGTATCGCTTCTTCAGCATCCACCCCAAGCGCGAGATCATGTTCGTTGGCTCGGTCAACCTGACGACAGCCGCCCATCATGGTCGGCAGAACACGGAGTGCGGGATCCTGATCGAGGTCGAGACCCCGCGCCGACCACAGCCGTGGCTCGAACCGACCAAGGGCAAGATCGCTCTGCACGAGGCGACGAATGATGGCGTCGGCTTGCCCGTCTCCCCACTCATGCTTGCCCATGACTGGTCCACGGCCTGCTGTCACGCCTACTGGGATGCAGCGACCGCCATGCCAGCGGTTGCGCTCACGCGTGGGGGTCTGGACGTCGGTGCTCTGGAACCGATGCCCGCACGCCAGTGGCTCACACTCTCAGGCGAGTTGTCGAGCGCAATCGCAGAGCACCTGCGGGTGGGGTCGATGTTCACGGCGGCCTTGGAAGGGGGCGACCAGGGCGTGCTGCTGGTGCAAGAGTCGGGCATGGAACTGAAGCCATCGCTCATGATGAATCTGTCGCCCTTGGAGATCCTCAAACTCTGGACCATGCTGACGCCTGAGGAGCGCGCCGAGTTCCTGCAGCTCCATGGCCGGGACTTCTCAGCGTGGGGCCTGGAAGAGGATGCCACGCAAGCGGCGGACGACGTCGATGTCCCGACACTCTTCGACCGTTTCGCGGGGATGTTCACAGCCTTCGATGCACTGGAGCGTCGTATCCATGCAGCGCTGGACGCTGGCAAGGACCGCGAAGCGATCGCCCTGCTCTTTGGCAGCAAGCACGACTCGCTCGGGCATGTGCTGGCCAAACTCGATCAACGTGGTGCCATCGGCGTGCAGTCGCCGCAGGAACTGGAGCGGTCACCATCGGTGAAGCCGATGGTCGATCCAGTCCTGGCCTACCTGATGCTGCTCTGTTCGCAAAGCGTCCTCGACGGAGTCAAGAGCCGCCACCCTGAGTTCGTGGAACGCCACGTCAACCGCGTCGACGGCCTCCAGCAGCAGATCATGAGTCATGCCGCTCGCCACGAACTGATGACAGACGCAGCCTGTCGCAACGAGCCACTGGATGGATTCCTCGAGTGGTTTGAGCGCGTGTTCCTGACCCGGGCAGCCCCGGGGGAGCGTGCCTGATGACACCGATCGAAAGGGCAGCACAGCTTCTTGATCTTGGAGCGATGATCCCGGCCGAGCAAGCGCAAGCCCAGCTCGAAGGGGCGGTCGCGCTGCACACGATGCTGGAGCGGTTCGGCGTCGCTTACCTCGCTGATGAAGTGGGGATGGGGAAGACCTTCGTGGCACTGGCCACGATGGCGCTCTTCCGAAATGCACATCCGAACTTCCGGGTCCTCGTCATTGCGCCACGCGAGAACATCCAACGCAAGTGGCAGCGAGAGCTCATCGGATTCACCCAAGGCAATGTGCGGACGGTCGACATGAACCTTCGTGGCCTCGACCACAAGCCGGTCCGGTCGATGGTGCACTGCCACTCGCTGTTGGACCTCGTGCAGTCAGCATCAACACAGCCAGACCGTGACTTCTTCACACGACTGACAAGTTTCAGTCTACCGATGAAGGGAAGCGATGGCGACGCGGACAGTGTGGACGCACGGCGGCTCCGCAAGGCCATGCTCCGGCGGCTGCCCTGGCTTGATGCTGATGCACTCAGCCTGCGCAACAAGCGCGACTTCAAGCAAGCGCTCGCCTGTGCGGCATGCTGCGCGCTGCCCTCATTTGATTTGGTGATCATCGACGAGGCCCACAACCTGAAGCATGGCCTTCGTCCACAGGGCGCTGAGCGCAATCGGCTGCTGTCCTATGTCCTTGGCTGCGGTCAGAAGGTGGATCGCCGCATCTTCCCGGGCTACGGTCCACGGGCCCGCCGCGTGCTCTTGGTGTCGGCGACACCTCTGGAGGACAGCTACCGGCATGTGTGGAACCAGCTCGCCGTCGTGGGCAGGGAGGTGACGCCAGGCTTCGATGCCGGCGCACTCATCTCCGAGACTGCGACCGATGCTGATCGAGAAGCGACGCTTCGGTCCATCATGGTTCGGCGCGTACGGCATACCGTGGTGGCTGGTCAACCACACAGCAAGAACCAGTACCGCCGTGAATGGCGCGAGGGCGGAGTCGAGCAGCACGATGAGCCGATCAAGGTCCACGGCATTCGTGAACGCTTGAGTGTCGCCCTGGTGCAGAAGAAGGTCTGCGAACTCCTGGGTACACCCAAGTTCTCCCGTCGATTTCAGGCCGGAATGCTCGCCTCCTTCGAGAGCTTCATGCAGACTGCCAAGCTCATGCCATCGGCCAGCGAAGAACACCAGACCACCTTTGACGGTTCGGACCAGACTGATCAAGCCGACGAGCGTGAAGGCATCGATGTCTCGATCGTGAACCAGCTGGCTGCGCATCATGAACGCACCTTTGGCTGCCCGCTACCGCACCCAAAGATGGATGCTCTAGTCGATCACCTCGATGGGTGCTGGGAGCGGGGCGAGAAAGCACTGGTCTTCGTACGCAGGGTCGCTTCAGTCAAGGAACTCAGACAGCGCTTGAATGCGCGGCATGACCACTGGCTTGCGTCGTGGCTTCGGCGCACGCTTCCTCAATCCATGCACGCTGCACTTGAGCAGGCTCTGAAGCGCTATGCGCAGCAGGGGGCGCGCGAGAGCCTGTTCCAATGGCTGTGTACTGGCGAAAACGACACGCGCGTCTTCAGTCCGGCTTCACTCAGCCAGTATCTGGGTGATTCCAAGAACGAACTCAGTATCGTGTTTGAGCGCAATCTGGTCGCGGAACTTCTGGGCGTTCGACCTGAGCACGCCACGGCCGAACTTGCCCATCAGCTCGGGCTTTCCATCGAGAGCACCATCGACCAGATTGGGCATGACGCCGCTCAGCTCTTGCCCGATGTGGCCAAGGCGCGGCTCTTCCATCAATTCGAAGCCGTCCAACGCGCCTCGCTGGCCGCACTATCAGCGCATGGTGGGGAGCTGGCTGAGCGTGCCAACGCATTCAGGCGACTCATTCCAGAGCGCGGCGCGAGGCGCTCACGCGACCAGCCGATCGCAAACACCAAGCGCTTGCTGGAGATGCCAACGCTGTTCACAGCGTTGCTTGAGCGCCCCCAACTTCGGACCCGGATCTGGCCGGCACCAGTAACCGGCGAGGCCGCCGAGGTCAGCGACCGTCGCGCCACAATCCTTGCTGCTGCTGCTCGCTCGGGTCATGCACTTCTGGACTTGTATGCCGTAGCGGTCGAGCTGCGCGGATCGATCGAACCCGGATCGCCCGGGGTCGAAGGCCCTGCACTGATGAAGGCCTATCTGGATCGCCTTGAGCACACGATGCACGCGCACGATCAATCCTGGTCCGCGTTTCATGAGCTTGCCGCGCTGGCAGATCAGCATGAGCGTGTTATGCGTGCCAATCTTCCCGATCTTGGTCTGGATGACCCTGACCAGATCAATCGTGAGCTCACGGTGCTGTTGGGTGGCCAGGAGCCGGTGTCAGCCATGCGCTCGGGCGTCAACATGACGGCTGTACGGCAATTTCGTATGCCGGGTTACCCCATGGTGCTCTTTACGACTGATGTCCTGCAGGAGGGCGAGGATCTGCATCTCTTCTGTTCGCAGATCTACCACTACGGCATCGCGTGGACGCCGTCGGCACTGGAGCAACGGATCGGTCGGGTGGATCGAGTTGGGTCGAAGACGGAGCGGCAGCTGAGCCGCGTCACCGCGCTCCCCCTTGCCGGCGATGACATGCTGCAAGTGTTCTATCCCTACCTGCAGGACTCCATCGAGGTCGTCCAGAACGACCGGGTCTTTGGTCGACTGCAGCTCTTCCACGACCTGATGCACCATGGACTTGGGGTCGATTCGAGTGATGAGCAGCGGGTCGATCTGGCTGCAGGGCTTTTGGCGGGACGGCGTCGGTCCTACGCGGGTACGCAGCGTCTTGAATCGCGTTTCCGTGTCGATCCAACCCTTCTGGCACAGGCCCGCATCGCCCCCGCGCCGAAGGACCGCGGGGCCGAGCTGCGAGGGCGCCTTGCTGAAATCTGTCGTGCGCTCTCAGAGCGAGGCTGGCGGGTGGATGATGCCGACCCCCGTGATGGTCGCGTTCTCGTCGAGGCCGTGCTTCCATCTGGTCGCCGCCAACCGTGTTCGCTGCTGTTGCATGCGATTGATGGCCGCCTGGCCTTGCGGTGCATCAGCCCGATCGGGAGAGTGGACCCAGGGCCGGAGGCGGCACGAATCCGCAAGCGCTTGCATGCTGAGGTCGATCACCTGGCTGCGATTGCTGAGGCGCGGGTCGAGTCCTACGACCTCACCGCAGAAGCCAGTGTGCTGCTTCAGGCCGATGCGCGCCACGATCTGGGCCGTGCGCTCGCACTCATGCAGCGCGTACTCCAGTCGGCGGATCGTGCGGAGCTGATTCTGCTTGAGGCTGACCAGCCGCTGTCGGCGTTCCGTGATCAGCTCTCGGAGGAGGGTGCGCATGAGTGAGACGATTCAGGCCGTTGCGTGGAAGCAGTGGTGTCACCGAGCCCAGATGCCGTGTGCAGGCGATGTTGTGACCGTCCCCGTTGCATCAGCACAGGAGGGCAGACAGGCACGCACCCAATCCGTTCGTGTTCGAGTGGTGGATCAGGGGGTAGTGCTTCAATCCATTGTGGCGCACAAACGGCAGGTCGCAGCCCCCGATACGACCCAGTGTGAACTCTGGCTACGGAATCGCTCACGCGATCTCATCAGCTTCTCAATCGATAGGGCTGGCAAGATCATCGCAAGCTGCTGGCTCCCCGCGGGCACGCTCGATGGCGATGAGTTCCTGTTTGCACTCCGTCATCTCGCCACGGAAGCCGATCGCCTTGAATTCCTGATGACGGGGAGCGGGGAGTAGGCGGGGGGACGATCTAACTCCGTAACCACGACTGGTAAAACGGATTCGGCACTGCAATTGACTCTCGCTCCCGACTACGCTCCCCACTGTGCTCCTGACCGTCAACGAGTTTCGCAGACGGACCTACGGGGACCTTGATTCGCTGGTTGGTGATCTGGAGCGGCACACGCATCGATCCACTCCCGCCGAGCGCACCGCGTGGCGAAACTCGCTGCCGACACTGGCCAGTGCGTTGCAGGGCGATCATCTGCGCGACCTGCACATTCGGCTTGGTCCAAGCCCGGGCCTGATCCTTGAGTATCGGCTGCCCAATTCGCAGTCCATGGCGGATGCGGTGCTCCTTGGCAAGGGGCCAACGGGACCGGCCGCCGTGATCATCGAGCTCAAGGATTGGACCACCGCGGGCGACCAGCCCGGCTCACGGCCAGGCCTGGTGATGCACCAGAACCGCGAGGTCTCGCACCCGAGCGATCAAGTCAAGGGCTATGTCGAGTACTGCCAGCGCTTTCACAGCGCCGTGCAGGACACTGGCGCCTCCATCCACGGCTGTGCGCTCTTTACCTACGCATCTGATGTGCGTGCCTACCGCGATGGCGTTCACGGACCGCTCGCCCAACGGTTTCCTGTCTTTGGGCGAAATGCGGACGATCTTTCGGAGCGCTTTCCCAGATTCATCTCTGATCATCTGGTGGGAAGCGACCCGTCATTCGCCGAGTCGTTTGAGAAGGGGACCTATCGACAAGACAGGGGGTTCGTGGTGCAGGTGGCCGCCACGATCCGCGATCGCTCGACCTCCCCATTCGTGCTGCTCGACGGCCAGCGCGAGGGCTTTGAGAAGTGCATGCGCGAGGTCGAGCGGATCCTCAAGCCTGCTCGACCACGAGCGCGCCGCCGTACTGCCGAGAAGAGCGTCATCATC
>VGHA01000168.1 GCA_016868375.1 Betaproteobacteria bacterium | reverse complement strand
CGTCAGTCGTAACGATGGCCTGGCTACCCTGACAACACCGGGCCTGACGATCAACCTGTCGGCGATTGCCGCAGGCAGCGGCTGGCGCGTCACCAATACTGGTGCGGCCATCACGATGACCGGTTCAGCGCTGGACGATTCACTGACGGGCGGCACCGGAGCGGACACGCTTATCGGCGGGCTTGGTAACGACATTCTGGTGGGCGGCGGCGGTAGTGACATGGCCGACTATCAGGGCGCAGCCGGTGCGGTCACGGTTGATCTCACCAGCGGTGTATCAAGTGGCGCTGCCGGTAACGACAGCCTGACCAGTATCGAGGTCATCCGTGGCTCCGTCTACAACGATACGTTGATCAGCGGATCCGGCAACGACACCTTCATTGGCGGCGATGGCGCCGACACGTACCAGATTGGTGGCGGCACCGACACCATCACCGATCTGGGTACCGGCATTGATGTGGTTCAGGTCACCAATTCTGGTGCAACGGTGCTGGGTACAGTAGTCGCAGACTGGGTTACCACCTCGGCAAGCAGCAACACAGGTACCGCACAGATCACCACCAGCGGCTCCATCGTCAACCTTGCAGCCGTCAACTCTGGGCAAGGCTGGACTGTCACCAACGTTGGCGCAGCCACCACCCTGACCGGATCGGCGTTCAACGACTCGCTCAACGGTGGAACCGGCAACGACACGCTGGTAGGCGGTGCCGGTAACGATTCGCTGGTGGGCGGCGCGGGCATCGACCTCGCCGACTACTCATCGGCTGGCGTTGCGGTCAATGTGGATATCGATCTCGGCATTTCAACCGGCGGCGCGGGTAACGACACCCTCGCGGGTATCGAGCAATTGCTGGGCTCTGCGCTCAATGACACGCTGACCGGCGGCGCAGGCAACGACACCATCACGGGCGGCGCTGGCGCAGATCGGTTCGTCATCACCGGCGCCACCGCAGTGATCACTGACCTTGGGAATGGCGCTGACGTTCTGACCGTCCAAGCGACGGGCGCCGCAGACGCGACCGTCCACACCGCGTGGACAGCGAGTAACGCAAGCGTCAACAACGGCATTGCGCGCGTACTGACGCCAGGCCTGCAGGTCAACCTCAGTTCAATCAATACCGGGCTCGGATGGAGCCTGCTCAACACCGGGGCTGCCACGCAGCTTGCAGGTTCCCAGCGAAACGACACGCTCACCGGCGGGACCGGTAACGACACGCTCACGGGTGGAATCGGTAACGATACGTTCGTCATCAGCGCGGGCACCGATACGATTGCAGACCTGGGCACCGGAGCGGACGCGGTTCAGGTGGCCAGTGGAGCAACCGTCGTTGCCGATTTCACGGGTATCTGGACGGCGGACGTCACCAGCCGGAACGATGGATCAACCAACCTGACCACGCCTGGCTTCAACATCGACCTGACCGCGATCACAACCGGATCGGCAGGATGGCGTATCACCAATAGCGGTGCGGCGGCTGAGCTAACCGGTTCGGCCCTGGCCGATACGCTCACCGGTGGTAACGACGACGACTCGCTCACCGGCTGCCTTGGCAACGACTCTCTGGTCGGGGGACTTGGCAACGATCTCGTCAGCTACGCCACGGCGGTTGCCGGTGTGAACGTGAACCTTGAAGCAGGAACGGCAAGCGGCGGTGCCGGCGACGACAGAATCAGCGGTGTGGAACGCGTGCTGGGGTCAGGATTTTCGGACACGCTGCAGGGCGGAATCGGCAACGACACGCTCACGGGTGATCTGGGCGCGGACATCTTCACGGTTGCAAAGGGAATCGACACCATCACCGATCTGGGCAACAACCAGGACACGCTGGTCGTGTTGGCTGCTGCCACTGCGCAGGTAACTGTGGTGAATGCCTGGACCGCACCCGCAGCGAGCACGAACAAGGGCACGGCCAACCTGAGCACACCGGGTCTAAGCGTTAACCTTTCTGCGATCACGACGGATCTCGGTTGGCGTGTCACCAATACCGGGCCGCAAACCACCCTGACGGGATCAGCGCTCGCCGATACGCTGATTGGCGGTGCCGGCGACGACACGCTTCGGGGCGGGCTGGGTAACGATTCGCTGACGGGCGCAGGCGGCGCCGACACCTTTGAAATCAGCGCCGGTGTCGATACGGTGACTGATGTTGGACTGGGCGCCGATCTGCTGTTGGTCAGCGGCGGCGCAACGGTAAACGCTACCGTCAATCAGACCTGGACGGCCGCTGCGGGCAACCTGAACAACGGTACCGCGAACCTGAGCACTGCAGGCTTCGGCGTAAACCTGTCGGCGATCACCAGTGGTGCCAATGGCTGGAGTGTTGTCAATGGTGGCGCATCGGCGTCGCTGGTGGGTTCAGCGCTTGATGACTCGCTGACTGGAGGCAGCGGCAATGACACGCTGCGCGGCTTTACAGGAAATGACCAACTGACGGGCGGCGCGGGCAATGATCTGTTCCTGATCGACATCGGCGCCGACACCATCACCGATCTTGGCAGCGGGACCGACGTTATTCAGGTAAGCGCCAGCGCCAGTGTCACGGCCAGCGTATCCGCTGACTGGGCGGCCACCTCGGCCAGCCAGAATAGCGGTAGTGCCACCATCGAAACCGCTGGCAGAGCGGTCAACCTAAGTCAGGTCACCACAGGAAATGGCTGGCAGGTCAGCAATACGGGCGCAGCGGCAACCACGCTCACGGGATCAGGGCTCGCTGACACCCTCACGGGTGGGTCCGGTAACGACACGCTCATCGGCGGACTGGGCAACGACTCGCTGACCGGCGGACTGGGCAATGACACCTTCGATGTGAGATCGGGGACGGACGAGATCACCGACCTGTCAGCCAGCGACGTGGTCATGATCGATGTCGGTGCAACCGTCAACGCCACCATCAGCAACGTCTGGACTGGCACCAGCGGAAGCTACAACCGCGGCACGGCCAACGTGCAAAGCTCTGGCGTGAACGTCAATCTGGCTGCGGTCACGGTGGGGCCCAACGGGTGGAACATCAGCAATATCGCCAGTACGGGCGCCAGCTTTATCGGCTCAGAACTGAGCGATACGCTCACTGGTGGCAACGGCAATGACACGCTCGACGGCGGATCCGGCAACGATGTGATCGTTGGCGGCTCGGGCAATGATCTGGCTGACTACCAGCGCGCGACCTCTGCGGTCGTCGTCAATCTCAACACCGGCAGCACCAGCGGCGGCGCAGGCATTGACTCGCTGTCGGGTATTGAACAGGTTCGCGGCTCGGCTTTCAATGATCAGTTCATCGATAGCAACGGGAACGAGACCTTCACCGGAGGCCAGGGGGCTGACAGCTTCACGATCACCGGTGGTACCGATGTGATCACCGATCTCGGTCAGGGCGTGGATCAGCTTCAGGTAATTGGCGGGTCAGTCACGGGAACCGTCACAGCAAACTGGACGCCCACCAGCCTCAGCATCAATCAGTCCACCGCGCACCTGATTTCGGCTGGCGTCATCGTCAACCTCAGCAATATCGCGTCTGGATCCGGTTGGACGGTGAGCAACTCGGGGGGCGGTACCTCACTGACGGGTTCGCAGTTAAATGACACCCTCAGTGGCGGCACTCAGGACGATCGTCTGCAGGGCGGGATCGGCGACGACCAGCTCACAGGTGGCGTCGGCAACGACACCTTTGTGATCGATATTGGCACCGACACCGTTACAGATCTCGGCAACGGAACAGACATTCTGCAGGTGTTATCGGGCGCCACGCTGCTCGCAACGGTATCACCCAGCTCCTGGGCGGCCACCTCGCAAACGAATAATCTCGGCACTGCGACGCTCACTTCGCCGGGTCTGATCGTGAACCTTTCAGCAGCAGACAGCTCAGCCGGGAACGGCTGGCGCTTGGTTAACACGGGCGGGCCCAGCTCAAATACTGGCACGGTCCTGGTTGGTTCAGGGCTCGGTGACACCCTGGTGGGCAGCGCCGGTAACGACACCCTGACTGGTGGCGGCGGCGTCGATCAGTTTGAAATCACAGGTGGATCGGACACCATCAACGACCTGGGCGCCGGTGGCGCTGACATGCTTCTGGTATCCCTGGGCGCGAGCGTTACCGCCACGGTCACCGCTGCCTGGACCCCCCTGTCAACCACCGTCAACGGCGGCGCTGCAACCTTGCGCAGCGCCGGGGTCGCCGTCAATCTGTCGGCGATCAACAGTGGCAACGGCTTCACCGTGCTCAACACCACTGGGAACGGCGCGGAGTTTCTCGGGTCTGATCTCGTCGATACCATCACCGGTGGCAACGGCAATGACACCATTGGAGGCGGCCCCGGGAACGACGTTCTCAACGGCGGCAGCGGCATTGACATGGTCGACTACCGCACCGCAGGCAGCGCGGTGGTCGTCAACCTGACGGCCAACACCGCAGCCGGTGGCGCGGGTAACGACGTTCTAAGCGGCTTCGAGGGAATTCTCGGGTCGGCCCACGCGGATACGCTCACCGGTACCGTCGCTAACGAAACCATCAGCGGTAACGGCGGCAACGACACCATCGCGAGCGATGCAGGCAGTGACCGTGTGGCGCCCGGCACCGGTAGCGATCAGGTGGATCTGGGTAACGGCAACGATACGCTGGTGGCCGACAGCGATTGGGTTAACGATAGCAACGCCGATACGATAGACGGCGGAGCGGGATTCGATTCAATTGTCTTCTTCGGGGCCGGCCTCAACCTCGACCTATCGAACCTGACTCGATTTGGTGACGGGAGGCTTGAGAATATCGAACGCATCGACATCACGGGGTCGGGCAACAACACGCTTTTCGTCGATTCCAGCCAGGTGCTGCAGATCACCGATCTGCTCGCGTCTGACGCGGTTCTGATCATCGACGGGAACGCAGGAGACACGGTTGATCTCAGTAATGAGGGGGCTCGCACAACAAACACCCTGGTGAGTGTCGACATCAATGGCGATGGCGATACCAGCGACACAGGCGAAAACATGACCTCCACCTCCACCGGCTCAGTCACCGCCAATTTCGGAAACGGCGCAGCCAGCTACTGGGTGTATTCCGATTCGGTATCGCCCTACGGTAAGCTCCTGGTGAACACGGCGGTGACCATCATCTGACGCGCGGCGCCGCCAGTACGCCTGGCAACCGAAGCTCGCAAATCTGATCCGCATCAGATACCCCAACGGCAGCCACCACGCCGACGGGCAGACGGACCTTGATGATTTTCTTCAGGCAACAGCGGTTTTAGCGCAGTACCTGGTGTCACGGGCCGCGTGCTAGATTCGGCGTCGCTTCTTCGATTTTGATCCGACAGAACCGTGTTTTTCATGCGATGGAGTCTCTGCGATGCAGACCCCGATCACCGCAGCATCCCTGCCTGAGCGCGCCCCGCTGCAGCCCGAGCAGGTCTTCTTCAATGACCCGGCTACTGACCGACTCCTGGGCATGATCATGACGCTGTCGGCTGAGGTATGGGTCCTCTCCGACCGGATGCGCTCAATCGAGCATCTGCTCGATACGCGCGGCGTGCTAACCCGCGCCGACCTCGACGCCTACCAACCCGACGCGGAGTCGGCACAGGCAATCGCATCGGATCGCCAGGCCTTTGTGAAAGCCTTGATGGACCATGTGATCAGCCGGCAAAAGTCGCGTGGGGCCTAAAGGAGTCAGAGCATGAAGCCCAATCGAAAAGTCGACGCTTATCAGCAGTTTGTGCTTGACTGCAAAATTTTCTGGTCCACCCAGGTGTACCCCGAGTTGCAGGCGCAGTATGACCGTACGGTCGAGTCTGCGCAGCGCCAGGGAACGGCTGCGCCCAGCAATGCGCGAGAGGCGCACGCTCTCATCGGTGACGCACCTCTGTATCAGTTCTATGCGTGGTACGAGCGTCACCTTCAGCGAATGAAATACTCCGGACGTTTCGGCCTGGTTCCGCATTTTGAAACCGAACGCGAAGCGCTTGAGGCAAAGCTCGCGGAGGCGGATACCCTCGAAAACCTGGAGCTCGATCCGGCCTTCGAATCACCGCGCTACTACACATCGTTCGATGTGCATCAGCACCCCAAGGGTCTTGCCGGCGACACGCTGGCGGGTCTGGTTTATGAACAGGCCTCGCGAAGCACCACGCCGCTGATCCGCCGCGATCGCGATCTGCACTACCGGTTTACTGCGGCAGTGTTGAATCGCATCACGCCCAAGCGGATGGCTGACCTGGGCTGCGGCTTTGGTAAAAGCACGCGCCCGTTTTATCAGGAGGTTCCGGAACTCAGGCTCACAGCGGTCGATTTGTCGGCGCCCTGTTTGCGCGTGGCGGCACTTAACGCACGCGAGGACCAGGCATCGGGCGTGCGCTTTTTGCAACGCGATGCGGCCAATACCGGCCTGGCAGGCGAAAGCTTCGATTCAGTCACCAGCACCATGCTGCTTCACGAATTGCCGCCGCCTTACATCGAACGCCTGATCACCGAGAGCTACCGCCTGCTTGAACCTGGCGGCCTGGTGGCCCATCTTGATTTTCTGGTGCCAGGTCATGAGCCGTTCAAGCGCTTCATTCATTACTCGCACGGGCGTCGCAACAATGAGCCGTTCATGGAGCCTCTGAATGAACTCGACCTGGTTGATCTGCACAAGAAAGCGGGCTTTCGCGAGGTCGAGATTGTTCCCTTTGAAGAGGCCGACGGAACACTTGCGCCCGATTACCGCGCCTGGCGCTTTCCCTGGGCAATGGTGATCGCGCGCAAGTAGCGCCCGGTGCCACAGCAACCGGCTCAGCGCGCCTGCTTGGGCGCTGTTGCAAGCACCACCGCCGCAACCGCCTGCATGGCAGCGGTCAGGCCAAGGGCCCAGCTGTAGCCCGCGGGGTCCCATCCGCCACCGGCTGTGCGCGGCCAAAGATCCAGTATCCAGCCGATGGCCGCCTGAACCAGGAACGCGCCCCCCAGCGACAGCATGTTCACGGCGGTGGATACACGACCCGTCTGCTCGGGGGGAAACAACTGCCCCATGGCCACATACGCCACCGGCCCCGCGGCACCGAACACGGCAGCCGCACCCCACAGCACAATGACCACTGCCGCATGCGAGGGCTGCAGCATCATGCCGATCTGCAGTACCACCATGGCCCCCAGGCAAACCACCGGAACGATGAAGGGCGGCAAACCCGCAATGCTCGCTCTACTCGAGGCGCTGCCGGTGATCATGCTGCCTGCAACCATCGCGAGCGTGTAAAGAAACAAGACGCCCGCGCGAGCCGGGCCGTCCATGCCAGCGACATCACGCAGCCAGGGCCCTGCCCAGAGTCCCAGATAAGCAAAGTTGAACATTGACAGGGTGCCCATTGCGGGCCCGTATCGCCAGAAATTTCTTGAGGCCAGAATTCGACCGCTTACCGCGATGTCGCCCATCAGCGTTCGGGCCGGGCCAGGCGCTCTGGGTTTGTCGGGCACCGCGAAAAAAATCCAGACTGCGACAGCGAAAGTCATGGCACCGAGCACCGCGAATACGCCCCGCCAGCCAAGCGCTGGCAGCAGGGCCTGTACCGGTGTGGTGGTGAGGGCGCTTCCGAGCGAACCAATGGCCATTGCGATGCCGGTGAGATGCGCACGGCGATTGACTTCGAACCATTCGGAATGGGCCTTGATGACCGCCATCAGACCAGCTGAAATACCAATGCCTATCATCACGCGGCCAAGGGCCAACCCGGTGAAATCAGGCGAGAACGCAAACACTGCAAAGCCCAGCGCGGCCAGCGTCATCAGAGCGGCCTGAACGCGTCTGGGACCAAACGCATCCAGCGCCACCCCAAGCGGCAACTGCGCCGCCGCGTAGGCCGCAAACAGAAAGGCGGCCAGCATGCCGAGTTCGCTCGCCGACAGCCCAAGCTCGATCGCCAGAACGGGCCCGACAATCGCCATTACCGTGCGCGCGGCCTGATTCATGAAATTGGCGGCCGCCAGCGGAATGGTGACGCGAGCCAGCATCTTGGAAGAACTCCCTGAACCCGCCCCGGGCTGCCCAGGGCGCGACGGCGCTACACTACCGCCAAACCGCAGCCCGACTCGGACGGCAAATCGGAAAACAAATAAACATGCTGAGGAGACTTCATGCTTTTACCCACCTCACTCGTTGGCAGCCTGCCGCAGCCCGACTGGCTGGTCGACCGTGACAATCTGCGGGGACGGTTTCCACCGCGTGTCCGAGCCCGCGAAATCTGGAAGGTTCCGGCAGCGGTGCTTGCTGAAGCACAAAACGATGCCACGCTGGCCGCGATCAAGCTGCAGGAAGACGCAGGGCTGGACATCATTACCGACGGTGAGATTCGTCGGGAAAGCTACTCGAACCGGTTTGCCACCGCGCTCGAGGGTATCGACATCGACAACCCGGGCACTGCGCTCGACCGGTCAGGTCATCCCAACCCGGTACCACGCATTGTTGGGAAGATTCGCCGCAAACATGCGGTTCAGGTGGACGACGTCAAATTTTTGCGCCAACACACCACTCGCCCAATCAAG
>VGHA01000167.1 GCA_016868375.1 Betaproteobacteria bacterium | reverse complement strand
TCATCCATCTCTCCGGAGCCAGTAATTTTATCAGAGTGCTGGATTAGCACTCGCCAGTAAAAAAGGGCGCTCCACAAAACACGTGTGCGCCCCGAGAGGCGCGCCTTGGGGCAGCCCCCCAGGCGCGCGGTGCTACCGGCGGTCAGGCCGCCTTCAGATTCGGATAGCGAACCTCTTCAACGAGATCCTGTGTGGCCTTATCGGGCGCTGGCGTGATCAGCGACACGATGAAGATCACCAGGAATCCAAGCGGCACACCAAACAGGCCGGCGGAGATCGGCTGAATGTCCCACCACAAAGTGGTCACCGGCACCGAACGCGGCGTGCCAAAGAACACCTCGCGCAGCCAAACTTGGTTAGTGATCATGTAGTAAAACGTGATGGAGAAGCCCGCGATCATGCCTAGCGACGCTGCTATGCCAGTCGAGCGCTTCCAGAAAATACCCATCACCAACGCCGGGAAGAAGCCTGCCGCGGCGAATGAGAACGCCGCTGACACCAGGAACAGAATGTCGGCAGGTTTCTGGGCTGCTACCAGCGCTGCAAGAATCGCAACGACAAGAAGCAGGATCTTTGAGACCATCACACGGCGTGCCGTGGGCGCGTTCGGGTCCATCATCTTGTAGTACAGATCGTGAGACAGCGCGTTGGCGATTGTGAGCAGCAGACCATCCGCTGTCGACAGCGCCGCGGCCAGACCGCCAGCAGCGACCAGACCCGAGATCACATAGGGCAGCCCCGCGATCTCTGGCGTAGCCAGCACGACGATATCGCCGCCGATCGCAAGTTCAGCGCGCTGCACGATGCCGTCACCATTGATATCGATGAGCGATAACAGCGATGGATCGACCTTCTGCCAGGCCTGTATCCAGGCAGGTAGCTGCGCGAACGAAGTTCCGACAATATCGTTGTAAACAACGAACTTGACCAGAACCGCCAGCGCCGGCGCGGTGAAATACAGCAGGAAGATGAAGAACAGCGACCAGGTCACCGAACTTCGTGCCTCCTTCACCGAGGGCGTCGTGTAATACCGCATCAGAATGTGCGGCAACGCAGCCGTGCCCACCATCAAGCAGAACACGAGCGCCAGGAAGTTTTTCCTGGAGGTATCACGCGCTTTCTCGGTAGCTCCCGGGAACGCTTCGCCATGACGCTGCAACTGCGCAGCCCGCGCCTGCAGCCCAGCCTCGCGTGTCCACATCGCCCTGGCCGCAGCCACATCGGCGGGATACTTCGAGAGCGCATCTTCTGCGCGCTTGATGGAATCGGCGTTGCCCGAAGCCTTGGCATCGTTCACCGCCTTTTGAGCGGCTGCTTTACCATCGGCATAGGCCTTGTCCGGATCCTTCAGCGCTGCGCGTGCAGCCTCTGCGCGCTTACCCGCAATCGAACGAACCTCGTTCTCTTTGGCGTCAGCAATCAGCTTATCTTCCAGCTGCGTAACTTTCTGCAGTTGCTGACCGTAGATGATTTGCGGAATCGGGAACCCTGTTTGCTTCACCGATAGCCAGATAACTGGAATCAGGTAGGCAATAATTAGGATGATGTACTGCGCAACCTGGGTCCAGGTTACCGCCTTCATCCCGCCCAGGAACGAGCAGACCAGAATACCGGCGAGGCCCAGGAAGATCCCGATCTCGAACTGCACACCCGTAAGGCGCGTGGTGATCAGTCCAACACCGTAGATCTGCGCGACCACGTAAGTGAACGAGCAAATGATCGCGATCACGATACCAATGAGCCGCGGTACATGGCCACCGTAGCGGGCCCCAAGGAAGTCGGGAATCGTGAACTGGCCAAACTTGCGCAGGTACGGCGCGAGAAACAGCGCGACCAGTACGTAGCCGCCCGTCCACCCCATGATGAAGGCCAGACCGCCGTAGCCGGTTAGGTAAAGCGTGCCGGCCATGCCGATGAATGATGCGGCCGACATCCAGTCCGAGCCTGTGGCCATGCCATTGAACACCGCTGGCACCCTACGCCCTGCAACGTAATACTCGGCGGCATCGTTAGTACGACTCAGAATGCCGATTCCGGCATACAGCAGCACCGTCGCGGCCAGGAACACATAGCCGATCATCGCTCGCGGCAAACCCATCTGCTCGAGGATCGCCAGAACCACAACGAACGCCAAAAAACCGCCAGTGTAGAAACCGTAGACCTTCTTCAGTTGCGCGGTGAAGGCCTTTTGTGATTGCGCGCCGGTGCTCATTCTTCATCTCCTTCGTCAACACCGAACTCTTTATCGAGCTGGTTCATGTACCTGGCGTAAAACCAGATGATCCAGACGTAAACAACAAGCGCGCCTTGGGCTCCCACCCAAAACGAGAATGGCCAACCGAAAAAGTTAAAATTTAGGTCACGTGCGAAAAAGCCGATTACGAACGTGACGATGAACCACAGAGCCATCAGGATCGCTGTGATCCTGAGGTTCTTTGACCAGTACTCCTGGCGTCTTGAGTCGGCTTGCATGGATCCTCCTGGTGGTGACAAAACAGCGTTGCGGATAACGCCGGCAAATCGCGGGGCGACCGACTAGTCGGTTAACCCCGCATCGATCCCGGTCTCGCGCTGAAGCTGCCGCGCCACCTGGGGTTCGAATCCTGACAACTGCACAATAACTTTCCTGGCCTCGTCACGACGACCGAGGCGGTTGAACGCATGAGCCATCTGATAAAAGCCATAGGGCGACAGCGGCTGCAGGCGAGTGTTTGCGCGCAGCGGTTCGAGCGCGTCTTCGACTCGTCCAAGCTTGATCAGTGACAAGCCTTTGCCATAAAGCGCTTGATCAAGCTTGGGATTGATCGCAAGCGCACGATCAAACGCTTCAAGCGCCTCGAGGTGCAGATCATCCTGCTGCAGCAGAAATCCCAGATTGAAATGCACGTAGGCTTGCGACGAATCAAGGCTGATGGACTGCCTGAGCAGCAGCACGGCGCGCTCGCGCCGACCGGCCGACGCGTGCAAACCCGCAACGGTCGCCAATACCGACGGATCACTTGGGCGTATTGCCTGAATGCGCTCCCAGTATTCAAGCGCCATTTCCTGCTGGCGGAAAAACGTTGACCAGGTTGCCATCTGCCGCAGGTACCAGACCTTCAACGCACTCACAGCAACCCCGCCTCGTGCGCAAGCACCACCTGCCAGAACTTCAGCGCGATCCACAGCCAGAACAGCAGAAAAAAAGCGACGGCTGGGAGATGTTGATCAACGACAAACCTGGGTGTGATAACCCTGACCGGACGAACAACAGGCCCGGTAAGAAAGCGAAAGAAGCGATAAATCGGGTTGCCCTCGTGCCTGCCAAAGCTGAGCAGGAATACCAGACCCTGCCCCGCCAGAAGCAGCCCTGCAAACTCGACCAGTGCCTTGGCGAACGTTACCGCCGTGAGCATTCTCGCCCCTCCAATTTGTCGTCGATCGCTTCTACGGCGACCTGGTGTGATCCCTGAACCCACAACGCCGCTGTTGACGCGCCGGAGCGCGCAAACGTCCGCGCTATAACGCTTAATTCGTCTGCTTCAGTTGCTCAAGAATTGCCGGATTCTCAAGCGTCGAAGTGTCCTGCGTGATGGCCTCGCCCTTCGCAATCGCGCGCAGCAGGCGGCGCATGATCTTGCCTGAGCGTGTCTTGGGAAGGTTGTCACCGAAGCGAATATCCTTGGGTTTCGCAATCGGTCCAATCTCTTTACCCACCCAGGCGCGAAGCTCGTCCGCAATCTTGCGCGCGTCGTCGCCCGCAGGCCGCGCCTGCTTCAGCACCACAAACGCCACAATGGCTTCGCCGGTGAGATCATCGGGCCGACCCACCACGGCCGACTCGGCCACCAGCGGATTTGCCACCAGCGCTGATTCAATTTCCATGGTTCCCATGCGGTGCCCGGACACATTCAGCACATCATCAATACGCCCCGTGATGCGGAAATATCCGGTTTCGCGATCGCGAACCGCGCCGTCGCCTGCCAGGTAGTAGCCTTTCAGCTCCGGTGGAAAGTAGCTTTTCTGGAAGCGATCGGGATCGCCCCAGATGGTTCGAATCATGGAGGGCCAGGGCTTTTTGACCACCAGAATTCCGCCCGAGCCGCTGGCAATGTCGCCGCCGGTTTCGTCAACGATGGCAGCAGCAATGCCCGGCAAAGGAAGCGTGCACGACCCCGGTACCAGCGGCGTTGCCCCCGGAAGCGGCGTGATCATGTGCCCGCCGGTTTCCGTCTGCCAGAAGGTGTCCACAATGGGGCAGCGCTCATTGCCTACGCTGCGGTAGTACCACATCCAGGCTTCGGGGTTGATCGGCTCACCCACGGACCCGAGCAGGCGCAGTGACGACAGGTCGTAGCGCTGCGGATGCGTGGAGGGATCTGCGTTACACGCTTTGATCAGCGAGCGAATTGCCGTGGGTGCTGTGTAAAAAATGGTGGCCTTGTGCTTTTGGATCATGTCCCAGAACCGGCCAGCATTCGGGAACGTGGGAATACCTTCAAACACAATTTCAGTGGCGCCGCAGGCGAGTGGCCCATACACGATGTAGGTGTGCCCGGTGACCCAGCCGATATCCGCCGTGCACCAGAAGACATCCTGCGGCTTGATGTCAAAGGTCCACTTCATGGTGAGGGCGGCATGAAGAATGTAGCCACCCGACGCGTGTTGCACGCCCTTCGGCTTTCCGGTGGAACCCGAGGTATACAGGATAAACAGCGGATGCTCAGCGCCCACCCACTCGGGTTCGCACACATCAGACTGACCCGCTTCCAACTGCGTCCAGGTGACATCGCGCCCCGCCTGCATCGCCACGGCCGCGCCGGTGCGCTGATACACGACCACCTTGCGCACCGAGTCGCAGCCGCCCAGCGTAAAGGCTTCATCCACTGCCGGCTTCAACGGAATCTTCTTGCCGCCTCGCACCTGCTCATCCGCGCAGATGACCCACGCCGCGCCCGCATCCTGAATACGCTCCTGCAGGCTCTTTGCCGAGAAGCCACCGAACACCACCGAGTGAATGACGCCAAGCCGAGCACAGGCCTGCATCGCGACCACGCCCTCAACCGACATCGGCATGTAGATGATCGCCCGATCACCCTTCTTGGCGCCCAGCGCCTTCAAGCCATTTGCGAAGCGACACACCCGCTGCAGCAGTTGCCGGTAGGTGACGTTGGACACCGTGCCATCGTCGGCTTCAAAGATGAGCGCAACTTTGTTCTCGACCGGCGTACCCATGTGTCGGTCAAGACAGTTGTAGGAGACATTCAGCTCACCGTCTTCAAACCATTTGAAGAACGGCGCGTTTGAGTCGTCAAGGGACCGCGTGAAGGGCTTTTTCCAGATCACCTGCTCGCGTGCCAGCCGGGCCCAGAAACCCGCGTGGTCGGTATCGGCCTCGCGACACAGCGCCTGGTACGCCGCCATTCCCGAAACAGTCGCCGATTGAACGAAGGACTCCGCGGGCGGGAAAACCCTGTGTTCCTGCAGGATCGACTCGATGTGCGCGCTCATCCTGATCTCCGGAAATATCGCCTGGGGCACACGACCCCTTTTTTAGTTAGACCCGATTATTAGTCTGGAAGTCTTACGCTGGCCTTACGCCTTTGGTTTTCCAGCCCCCTCTTTTCGCGCGTTCGACCAAAGAGAATTCCCGAATTCGGCTACCATTCAGACCCTCCCGAGCCGGTCTTGCGCCGGCTTGTTTCTGTCGTAAAACCTTCTGCGCGGAGCCCCCTTTGTCAAACCCGCAAGATCAACCTGGCTTCATACCGCGTCTTATATTTGCCAGCCGCTGGCTGCAACTTCCCCTGTACCTTGGGCTGATCGTCACGCAGATCGTGTACGTGGTGCTATTCGTAGAAGAACTGGTCCATCTGGTCGAATTGTTGTGGCATCCACAGGCGCTTGATGACTCGATACAGCGTCTGGGCTTGACCGAACGCAGCAAGGAAACGGTGGTGATGATCATCGTTCTGTCGCTGATCGACGTCGTGATGATCTCAAACCTGTTGATCATGGTGATTGTTGGTGGATATGAAACCTTCGTGTCGCGGCTTCGGCTCAGCGGGCACCCGGATCAGCCCGAGTGGCTCTCTCATGTCAACGCCAACGTGCTCAAGGTCAAGCTCGCCACAGCGATCATCGGTATCTCATCGATCCACCTCCTGAAAAGCTTCATTTCCGCCGGCACGCTGACCGACAAAACCCTGCTTTGGCAGACCGTCATCCACGGCATGTTTCTGTTGTCGGCCGTTGCGATTGCGCTAATCGACCGGCTGATGCTGGTTCCTCACGCCGCCAAGAGTAAGTCTGGCGGCGGACATGGTTCGCACTGACTTATTTCATAGACAAGGGAGTTCTAAATGAGCGTGATCCGCCGCGATGACCTGATCGAGTCGATCGCCGCCGCGTTGCAGTTCATCAGTTACTACCACCCGGCCGACTACATCCGCCACCTGGCGCGCGCGCGGGAACTCGAACAAAGCCCCGCCGCCCGTGACGCGATCGACCAGATCCTGACGAACTCGCGGATGTGCGCCGAGGGGCATCGCCCGCTTTGCCAGGACACCGGCATCGTCAATGTGTTCATGAAAGTGGGAGTGGGTGTGCGTTGGGAAGGCTTTCCCGGATCGGTCAGCGACGCAATCAATGAAGGCGTACGCCGCGGATACATGCACCCTGACAACCTGCTTCGCGCCTCGATCGTGGCTGACCCGCAGTTTGAACGCAAGAACACCCGCGACAACACGCCCGCCGTCGTGCACATGGAACTCGTGCCTGGCGACAAGGTTGAAATCACCGTCGCCGCGAAGGGTGGCGGCTCAGAGAACAAGTCAAAGTTCGTCATGCTCAACCCATCGGACAGCCTGGTGGACTGGGTGTTGAAGACAGTACCGACCATGGGCGCGGGGTGGTGCCCCCCCGGCATGCTGGGCATCGGTATTGGCGGCACTGCTGAAAAAGCAATGTTGATGGCCAAAGAGTCGCTGATGGACTCCATCGACATGGCCGACCTGCTCGCCCGTGGCCCCTCAAACAAACTCGAAGCGCTTCGTATCGAGCTGTATGAAAAGGTCAATGCGCTGGGCATTGGTGCCCAGGGCCTGGGCGGACTCACCACCGTGCTCGACGTCAAGATCAACACCTACCCCACCCACGCCGCCTCCAAACCCGTGGCAATGATTCCCAACTGTGCGGCCACGCGTCACGCGCATTTCACGCTCGATGGCTCAGGCCCCGCATTCTGCGAGCCTCCGAGCCTTGACGATTGGCCCAAGGTCAACTGGACGCCAGATTCGCAGTCGCGGCGTGTCAACCTCGACACGCTCACGCGCGAGGAAGTGGCCTCGTGGAAGCCTGGCGAGCGCTTGCTGCTGTCAGGCAAGATGCTCACTGGCCGCGATGCGGCCCATAAGCGAATCGAGGACATGCTGGCCCGCGGTGAAAGCCTCCCAGTGGACTTTCGTAATCGCGTCATTTATTACGTCGGTCCGGTTGATCCAGTGCGCGATGAAGCGGTCGGACCGGCCGGTCCCACCACTGCCACGCGCATGGACAAGTTCACCGAAACCATGCTTGCCAAGACCGGTCTGATCGCAATGATCGGAAAAGCAGAGCGCGGCCCAGTGGCCATTGATGCCATTCGCCGCCACCAGGCCGCTTATCTGATGGCGGTGGGCGGAGCAGCCTATCTCGTTTCCAAGGCAATCCAGACGTCGCGGGTCGTCGGCTTCGCTGATCTTGGCATGGAGGCTATCTACGAATTTGAGGTGCGCGACATGCCGGTCAC
Organism: Betaproteobacteria bacterium; assembly: GCA_016868375.1. GTDB lineage: Bacteria > Pseudomonadota > Gammaproteobacteria > Burkholderiales > Burkholderiaceae_E > SYIM01. The sequence continues at coordinate 773 of VGHA01000167.1, read as the reverse complement.
GGTGGCCGTCGATGCCACAGGCACGTCGGTACACATCACTGGCCCGCGCGAATGGCAGGCACGTATCGGCAAGATTCCTGTTGCAACGGCCTGACCCGTGATGAACGACATCGTTGCGGCCGACGGCGCCAAGCTCGCGCAGCTGATCGCCTCGCGTGCGGTGTCGTGCCGCGAGGTGATGACAGCTTTCCTGGACCGGATCGAAGCAGTCAATCCGTCTGTCAACGCGATCGTCGCATTGCAGCCGCGCGACGCCCTGCTCGCGCAGGCCGACGAGCGAGACCAGCAGTTGTCAAGTGGTCAGTCCTGTGGCTGGATGCACGGATTTCCCCTCGCGGTAAAGGATCTGGCGCATACCGCCGGGATCGTCACCACGTTTGGCTCACCGATCTTCCGCAACCATGTCCCCACGGCTGACAGCCTGGTGGTTGAACGGATGAAGCGGGCGGGTGCCATCATCATTGGCAAAACCAATACGCCTGAATTCGGGTTGGGATCAAACACCTACAACACGGAGTACGGCACTACGCGAAATCCGTATGAGCCCTCGCGTTCCGCGGGCGGATCCAGTGGCGGCGCAGCCGTCGCGTTGTCGTTGCGCATGCTGCCGGTGGCCGATGGCAGTGATATGGGCGGTTCACTCAGAAACCCTGCGGGCTGGAACAACATTTTCGGATTCCGTCCGTCGTTTGGTCGCGTACCCAAACTGCCCGAGTTCGATGTTTTCGGCCAGCAGTTAGGCGTCGAGGGCCCGATGGCGCGCAGCGCGGCCG
>VGHA01000166.1 GCA_016868375.1 Betaproteobacteria bacterium | reverse complement strand
TGGCGGCGCTCGGCCTGACCATTCCCGTCGAGCGCCTTCGACCTAAATTGACGAGCCACTATGCTCCGAAGCTAACGGCGGCAGCTGATGAGATATCGAGTCTGATGGGCGCGCCGGCCTCAATACGCGGCCCCTCGTCTCGACGGTCGCCCGGCGGCTAGCGCTGCTGCCTTCAAGATTGCAGCTGGCACATCCTGCCCGCCGTTTAGGCGGCCATCTCTAAAGGCTCGATTTCTCGCCGGATCAGTTTGGCGCTCAGCTTTTCGGCCTTACGCAGGTCATAGGCTGCTTGTAAGGCAAGCCAACCCTGAGCCTCACTGCCGAAATAGCGCTCAAGGCGCAGCGCAGTATCTGCCGACACACCGCGCTTGCCGTCGACGATTTCGCGCAGACGGGAGTAAGGTACATGCAAAGCCAGCGAAAGGGCACGAACGCTCATGCCCATTGGCTTGATGTAGTCCTCCAGCAAGACCTCACCTGGATGAACGGGGCGCATTCCGTTTTTGAACATGATGGTCCTCTGTCTCGGTCAATGTGGGTCTTCAATCACAACATCGAATGGGCCGCTCGGCCCCCATTTGAACGTCAGTCGCCATTGGTCGTTGATCCGATCGTGCCACGCACCCCTGTACTCTTTGAGATCATTGCCAGGTGGCGCTCGCACGAACCCCAGAGAAGGCGCTGCATCCAGTTGCGCCAACTTTCGCTTGGCAACCTTCTTGATGTTGGCAAAGCGGGGGCAGCGACCGGTGGTGAACAGTTGCTGGGTGTCTGGACACGCAAAGGACTGAATGGCCATGTCCGAAAATCTATCTGTTATCCGGTCAACGGTCAAATTTATTGTTCTGTGAATTGCTGCTTCCTGGCATCAAACAGCATCGAGGTAACGCGCACGGCACCATCGCGGCTTTGACGACGATCAACTCCGTAATGTCTGGCATTTTTGATTGGGGCTATTCCAACAAGCCAGAGCGTGAGTGGAATGGAACATTGGGTGGTCGTGACTATCACGCGCTTTAGGGCGCCCGCACCCACGCCGGCATTCGCTGATTGCCGTGCGACACGCGCCAGACATCGATGTAGTCCGTATGCCCAGCGTAAAAAACGGGGTAGGGACACCGCGAAATCAGCCAGGTGAGCAGGCCGGGCAGGTTTAGTTCATGGGCGTGGCCTTCGCCGCCAGCCAGTACGTCCCCTACCGCCTGTTTGACTTCACCAATGCCCGGTAGGCGAAGAGCGGCCCCTCGTACTCCGGGTCTCCCTTGTAGCGCTGCTTCACCTTGAAGAGGTCATTAGGCTTTCCGCTTGAAAGACCTGCGCGTTGTATCACGCGATCGCCATCGACGGGGACGCCTCGGAACGACCACAGCGCCCGGAAGATTGCAGCCTGACCCTCGGTGCATCGAATGGGGTCGTGTTCCCAGTCGGGAAGGGTGACCCAGTGAAAGTCTGCCGAAAACGGGCCGTAGACTGGCGCCGACGCATCCCTGGGCGAGGGCTCTTCCACATTGAGTCCGGACGATCCCGCGATGAGCGATATCCGGCCACCATAAAACATGAACCGCTCCTCGAGCGGTAACCACTCGATGCCGGACGGAAACGGCGCGCCCCGTGTTGCGTGCGAGTGCGGTGCGATGACGCGGATGCCTGCGCCAGCGATCCGGACGCGATCGAAGATCGCCGGTTCTGCCCATAAGCGCGAGAGACTTCGAGCGAGTAGCACCGGCTCCCGTCGCGCATCTCCCAGACGCCAGACATCGCCGACGATCTCGGTGACGCCGTCGCGGCTTTCGATGTCGAGGGCCATGCGCAACCGCGATCGCAGCCAGTGCTCATCCAGCATGACCGCGCCGCGATCATTTGCCGTGATCGGAATCGGGCCGCTCGGTCGAAAATTCCTAAAGACACCAGATAGCGTTCGAGTTGCGCCTGAAGCGTAGCGTCGAACTTGTGCAGGTTGAGTCGGCCCTTCCGCGTGACCTCAACCGTGACCACTTTCGGCCGCACCTTACCTGGACCAGGCGGGTAGTACAGGGTGATCTGGGCTGCGGTGATGAGCCAGCGATCGGTCAGGGGCATGGGGAGTTTCTCAGCGAGCAGGTCGGTCACGCAGCGCTGTTCGCTGGACGCCATAGCGGTGCAGTCGAGCTTCAACTGCGTGTCGGGGCTCAGCAGCGTGATCGACTTGACCTGCAGTACGTTAAAGCCGTCGGCCTGGGCCTGCGGGACATCGAACCCTGTACGCAGCGCCGAGAGGTCCAGAGTCGGCTGTCTTCAGCGCGCGTATCTTGAGGATGTCCGCGGGCTGGGGCTCTGGCCGGCGTAGGGCTGATCAGTCCGCTATTTCTTGGATCGAATGCACTGGGCACTTCTGCTCAGTAGTGGTATCGACCCTGCAGAAATTCAATTCGGTCGACTTTGACCAGGTACACGCAACGATGCTCCTGGGTGATGCGCCGTGACCAGACGTCACTCCCCAGGTACTTCAGCGGCTCGGGCTTGCCGATACCATCGAAGGGATCCTTCAGAACAGCTTGAACGAGTTCGAGCAGGCGCTTTGCCGTGCGGCGATCAGTCTGGATCCAGTACTGGAGGTCTTCCAAAAATTCCGGGTGACAGACGGCGACGCGCCCGCCCTCACGCATCGAAGCCGACTTTCTTTTGCAGGTCGATCAGTGGAGTCGGCGCAACGGAGTCCGAGCGGGCCCGCGCCAACGCCGAGAGCAGGCGCTGGGCATTTTTGGACGATCGCAGCAAGTGGGCGGTCTCTACCAGGCTCTCCAGTTCGTCGGCTGCAATCATGGCGACATCACCACCCGCGCGACGACGCACTACGATGACTTCGCGGTCTTCGACGGCACGGTCCATAAGCGACTTGAGTTGCTCGCGGGCTTGGCTGTAGGTGGTTTCGATGGTCATCGGTTTCCTCATGGGCGCGGATTCGAAATCGAAGAGAATTGTACATGAACCTTGTACATATAGGTTGCTGCGATGAGTGGCGCGAGAACTTCAAGTGCGCGCAGCACGTGCCCGAATCGTTCGGGTTCAAGGCTACTGCGGGAACACGAGGAGTATTTTTTCTTACCGTTTACTCCCCACTAGATCTCATTGACGCCGCCGCGTACCGCAAGACTCCGAGAGCCGCGTTAGCCTAATCACCAAACTTCACCACCAATACCCAACGCCTGACCGTTCTCGGTTGGGCGTTTTCATTTGCGCGAGGCCCGCGCCATGCGGGACTGAGGGCTGTTCTGCGTGTGCCACCGCTCCCCCGGCATGGGGCCGAACAGGGCGCAGTTCGATTCGGTATTGCTCTCTGTTCTCTCGCAACCTTTGCGAACCGTTTCGCCGTAGCACACGCAGACTTCTAATCGGATCAACATCTTGCACGTGTGTCGGATGAGGTAGTTGGAAAGCGGGGTTGGAGGAGCAAAGCATTACGCCGAAATGACGGTCCCTCCAGCGCACGGCATCCAGTACGTTCCCTCGCGCCTGCTCGACTTCGCGAGCGCCCGGTAGGCAAAGAGCGGTCCCTCGCAGTCCGGATTCCCTTTGTACTGAGTGGCGACCATGGGGTCTAGTCGGAGTTCAGTGCGCTTTGCGAAGCAGTCGCCGAGCGTTGGGCGCAAGTTCGACCCCCAGGGTCGAGAGTTCGTCGACCGCGGGCTGGTCCCAGCCGGCGAAGTTGGTCCCGTAGACCAGGCGGTCGCGGCCAACGAGCTCGGCCAGAAGGTCGAGGGCGCGCGGCTCGGCAGTGTGTGCGTCGAACCAGAGCCGGCGCAGGCTATTCCTGAACGCTTCTGGCTTGCGCGTATGGTCAGGCGCCCACGGCCGCAGCTGGCCGGCCTGCGCGAGCCGGGCTGCCAGCACGGGAATCGCGCCGCCCGCGTTACTGATGCAGATGTCGAGCGCAGGATGCCGCTCGAGCACACCGCCGAAGATCAGCGAGGCGATCGCGATGGTTTCCTGGCCGGCGAAGCCCGCCACGATATTGAGATCGTAGCGCAGCAAATTGGGGTCGCCTTTCGGGCCGTCGACACCGGCCGGTGCCGGGTGCAGAAACAGCGGCACATCGAGCGCAACGCAGGCCTGGTAGAGGATATCGAAATCGGGATGATCGAGCGGTCGTGTCGTATCGGTGCCCACATAGCCGGCCCACAGTCCAAGCTCCCGCACTGCCCGCTTGAGTTCATCGGCGGCAGCAACTGGGTCCTGCATGGGCAGGGCCGCAGCACCGGCGAATTGATCGGGATAGCGGTTGACCAGGCTGGCGAGCGCATTGTTGTGGCGTCGGCAAAATGCGATCGCTTCGGTCGCTGGGATGTAGTGGAAGTAGGTCAACGGGTTGGGGGAGAGCATCTGGAAGTCGATGCCGGCCGCGCCCATGCGTGCGAGCCTCACCTCGGGATCCATGAACGGACTGCCGCGATAGCGCACGCCTATGAGTTTGTAGTCGCCTACCCGGTACCACGGCACGTCCTGGGCGTCGATGCCGATCTCAGGGCCGAACCGTCCGGCCGCTCCGAGAGTTTCTTCCAGCACGGCGTGTGCGTGCAGATCGATGATGCGAGCTGTTGCTATACCGGACATTCCGCCTCCGCATAGGACGTCATGGTGATTTGAAAACCGCCATGTCACTCCGGCACTACGCTCGCGTCGCGGGCCGCCTTTGCCCACTTCATGCGTTCCGCAGCGAGGTATTCGGCAAACTGCGCCGGGCTGTTGGTCATCGGTTCGAAACCCAGCGCTCGCAGTCGCTCCACCACGTCGGGAAGAAACATGATTCGCGCCATTTCGCCGGCAAGGTACGTGGCGATCGCCGCCGGCAAGCCGCGCGGCGCCATCAAGCCCATCCACGTCACGACTTCGTAGCCGGCGAGACCTGCTTCTTGTACGGTCGGAACCTCCGGTAACGCGGCAACCCGCCGCGGACCGGTCGTTGCGAGCGCCCGCAGATTCCCTGCCTTGATGTGAGCGACTACCGTGTTGTCGAACGCCACCTGGATCTGACCACTCAACAGATCCGCCAGCATCGGGGCGCTGCCCTTGTAAGGGACATGCTGAATGTTGACCTTGGCCATGCTGTTGAACAGCTCGCCGGCAAGATGCGGCGTTGTGCCCCTGCCGGAGGAACCGAAGTTGAGCGCCCCGGGCTTCGAGCGCGCGTACTGGATCAGCTCCGCCAGGTTCTGCGCGGGAACCGCCCGGTGGACCGTGATGAAGAAGGATGTGCCCGCCGCCAGACTGATGGTGCTGAAATCGGCGATGGGGTCATAAGGCATGCTCTTGTATGCGCTGGGCGCGATGGCGTGGCTACTCACCACGCCCATCAGCAGTGTGTAGCCGTCGGGCGCCGCCTTGGCCACCAGATCGGAGCCGATTAGCCCCCCGGCACCCGAGCGGTTCTCGACAACGACGGCCTGGCCAAGCGAGCGTGTCAGGTGATCGGCAAGGAGCCGGGTGACCACATCGGTGGCGCCTCCAGGCGGATACGCGACGACGATCCGCACGCCCTTTGCCGGAAATGGTTGCGCCATGGCGAGAGTCCCCGTCGACACGAGAATCGCCGCAAGTATTCGGCCCAGCATCTTCATCTGAAGCTCCCCAACGACCTGAAGATCGACAATTCGAGATGCAGCAAACGCCCGCCGCGGCGTCAAACCGAGCACATTGGCGACAATTCCAGCAACTCGAGGATCCTAATTATCCTATCCTAATCGAGTCGGTCGGAGGATGTACGTGCCTGGACGGCCTACCTCGTCGCGCCGGCGGCTTTCAGCGTCGCGACGAAATCGGTGATGGTTTCGGCCTCGAGGGCGGCGCGATCCTGCCGCGCGCGGCGCCGCATTGTCGCGACGCGATCGGGTGTCGGCCAGGCTGAGGGTTGTCAGGTGGCTGTCTGGGAGCAGAGGTCTGATCCCGCCGTAGGCGCGGCGCGGCTACGCAAGATGCTCGGCAAGCGCGCGGGGCTCACCGAGAAGCCGATGTTCGGTGGCATGTGCTTCCTCTTGAACGGCAACATACTGAGCGGCACGCGCAAGCAGGGGTTCATGTTTCGCGTCGACCCCGCGGATGAAACCGCGGCCGGGCTGCCGGGCGCGGAACCCGTTGCGATGTGCGGACGCGCAATGCGCGGCTTCTGTTGGGCGAAATAGCAGGATTGCGATGACGCGGCGTTGCGCCGCTGGCTCGCGTTGGCGAAGGACTACGTAGCGAAGATGCCCGCGAAGACCAAGACGAAGACCACGACGAAGACAAGATCGCAGTAGATACCGCCAGGAGACCGCGGAATGCCTCAACTCATCATCGCCTATCACGGCGGCACCCAGTCCGCGAGTCCCGAGGAGGGTGCTAAGCACGGCGGACGATTTATGAAATGGATGAGCGGTCTAGGCGACGCCGTGGTGAATCCCGGCACGCCGCTCGGCATGTCGAAGACGCTTCGCTCCGAGGGTGTCTCGGATACCGATAGCGCGGACCGCCTGACCGGCTTCTCGATCATTACCGCCGACAATCTCGAGGAAGCGGTCGCGGTCGCCCAGGGCTGCCCGTTCCTGGAGATGGGCACGCTCGAAGTCGCTCAGGTCATGCAAATCAAGTGATTCGGTGAATAATTTGTCTGGTCTAGGGATCCGCGCGATGATCCCCGCATGAAAAGCGGCGATTACGCCTATATCCGGCAGGCCAGCGACTGGCCAGTCGGGCGGTGCGACCTGGCTGCCCTGGCGCGGCCCTTGGTCGACGTGAGCCGGGTCCAGGGCAATTTGATGGGGCGGCTGCCCGGCGTCGGCATAGTCCTGCGCGATCAAGCAAGCCTATCGGTGTTGACCGGGGACGTCATCAGGACCAGCGAGACCGAGGGCGAGCAGCTCAACGCCCAGTCCGTACGTTCCTCTATCGCGCGCCGACTTGGCACTGACATCGGCGCGCTCGGCCCGGTGGATCGTCGCGTCGAAGGAATGGTCGAAATGGTGCTCGACGCCACCGCAAACTGCAACGCGCGACTGACGCGGTATCGGTTGTTCGCGTGGCACGCCGCCCTGTTCCCCACCGGCTATTCGGGCCTCGTCCGGATCAAGGTGGGGGGCTGGTGCGACGATGCCACCGGTCCCCTGCAGGCAGTTTCGGGACCCCTCGCGTGCCGACGCGTGCGGATGAGAGTCCGCAGCGGTTTTACAGCTTGTCGGCGCAGATCCAGCGCGAGCGCAAGGCGTACTACGACCTCTTAGAGCGCACCCAGAAGGGATCCCTGGATGTCACCGAGTGGCTTGCTTGGTTCCTCGCCACGCTGCATGGCGCCGTCGACCAGGCGCAGCGCACCTTGGATGCCGTGCTGGTCAAGACGCGGGTCTGGCAGCGCTGGGCTGCACCCGGTTCGCTGCCGCTGAATGAGCGGCAGGTGAAGCTGGTCAACCGGTTGCTGGATGGCTTGGAGGGCAAGCTTACCAGCAGCAAGTGGGCGGCGATCGCCAAGTGTTCGCCGGACACCGCCCTGCGCGACATCACCGATCTGTTGACCCGTGGCGTCCTGCGCAAACCAGACGCAGGTGGCCGAAGCACCAGCTACGAATTTAACGATGCTTGATGACGGCGCAAGAGAATCCGTTCACGCCTTCCGTCGAACCGCGGTTTCGTGCGGCGCTACGGCGTTGCCGGGGTGACCCTTAGTATCCGACCGTTGGCGTCGTCGGTGAGCAGGTAGACTGCGCCGTCTGGCCCGACGCGCACGTCGCGGATGCGCTCTCCCAACTCGCGCAACAGCCGTTCCTCTTTCACGACCTTCGCGCCGTCCAGTTCGAGGCGTGCGAGCAGGCGTCCCTTCAGCGCGCCGACCAGCAGATTGCCGCGCCAGGCCGGAAACGCCGCACCCGTGTAGAACGTGAGGCCGCTTGGCGCGATCGACGGGTCCCAATGGAAGACCGGTTGCTCCATACCCGCTTTTGCGGTGCCTTCGCCGATGCGAAAGCCCGAGTAATCAACGCCGTAGGTGATCACCGGCCAGCCGTAGTTCTTGCCGGCCTCGGGGGTGTTGATCTCGTCGCCGCCGCGTGCGCCGTGCTCGACCGTCCACAGGCGCCCGCTGTCCGGATGGAGCGCTGCGCCTTGGATGTTGCGATGGCCGAAGGACCAGATCTCGGGCAGTGCGCCAGCACGCTTCGCGAAGGGGTTGTCGGCGGGCACCGAGCCGTCGGGCCGGATGCGCACCACTTTGCCTAGATGCGTGCCGAGGTCCTGCGCATTCGGCTGGACGTTGCGCTCACCGAGCGCGATGAAGACCGGGCCGGCGCGCGTCGGGGCGATCCGACAGCCGAAATGCAGGCCACCACTTGTCTTGGGGACCTGCCTGAAGATTACTTGCACGTCGTCGAGCGCGGTTTCGCCCAGCCTTGCGCGCGCGACCGCGGTGCCGGCACCGTCGGCGCCTGGTTCAGCGAAGCAGAGGTAGATCATTCGATTGGAGGCGAACGCCGGATCGAGCGCGACATCCAGCAAGCCGCCCTGGCCCCGCGCGAACACGCGCGGTACGTTGTCGAGCGGCGCACCGAGGCT
>VGHA01000165.1 GCA_016868375.1 Betaproteobacteria bacterium | reverse complement strand
CGCCACAAGTCGAGCATGTCATGACCCATCTGGGTGTTGATGGCATTGGCAACTTCCGGACGGTTCAGCGTGATGAGGAGCACATGTGGCTCGACCATCTCGAGTTTGAGCGTGGCGTAGTTTGGAAAGTTCATGCAAAAGGTCCTGAGGTTGACCGTCAGACGTTAAACCTGAAATGCATCACGTCACCATCGCGCAACACGTAGTCTTTGCCTTCTAGGCGCATCTTGCCTTTGTCTTTGGCGCCGCTTTCGCCCTTGCAGGCGATGTAGTCGTCGTAAGCGATGGTTTCGGCACGGATGAAGCCGCGCTCGAAGTCGGTGTGAATCACGCCTGCTGCCTGGGGCGCGTTTGCGCCGACCCGCACGGTCCAGGCCCGCACCTCTTTTTCGCCGGCAGTGAAGTAGGTTTGCAGGCCCAGAAGCTTGAATGCCGCCCGGATGACGCGGTTCAGCCCTGGCTCTTCCATGCCAATGTCTGACAGGAACACCATCTTGTCGTCATCGGACAGATCGGCGATTTCGGCCTCGATCGCAGCACACACTGGCACCACCACCGAGTTTTCGGCGGCGGCGTGCCGCATGACCGCTTCAAGATGCGGATTGTTTGTGAAGCCACCCTCTTTGACATTTGCCACGTACATCGTGGGCTTGGCGGTGATCAGACAGAGCGGCTTCAGCACTGCCTTTTCCTCGTCGTACAGGTCCAGCGAGCGCACGGGCTTCGCCTCGTTGAGTACGGCAAGACATTTTTCGAGCACGGCCACCAGCCGCTGCGCTTCTTTGTCGCCGCCTGCCCGCGCCACCTTGGTGTAGCGCACCAGCGCCTTGTCAACGGTGGCCAGATCGGCAAGGGCCAGCTCGGTATTGATGATCTCGATATCGGAGAGCGGATCGATTTTGCCGCTGACGTGGATCACGTTGCTGTCTTCAAAGCAGCGCACCACATGCACGATCGCATCGGTTTCGCGGATATTGGCGAGGAACTGGTTGCCCAGCCCTTCGCCTTTGGATGCACCCGCCACCAGCCCGGCGATGTCGACAAACTCAACCGTGGCAGGCATGACACGCTGAGGTTTGACCAGGCCGGCGAGCGCCGCCAAGCGCGGGTCGGGTACTTCGACGATGCCAACATTGGGCTCGATCGTGCAGAACGGATAGTTTTCCGCGGCGATCCCGGCCTTGGTCAGCGCGTTGAAGAGCGTGGACTTGCCGACGTTGGGTAGGCCGACGATTCCGCATTTGAGCGACATGACATTTCCTTCGGAGCTGCTCGCGGTGACCGCACCGCGGCGGGGAGCGTCATTGTACTGACCCGAATCAGCCCGCGAGCCGGCGTAACACCCTGACATGGAGCGGCCGGACGAAGCTTGCGCCGCCCGGGCCCATGAAGGGCGCGAATGCCGCACGCACTTCAGCGACTTTGTCGTCGTCAAGACGATGGTCGGCGTAGCTCGGCCGCATCTGCTTGGTCTCAAACTCTTCGAAGTTGGCGAATGTGCTGGAGAGCCCAAAGCGCCGATTGCTCACCTGCTCCCAGCGGCCGGCCTGTGCCAACGCGTCATCGAGCGCCTTCTGTGCTGCCGCGCGCACCACGCCCTCGTCGTTGAAAAGCCGGATCAGCGAGTTGAACGCGCCGCCGTAGACCGGCTCGGAGACATAGAACAATCCGCCCGGCTTCAGTATCCGAGCGACCTCGCCGATCGCCTGGCCGATCATGGACATTGGCACATGGTGCAGCGACTTCAGCATGATCGCCAGATCAAAGCTCGCATCGGCAAACGGCACCGCCTGCGCGCCCGACTCGATGAACTCAATACCGGGCTGCGGGTTGGCAATATTCTTGCGGTGCTGGACCGCATCGATCTCAAGCGCTGCGATGGAACAGCGCGGATACCGCGCAATCAGCCGGCGGGCCATCTGCGCCGGGCCGCAGCCCAGTTCGATGATGCGCTGTGCGTCAAGCCGGGCGATGGCGTTGAGCTCATCGAGTTCGTCGGCAATCAGCGGTACCTGGTCGGGGTCGGCGACGGTCATTGCAACACCTTGTTTTCAGAAGGACGCCGACGGTAGCGCCGCTTGGCGGGTTGGGTCAAGGCAGCAGTCCGGATCGATACCGCACTTCGACGAGATTGCATCGGTTGCCAACAATGCCTAACCTAGCGGGCATCATGGCACCCACCCTGGAAGGCAAGCTGGTCGTTGCGATTTCTTCGCGCGCGGTCTTCGATTTCGAAGAGGAAAATCGCGTGTTCGAAGGGGGTAACGCACAGGCTTACATGGCGCTTCAGCGCGATCGGCTCGAGCAGCCCGCCTCGCCAGGCGTTGCTCATGCGCTGGTGAAGAAGCTGCTGGCGTTCGATGCGCCCGATTGTGCGCCAGAGGCCCGGCGCATCGAGGTGGTGGTGCTGTCGCGAAATGATCCGGTGAGCGGTCTGCGGGTGTTTCGTTCAGCAAGGCATGAAGGCTTGCGACTTGAGCGCGGCGTTTTCACCAGCGGCCGAACGCCCTGGCCCTATCTGGTGCCGCTTGCCGCCAACCTGTTCCTGTCAGCCAATGCTGACGACGTGCGCGCCGCGCTGGCTGCAGGATTTCCCGCTGCGCGCGTGTTCCCCGAATCGGTCAAGGCGTCCGAGTCGCACCCTGATGAAATTCGAATTGCCTTCGATGGCGACGCGGTGTTGTTCTCCGATGAATCCGAGCGCGTGTTTCAGGCCAATGGCCTCGATGCATTTCAGCGCCACGAGGCGGATCGCGCTGCGAGCCCGTTGCCGCCCGGGCCATTCAAGCCCCTGCTCGAAGCCCTGCACAGGCTGCGCATGGCGGACTCAAATGCGCCGGCCATGCGAATCCGAACCGCGCTCGTCACCGCGCGAAGTGCGCCTGCGCACGAGCGAGCCATACGCACCCTCATGGCCTGGGGCGTGGGGGTGGATGAGGCGATGTTTCTGGGCGGACTGGGCAAGGGGCCGTTTCTCAAAGAATTCGAGCCCGATTTCTTTTTTGATGACCAGACCGGCCATGTTCAGCAGGCCGCGCGCTTCGGTCCCGCGGGGCATGTGCCGGCGGGTGTGGCCAACGAACACCGGTAGCGGGTCAGCTTCGCGGCGCGGTATGCAGCCGCTTCATCGCCTGCTCGAGACGTCCGGCAAGCAGATCGGGAACCGTATCGAGCCCGGCGTCAATCGCCTGATCAATTTTTGCGCGATCGTCGCGCGACGGACGATGCAATACGAAGTCGATGACGGCCTGCTCGAGCGCGAGCGTGCGGGGATGACCAATGCCGAGCCGCATCCGCCAGAACATGGCAGATCCCAGCCTGGCGGTGATGTCCTTGAGCCCATTGTGACCCGCATGACCGCCGCCTTGCTTGAGCTTGGCCATTCCGGGCATCAGATCGAGTTCATCGTGCACAACCAGGATGGACTCTGGCGCCACCCGATAAAAACCGGCAAGCGCAGCAACCGCCTGACCCGAGCGGTTCATGAAGGTGGTGGGCTTGATCAGATAAACCGGCTCGCCTGCCGCCGTGATTCGCGCAACATCGCCAAAAAACTTGCTTTGGCGTGAAAAAGCCGCCGAGTGCGCTCGCGCGAGCGCATCGACAAACCAGAAACCTGCGTTATGCCGTGTGTCGTCGTATTCAGCGCCGACATTGCCAAGACCGGCAATCAGACGGATACCGTTCATTGCAGTAGCGCCACAGGGGCCGCGTGGGCGTCCTGTGGCGATAAGCCAGCCGTCAGCGCGTTACTTCTTGGCGGCAGGCTTGGCTGCCGGCGCCGCTTTCCCAGCGGGCGCGGCTTTGGCGGGAGCCGCCGCAGCAGCAGCTGTTTCGGTCGGCGCTTCTTCTGCGCCCGGAATCGTGACGGTGACGACTACCGGGTTTTCCTTGCTGCGCAGCACCGGTGATACGCCCTCGGGGAAACGGATGTCGCGCACATGCAGCGGCTTACCCGCTTCGAGGCTGCTGAGATCGACGTCAATAAAGCCAGGCAGGTCTTTGGGCAGGCAGGTGATGTCGATTTCGGTGAGCACATGGCCGACGATGCCGGCCGATTGCTTGACCGCGGGCGAGACTTCCTGATTGCGGAAGTGCAACGGCACCCGCATGTGGATCGGCCGATCGGGCGCGACGCGCTGGAAGTCGATGTGCATGACCTGCTGGCGGTACGGATGCCATTGCACGTCACGAAGCAGCACCTGCTCGGAGCGGCCGTCGAGTTCCATATCGAGAATGGATGAATGAAATGCTTCAACGCGCAGCGCGTGATAAAGCGGGTTGTGCTCAATGGCGATCGGCGTGGGCTGCTGATCGGTTCCGCCATAGAGAATGCCCGGAACATGGTTGCTGCGACGCAGGCGGCGGCTCGCACTCGATCCCTGCTCTTTTCGTGTGGTGGCGACGACTTTCATCGTGCACTCCTTTCATACGCGAGCCTCTCGACTCGCTTAAACCCGGAACCCGCGACCAGGACACCGGGTGTTGCTGACACGCCCGCCGCTTTGATGCGACGAGCACCTTGGAAAACGATGAATCTGTATGCGCTCCGAACCCTGTATCAGTCGACGAACAGTGATGAGACGGAGTCAGCGCGGTTGATGCGAAGAATAGTTTCGGCAAACAGCTGCGCGCACGACAGCACGCGGATTTTGCCGCAGGCGCGCGCTGCATCGGAGAGCGGAATCGTGTCGATCACGACCAGTTCATCGAGCGCAGGATCATTTACGCGGTCAATTGCAGCGCCTGACAACACCGGATGCGTGCAGTAGGCGAGTACCCGCCTGGCGCCGTGCTCTTTGAGCGCTGCGGCTGCCTTGACCAGCGTGTTGGCCGTATCGACGATGTCGTCCATGATGACGCAGGTACGGCCTGATACATCGCCAATGATGTTCATCACCTCGGCGACGTTCGCCTTGGGGCGACGCTTGTCGATGATGGCGAGATCGGAGTCGATGCGCTTGGCAATGGCGCGTGCGCGCACCACGCCACCCACATCGGGCGAGACGACCAACAGGTCGTCGTAGGGCGACTTGTGCAGATCGGCAAGCATGACCGGCGCTGCGTAGATGTTATCGACCGGAATATCGAAGAAGCCCTGAATCTGATCGGCGTGCAGGTCCATGGTGAGCACGCGGTCAACGCCAGCGATCTGCAGCATGTTGGCGACCACCTTGGCGCTGATCGCCACGCGCGACGAGCGCACGCGCCGGTCTTGCCGCGCGTATCCAAAATAGGGCAGGGCTGCGGTGATTCGGCCGGCCGATGCGCGCTTGAGCGCGTCGACCATGATCATGACTTCCATCAGATTGTCGTTGGTCGGCGCACAGGTGGGCTGGACCACGAACACATCTTTGCCGCGAACGTTTTCCAGGATCTCGACCATCGCTTCGCCGTCAGAAAACCGGCTGACGGTGGCCTTGCCCAGTTTGATGTGCAGATGGTGCGCGATGTCTGCCGCAAGCCGGGGATTGGCATTGCCGGTAAACACCATCAGACCCTCGGGCGACAGCGGCTCCGCGTGACGACGGTATCCTGAAAGCATCGAGCCACCTGAACAATCGAGAGTGAGAACGCTGGGCGCCGCTTGGGTTAACAATGACAAACAGCACGGAAACTTTGGCTGGGGAGGTAGGATTCGAACCTACGCATGCCGGAATCAAAATCCGGTGCCTTAACCAACTTGGCGACTCCCCAACGTGGTGATGCTGCCGACGTTGACCCGGTTACAGCGCATCCGGGTGAATCGAGGCACTTCAGACAAACGCCCACGAATTGAGCGGGTGCCGCGCGACCGTCCGACCCACATGAACGGAAGCGCCTTCGCCGAGCCTGCCGCCGGATTCAAGAAACTGAACAACGGCGGCAAGTTGATCTTCAGGAACCGGCATGAAAACCGTAGAACCCGACCCGCTCATGCGGGGAAGTTCTGGAGCGATTTCGAATCGGCGGGCAGCTTCGCGAAGTGCAGTCAGTGCCGCCTCAATGCTAGCTTCAAGGCGCATGGCCACTGGCTCGAGATCATTCCTTCCACAAAAGACCAACCGGCCCTGCAAAAGACTGTCGATTTTGAGCGGTTTCGAATCACGTGTCAAACAAGGGTCAGCGAAGACCCGGGGCGTTGAGACCCCGACGCCGGGTGCAATCAGCACATAGCGGCGGGGCGGTTGCGGACAGGCCTGGAGCTGATCGCCGACCCCGGTGGCGTAAGCGGTCTGGCCAAACACGAAGAACGGGACATCAGCGCCCAGCCGCAGACCAATCTGCGCGAGCGCGTCGCGGGTGAGGCCGAGCGACCACAGCCGGTTCAGGCCGAGCAGGACCGTAGCGGCATCGGAGCTGCCACCCCCCACCCCGCCCCCAATCGGGATGCGCTTGTTCAGGCCGATGTCGACCCCGAGCGCGCAGCCGGTGTGCTCGACCAGGAGTCTGGCTGCGCGTACCGTCAGATCATGCTCGGGCGCAATACCTGGCAGCGGGTTGATGCGGCCGATCAGGCCGTCGTGGCGTAAGCGAAGATCGACGCGATCGCTCAGATCGATCATCTCGAAAACGGTTTCGAGCAGGTGGTAGCCGTCGCTGCGTCGACCGGTGACGTGTAGGAACAGGTTCAGCTTGGCCGGCGCCGGCAGGTTGCGCAGTTCAACGATCACGATGCGGAATCAACGACCAGGCGCAGCCGCAGGCGGCGGTCTGCGGCAATGCCCTGTCCGGGCCACGAGAGTTGCAGTGTCCGGACCACGCGATCGTCGAGCCAGCCATCGATGCGAATATCCCAGCCCGACTCGTGGCCCGCCCACTGGTTTCCCGGCCTGGCTGTGCCGGCCGATCCAAAACGACCCTGCAGCCACCCGGGGAGCCGCTGCACGGGGACGCGCCAGCCGAACAGCTGTTCGGTGAGCAGCTCGACCGATGGCGCCTGGTGGCTGCGGCCCTGATTGTCGGTCAGCCGGGCGCCCTGCGCATCGGCCTGCGCCTGCGCGATCATCTGCCCGATCGGGCTCGATAGTTCGAGCAGCGTCTGACCTTCGCGCTGCAGCAACCGGAATCGACCACTCGCGGATTGCTCGTCGCCCGCTGATCCAGGCACGCGATAGAGCGCCGAAAAGCGTCCAGACCACTCGGAAGGATCAGTCGCCGAGCGATCGCCGGATGCGGTGCGCTCGGGGTCAGGTGAGATGACCGCGCAGCCGGAAACGGCCGCTGCGGCCGCGAGTCCGATCAGCCAGCCGCGCCGCGCCAGACTGCAGGGTGATTGATCGGACTGGCAACTGGCTGCTGGCGATTCCCGAAAGCCCACGCTCATGGCGAGACATTCAGTCGCTGCAGGGTTTCGCGCAAGACATCGTTGGTCGGCTCGCGGCTGCCGGCGTCGCGCCAGAGCTGTCTGGCCTCATCGGGCATTCCGGCCTTCCAGAGAACTTCGCCCAGGTGCACACCGATTTCAACATCGGGTCGAAGGGCATAGGCCTTGCGAAGATGGCGAATTGCGCCTTCCAGGTCGCCGCGCCTGAACAGCACCCAGCCCATGCTGTCTAGGATGTGTGCATCGTCAGGCGCGAGCTCAAGCGCCTTCTCGATAAGGCGCTGTGCCTCGGAGAGTCGCAGGTTACGGTCGGCCAATGTGTAGCCCAGTGCGTTGTAAGCGTGCGCATGGTCGGGCTTGGCCTCGATCAGTTTCCGCAGGCTTGCCTCGAGTACATCGATTCGATTGATCTTCTCGGCGGCCATCGCATGGTCGTAGAGCAGATCGGTGTCATCGGGCAGGCGCTTGAGCCCGTCGTCCAGCACTTTGAACGCATCGGCGTAGCGCCCGGCTTCACGCAGCACCTGCGCCTGAACCGCAATGAGGCGTGAGCGCATGCGCGCTTCGTCTGCAGCGGGTTCGCGAAGCAGCGCGAGCGCCTCCTCAACGCGCTTGAGCCGTCCCAGCAGCAACGCTTGGCGGATTCGCGCGACATCGGCCTGGTCGCCCACGTCGACGCGCGCATACCAGGAAATGGCGTCCTCATAGCGCTTCTCTTCCTCGGCGATCTGCCCCATGAAAAGCAGAGCGATCGCGTTGTCGCGCGCGATGTCGGCGGGCAGATCGATGTAGCGCTGCAGATACCGTTGCGCGACGCTGTTCTGACCCGCCTGGGCTGCGACCTGTGCCAGCGAGAACAGGATGACGGGGTTATCCGGATCCTGAGCCAGCGCGGCCTCAAACTGCTTTTGCGCATCATCGACACGTCCTGCTTGCAGCAGCAGGCGGGCCAGCGTGAAGCGCGCCTCGAGTGACTTGGGTTCGCGAACCAGAAACTGTTCGAGCAGCCCGAGCGCGCTGGCAAGCCCGCCCTGCGTGCGCGCGGCGAGCCGCGCAGCCATGACGGCTGCGCTTTCATCGTTGGGCGCAAGCCGATGCGCCTCGGCAGCTTCGGCCGCAGCGCGATCATGTGCTTCAGCGGCCGATGCGATCGCTGCGAGCGCGAGCCTGGCGGCCGCCACATTCTGGTCGGGGGCGGACAGCCGTTCAAGCATCGCGAGCGCCTGCTTCTTGTCGGGCGCGCGCAGCAGCGCAGCCTGCAGGCTCTCATA
>VGHA01000164.1 GCA_016868375.1 Betaproteobacteria bacterium | reverse complement strand
GCACGCGACGCGCGAGGTCGGTAAGCAGCGATTCGAGCTGGTTCAGGCGCTCGGCTTCCATGTGGATCCGCCTTGTTATTCGAGAGGTAAGAGAGCAACCCGAAATTATAGCGTGCGCGCCTAGGAGGAGGCCTCAATGACAAGCTGCAGCGATCGCAGGCCCCGGTACTCGTTGATCGACAAACGGTAGGCGAGCGTTGACTCGGCAGAGAGCGGCTGATCGCGCCCAAAGGCGATCGCATCAAAGCGCCGCCTACCCGCCATCAGATCGACCTTCAGGTGTCGCTCTCCAACAATCCGCTGTCCAAGGACGCGAAACTGACCGGTAAACACTGGCTCAGGAAATCCCTGGCCCCACACCTGGCGAGATAGGGTCTCGACCAGCTCCAGGCTGGCCTCGTTCGGGTCGAGCAGTCCATCGGTCAGCAACTCGGGTTGCAGGCACTCAGGGTCAACGGTTTCGCGCAGTACCGCTTCAAGGGTTGTGGCAAACGCCTGTACACCATCGCCCGCGAGGGTCAGGCCCGCAGCCATCGCATGCCCACCGAAACGGGCGATCAGGTTGGGAGCGCGCTTGCTTACCAGATCAAGCGCGTCGCGCAGATGGATGCCGGGTACCGAACGACCGGAGCCACGCCAGCCTTGACCATCCGCCGTGGGGGCCAGCGCAAATGCGGGTCGACCAAACCGCGTCTTCATCTGACCCGCCACCAGGCCGATGACGCCCTCATGCCAACCCGGATCATGCACAACGATACTGAACGCATCGGCGGCCGGCTCACCGACGCTGGTCAATGCCTGCTCGCGCATCGACTGCTCGATATCGCGGCGCTCCCGGTTGATGGCATCGAGCTGGCGCGCATGCTCGGCGGCGGCCGCAGGGTCATCGCTGAGAAGGCAGGCGATGCCCAGTGAGATATCCGCGAGTCGGCCCGCTGCGTTGATTCGGGGGCCGATCAGAAACCCAAGATCGGCACTGGAGGCGACTCGCGGATCACGACCCGCCTGCGAAAACAGCGCGCTGATGCCGCATTGGGCCTGGCCCGCGCGGATTCGGCGCAGGCCCGCATGAACCAGGCGGCGGTTGTTCTCATCGAGCCGCACCACATCGGCGATGCTGCCGAGTGCAACGAGACCGAGGAGCGTCTGCAGTGGCGCGCGGGCAGCGGCAGAATCGGGGTTCACGCCACGGTAGTGCGCCCGAAGTGCCACCAGCAGATAGAACATCACCCCGACGCCTGCGAGGTGCTTGCTTGGAAATGCGCAGCCGGGCTGATTCGGATTCACGATCGCCGCAGCGGGGGGCAGTGTGTCGGCGGGAAGGTGATGGTCGGTGACCAGAACCTGCAGTCCTGCCGCATTGGCGGTAGCGATACCGTCGTGGCTTGCAATCCCGTTATCGACCGTGACCAATAGCGCAGGACGGCCGAGCCGCGGATGCCGCAGCGCGAGCTCAACGATGGGCGGGGTCAGGCCGTAGCCATGTTCCCGACGGTTTGGCACCAGAAAATCGATCTTTGCGCCCATCATTCGAAGACCGCGAACTGCCACGGCGCAGGCGGTGGCGCCGTCACAGTCATAGTCGGCCACAACCAGGATGGGGGCATTGCGGGCAATGGTGGCCGCCAGAAGATCGACCGCGGGGTTGATGCCCTTCAGCAGCGCCGGCGGGAGCATGGCGTCCAGCGACTCACCGAGCATCGACGCTCGCTCGACACCGCGGGCCGCGTACACCCGAGCAAGCAGTGGCGGCATTCCATCGGCAATCAAAGCCTTGCGCGCCGCTTCCGGTACCAGGCGCTGACGCATCAGTCGGCCAACCCCAGGTCGTCAAGCCATGTGGCCGGTGCCTTGCCTCGCCAGAGGCGCAATCGCGCGAACCTGGACCATCGAAATACGCGTGCCGAGTGTTCGCCAGTGAGGACCACTTCGGCGCGCTCAAGCCAATCAGGCGAAACGTCCCTGGGCAGACTGGCGAGCCAACGGTCGAACGCCTGCCAGCCAGCGGCCCAGGGGTCATCAGACCCTTCGGCGAGCGCATCACGCCAGAACGGTAAATCGATCAGCCGGGATTGCGAATCTGCTGCGGCGATCAGTTCTGCAGCGGACGTGGCGGGCAGGGGCCGGACGCCGGCTGAAAGGGATAGTCCGCGCACGACCGGATCGTTACTTGCGAGCGCTGAAAACGGCGCGCCCAGCGAAGCCGGTGGGCAGCCCTCGAGCCAAAGTGCATTGACGCGCTTTCGGCCTGCTCGTTCGCGCTCGGTATTGACGGGGTGGCTGTGCCAGAGCATCTGCACCTCGTTCATCAGGCGTCGCCAGTTTCGAGAGGCATGTCCGCGGGGAAGCCAGATGTCGATGTTGCGCCCGCTTGCGCGGGCTGCGCTGGCACCGCGAAGCGCCGAAAAGCCCGTGCCAGCAGGGTCGGTCTCGGTAAGCTCCCACAGCGAGGCGGACAGGTAACGCAGCCGGATGGGCTCTGGCGCCAGCCAATCGACCGCGGCCTCGAACAGGGCCCGGGCTTCCGCATCGGACAGGTCCAGACTGACCGGCGGGTCAAGCACCACATGGTCGAGCCCTGCATGCAAATGTACGGGCCTCAGTATCAGCGCGCCGGGCTGACCGCCAAGCTCGATCGCCGCCGCAGCGGCGCAGGTGTGGTCAGGCTGAACCGTGAAGCGCGCTCGGCACCAGGCTTCCTCGCCAGACTCCAGGGGAAGAGGCTCGCCGGGAATTGGCGCAGCACGCACCGAGGCAAGCTGATCGGCCTTGCCGAGCCGATGCAGAAAGCGATCGGAGGCCTCGCGACCCCCGGCAGGCGACCAACCGGCCTGGCTGCCAAAGGGGGACTGCGACGGAGGGGGATTGGACGATGGCGCTGGACGCAACGCACCAGCACACAGAACGGTCAGGATCACGCGACGATTCTATGGCAAACTCCGCCGCGGCAATGCAAGTCCCCTATGAACTCTCGATTGGGCTGCGTTATACGCGCGCCGGACGTCGCTCCGGCCGGCGCAACGGCTTCATTTCGTTCATTTCCGCACTGTCGGTCGCCGGAATCACGCTAGGCGTTGCAGCGCTCATCACCGTTCTGTCGGTGATGAATGGCTTCCAGAAAGAGGTGCGCGACCGAATGCTGGGCGTGCTCGCCCACATTGAAATCCTGGTGGGACGGTCCCCGATGCTCGACTGGCAACCGGTCCTGGCCGAGGCGCGAAAGCATCCTCAGGTGGTCGATGGTGCCCCGTTCGTGGCGGGCCAGGCGATGCTGACCCGAGATTCCGCGGTGCGTGGCGTACTGGTGCGTGGTATCGACCCGGCGCTGGAAGCTCGGGTTGCGGAGTTCGCCTCAAGCATGCATCGCGGCTCACTGGATGATTTGGCGGCGGGCAGCTTCGGTATTGCGGTCGGACGCGAGTTGGCAGCGCAATGGCTGCTCGCGCTGGGCGACCGAATCACCCTGATCGCGCCACAGGGAACTGCCACGCCGGCGGGGCTGATGCCCAGGCTCCGACAGTTCACGATCGTCGCTATCTTTGATTCTGGGCACTATGAATACGACAGCAGTCTGGTGCTGATGAATCATCAGGATGCGGCGCGCCTGTTCAGAATCGAAGGGGTGAGCGGCGTGCGCCTGATCACGCGAGACATGATGGAGGCGCCGGCGGTTGCGCGTGACCTTGCCCGCACGCTTCGGTCCGACTATCTGATTCGCGACTGGTCGGCCGAGAATCGCAACTGGTTTGCCGCGGTTCAAATCGAAAAGCGAATGATGTTTGTCATTCTCACGTTGATCATCGCGGTGGCGGCCTTCAATCTGGTCTCGATGCTGGTCATGACTGTGACCGACAAACAGGCGGACATCGCGATTCTGCGAACGCTGGGGGCGACGCCAGGGGCCATCATGCGAATCTTCATGATTCAGGGTTCTGCGGTGGGCTTGTTGGGCACGTTTCTGGGGCTGGGCCTGGGCGTTCTGCTCGCGCTCAATGTGGGGCCCGTGGTGGCTACGCTCGAGCAATGGCTGTCGGTGCAGGTTCTCCCCAAGGGTGTTTACTTCATCGACCATCTTCCCAGCGACCTGCATTGGCGCGACGTGGTGACGATCGGGCTTACCTCATGCACGCTCGCGCTGCTCGCGACCATCTACCCGAGTCTGCGGGCCGCGTCGGTGAAGCCAGCTGAGGCGCTGAGGTCAGAGTGAGTGATCCGGTTCTACAGTGCGACGCGCTGTCGCGCAGCTACCATAGCGGCGGTTTCCGACTCACGGTGCTAAGCAACGTGACCCTGTCGGTGGCGGCGGGCGAGCAGATCGCCATCGTGGGTGCATCGGGCACTGGAAAAAGTACATTGCTGCATCTGCTGGGGGCGCTTGACTCACCCGATGCGGGAAGCATTCGATGGGGCGGGCAATTGATTTCCGAGTTGTCGGTGCCCGCGCAGGCAGCCTTACGAAACCGAATGCTGGGCTTTGTCTATCAGTTCCATCATCTGCTTCCTGAGTTCAGTGCGCTGGAAAACGTTGCGATGCCATTGCGGGTGCGCCGCATGGCGGCGTCGGAAGCGACTCCACTGGCCGAGTCCATGTTGAAGCGCGTGGGGCTGGCCGAGCGGTTGTCGCATCGGCCAGGCCAATTGTCGGGTGGCGAGCGGCAGCGGGTCGCGCTTGCCCGGGCGCTGGTGTCCTCGCCTGCCTGCGTGCTCGCTGACGAACCCACTGGCAATCTGGATCGCAGTACCGCGCGTCGGATGTTTGATCTGATTGCAGACTTGCGCCGCGAGCTCGGGACCGCGTTCGTGATCGTCACCCATGACGAGGAACTGGCGAGCCGGGCCGACCGCGTGCTGGCGCTTAGCGAAGGGCGCCTGGTGGCGCGATCGTAGGCGTGGCCGATGTTGATCGATACCCACTGCCATCTGGATGCGTCGGAGTTTGACCACGACCGCGGTGCAGTGGTGCGACAGGCCGAGCAGGCCGGCGTTCGAATACTGGTTGTTCCGGCGGTTGAAGCGGGAAATTTCGGTGCGGTACGGATGCTCGCGCGCGAACATGCTGGTTGCGTCTATGCGCTTGGCATTCATCCACTGTTTGTTGAGCGCGCCTCGGATCTCGATCTTGTTACGCTGCGAAGCGCGCTTCGCGAGCATCGCGATGATCCCGCGCTGGTGGCGGTGGGTGAAATTGGATTGGACCATTTCGTCAGCGGGCTGGACCGCGACAGGCAGAGCCATTTCTTCACCGAGCAGCTCAAGCTTGCACGCGAATTTGATCTACCGGTGATCCTGCATGTGCGGCATGCGCAGGATCAGGTGCTCAAGCACCTCCGACAGTGCGGTGTGCGCAGCGGCATCGCGCATGCGTTCAACGGCAGCATTCAGCAGGCTGACGCGTTCATCCACCAGGGATTTGCGCTTGGGTTTGGCGGCGCCATGACCTTTGAGCGCGCGCTTCGAATCAGGCGGCTCGCACGCGAGTTGCCCGATGAAGCGCTGGTACTGGAAACCGATTCGCCGGACATCTCGCCTGCGTGGCTGCATCCGGTGCGTAATCAGCCTCGCGAACTGCCTCAAATCGCCCAAACTCTGGCGGTGCTGCGTCACCGATCGCCCGCCGATGTGGCACAGATGACTGCTTCCAATGCATGTCGCGTGCTGCCGCGTCTTGCGCCATGCGCGGCGGCGTTTGCCGGCGAAAGCGCCATGCATCCGGGCCGAACGACCTAGCGCGAGGGGGTGAGGTCGGGCCTGCGGCGGCCACCGGGCGCGGGCACGATCGGAGCGATGTCAGCTCCGCCAATCATTTCCCCGCATACAGCCCTGCCACTTCCGGCTGCGGTGGTTATCGGGTGTCTCGCGCTCCATCAATTGCCGGCATTGCCGCCTGGCTGGGTCTTAGCCGCCGTCACGTGTTGTGCACTCCTGCTGCTGGGGGCGCTTCGCCACTCTGCCTGGCCTCGGTTTGTGCTCACGGCACTTCTGGCCGCCTGCTATGCCGCCTGGCAGGCTCAGGCGGCGCTGAACGACCGTATCACGCCAGCACTCGAAGGGCGTGATCTGCTCGTCATCGGCTATGTCGATCAGCTTCCGCTTGAGTCCACCCAGGGCGTACGGTTCGGCTTCAGGGTTACCGGGTGTGTTGCCGACGTCGCCGACTGCCCGACCGGCCTTCGGCTCAGGCTGGGCTGGTCGCGCAGTTTCAGTCGCGGGCCTGCCTCGGATAATGACGCGAGCCCTGCGCTGGCAGTGGCGCCAGGAGAGCGCTGGCAACTGCATGTGCGGCTTAAACGCCCTGTGGCGCTCGTCAATCCTGGGCTGTTCGATGCCGAACTTCGCATGCTGCAAGAGGGCGTGAGCGCACAAGGCTATGTTCGAAAGGCCAAACTCGGCGAGCCCCCCAACATGCGCCTTGAGGGCTGGCACATCAGCCTGCAGACCCTGTTTGAGGCGGGTCGGGCGCTGGGGCTGGCGGCGCTTGAGCGGGCGCTGGATGGCTCGCGCGCGGACGCCGCCGGGGTCTTGATGGCGCTCTCCTTTGGCGATCAGGCGGCTATCGCCAGCGGCGACTGGGATGTCTTCAATCGCACGGGTGTCGCGCATCTCATGAGTATCTCAGGCCTTCACATCACGATGCTCGCGGCCATGGCGGGTGCGCTTGCACGCCGTATCCTGCAGCGTCCGTTTGTGGCGCGCACGGGCCTGCTTCATGTGTTGCCTGCGGTGTGGCTGCAATGGGGGTTCGCGCTTGCGGTAGCCTTCGTTTATTCGGGTCTCGCAGGCTGGGGAATCCCCGCTCAACGCACGTGCTGGATGTTGGCTGTAGCTGGCTGGGCGCTGGTCAGCGGACGAAGTCGCTCGATATTCCGGGTGCTTAGTCTGGCGGCAGCGGTGGTTTGCGTGCTTGATCCCTGGGCACCGCTCGCAGCGGGGTTCTGGCTGTCGTTTGCGGCAGTGGGGGCAATCGTGCTTCATGCCAGCGTGGTGCGCGCGGCGCCCACGGCGACGACTGGGCCTGGCCAGTCACAATTCGTGAGTGCTGCGTATCGAACGGTCATCGAAGCAGCGCGATCGCAATGGGCGGCAACGCTGTCACTGCTCCCGTTGGGTGCGCTCTTCTTTTCAACGTTTTCGCTGGTCAGCCCGCTGGCCAACGCGTGGGCAGTCCCGTTTGTGTCTGGGCTGCTTACGCCGGCTGTGCTGCTTCTAAGCGCCTGCTCGCTGGTGGCGCCAACGCTTGCGTCCTGGTTGGCAGTGGTCATCGCAGCACCAACCGGCTGGATGCTCGACGCGCTCCGAGTCATGGCCAGCTGGCCCGGGAGCACCATCGTGCTGACCCAACCTGATCTGTTGTCGCTGGTGCTTGCCGTAGTGTCAGTTGCCATGCTTCTTTCGCCAAGGCCAACCCCTGCACGGGCTGTCTGGATCATCGGTCTGCTACCGCTTCTGGTCCGCGGTCCGGAGCCCGTGCCGGGTAACGGCTTCCGGCTGTCGGCGATCGATGTCGGACAAGGCATGGCGGTCCTGATAGAGGCGGGTGGCAAGCGGCTTCTTTACGACGCCGGACCCGCCTGGGATGCAGGCGCCGATGCAGGCGGGCGAATCATCATCCCCTGGCTGCGAAGTCGCGGAATATCTTCACTCGATGCGCTGGTCATCTCTCATGCCGATATCGACCACTCGGGCGGTGCCGCCACGGTGCTGCGACTTGCCGGAAGCGAGCGCTTTTACAGTTCGATGCCCGAGAGGCATCGATTACTGGCTGGACTGAATCATCACGAAGCGTGCCGCCGCGGCCATACATGGCGTTGGGGGCAGGTCCGCTTTGAATTCCTGCACCCTGGGCCCGAATTTCCGCCCGGAGCGGCCCGCTCGCCAACCAATGCAATCAGCTGCGTTCTCAAAGTCGAATCGCCCTCTGGGTCCGCCCTGTTGGCGGGTGACATCGAGGCAAGGCAGGAACTGGATCTGGTCGAGCGGCTGGGCAGTCGCCTTAAAAGCGACCTGTTGCTGGTTCCTCACCACGGCAGCAACACGTCCTCCACTGCGCGCTTCATTCAGGAGGTTTCCCCGTCGATCGCCATCTTTCAGGTGGGCTATCGCAACCGCTTCCGTCATCCCACCAACAAAGTGCTGGCTCGATATGAAAGCGCTGGCGTTCGCGCGCTACGAACCGATCATCATGGCGCAATTTCAGTTGTCGTCGGAGAAAGCGCAGCCCCCCGAGTTCACCTCGGGCGCCAGCAGCCGGCCCGCTACTGGCGTGTTCAAACCGACGCGCAAGTGCCAGACCTCCCGTGATGCGCTGCCCTTATTGCGCAGTCCAGCCGCCATCCACCGACCATGCCGCACCACGCACCTGGTTGGCTGCCGGGGAACACAGAAACACCGCAAGTTCGCCCAGCTGCTCAGGGGTCACAAACTCCAGGCTGGGCTGCTTCTCGCCCAGCAACGCAAGCTTCGCCTCCTCAACTGAAATGCCCGCCTGCTGGGCCCGTGCGTCAATCTGCTTCTGGACCAGCGCAGTCAGCACCCAGCCAGGGCAGATCGCGTTGCAGGTAATGCCAGTTTTAGCGGTCTCCAAGGCCACCACCTTGGTGAGCCCCACAATGCCGTGTTTGGCCGCA
>VGHA01000163.1 GCA_016868375.1 Betaproteobacteria bacterium | reverse complement strand
CGATGGGCGGCTTCTCGGTGAACTGCAGCACGATGGCTTCGGCCGCCGCATCGATCTTGATGATGCCGAGCGGCTTGCAGGCCAGCCTCAGCCGATGCGTTTCAAAGAGCGCGGTCGCCTGCTCGGGGAGCTTGCCGAACCGGTCGATCAGTTCCTCCTGAATCTCCCGGAGACGGTCCTCGGCGTCGGCGCCAGCCAGGCGCTTGTAGAGGCTGAGTCGTTCATGGACATCCGCGCAATAGTCGGCGGGCAGCAGTGCCGGGACATGCAGCTTGATTTCAGTGGTTGCGGCGAGCGGCGCACCCGGGTCAGGCTCACGGCCCTCTTTAAGCGCGCGCACGGCTTCGCTCAGCATGTCGTTGTACATGGAGAAGCCTACCTGCTGCATGTCGCCCGATTGGGAGTCGCCCAATACTTCCCCGGCGCCGCGAATCTCGAGGTCATGCATCGCGAGGTAAAAGCCGGAGCCAAGCTCTTCCATCGCCTGGATCGCCTCCAGTCGTTTACCCGCATCACGCGTGATCGCCGATTCATCGGGGATCAGGAGGTATGCGTAGGCCTGATGGTGCGAGCGGCCTACACGGCCGCGCAACTGATGCAGCTGCGCCAGCCCAAAGCGATCCGCGCGATGAATGACGATGGTGTTTGCGGTGGGAACGTCAATGCCGGTTTCGATGATGGTGGTGCACAACAGGACGTTGAAGCGCTGCTGATGGAAGTCGCGCATGACGCGCTCGAGTTCGCGTTCGGGCATCTGCCCGTGCGCGACTTCGATTCGAGCCTCGGGCATCAACGCCGCCAGTCGCGTCCTGCGGTTGTTGATGGTCTCAACCTCGTTGTGCAGGAAATAGGCCTGGCCGCCCCGCTTGAGTTCGCGCAGCAGCGCCTCGCGAATCGTGGCATCGAATTCGCTGCGGACAAAGGTACGGATTGCGAGTCGCTTCTGGGGAGCGGTTGCGATGACCGAAAAGTCGCGAATACCCTCGAGACTCATGGCGAGCGTTCGCGGAATGGGCGTGGCGGTGAGCGTCAGTACGTCGACCTCGGCGCGGAGCGCCTTCAGCCCTTCTTTTTGCCGAACCCCGAAACGATGCTCCTCGTCGATGATCACCAGGCCCAGATTGCGGAACTTGATGTCCGCGGATAGCAGTTTGTGGGTGCCGATGACGATATCGATCTCGCCGCGATTGATGCGTTCGATCGCTTCACGGGTCTCGGCTGCCGAGCGAAAGCGCGACAGCTCGGTGAGTCGCACCGGAAAATCAGCAAAGCGATCCGAGAAGGTTCGGAAGTGTTGTTCTGCAAGCAGCGTCGTTGGACACAGTACGGCCACCTGTCGGCCATCGGCTGCCGCGATGAACGCAGCGCGTAGTGCCACCTCGGTTTTGCCGAAGCCCACATCGCCGCAGACCAGCCGGTCCATCGGACGGGCTGCCACCAGGTCCTGGACCACTGCATGAATCGCTGCCAGCTGATCGGGTGTTTCCTCAAAGCCAAAGCCCTCGGAGAAGGCTTCGTAATCGCGCGCGGTGAAGCGAAACGAATGGCCGGTGCGCGCGGCACGGCGCGCGTACAGGTCAAGCAGTTCGGCGGCTGCATCGCGCGCGTGACGCGCCGCACGAGCGCGGGCTTTTTCCCATTGGCCTGAACCGAGTTGATGTAGCGGGGCATCATCGGGCGCAGCGCCGCTGTAACGACCAATCAGGTGAAGCTGGGCAACCGGCACATACAGCGTGGCATCGCCCGCGTAGACAAGGTGCAGGAACTCGGTGGGGCCGTCGCCCAAATCCATCGTGACCAGTCCCTGATATCGGCCGATCCCGTGCTGAACGTGTACGACCGGGTCGCCGACCTTGAGCTCGGCGAGGTCGCGGATCATAGAGTCGACGTTCGAGGCGCTTTCGCGACGACCCCGGCGAGACCGGCGCGCGGTGCTGGCGAAGAGCTCGGCTTCGGTGATGACGGCGATCGAGCCGTTTGCCAGTGCAAAGCCTTCCTGAAGCGGACCGACTGACAATGCGGTTTTCAGGGGCTGGTCGACGAACTGCGCCCAGTGTTCAACAACCGGGGCGACGATACCGTCCTGCTGCAGCAGCTCGGCGATGGTTTCGCGCCGGCCCGGCGACTCTGCAACGATCAGGGTTCGTGCGGGTGTGCTGTCCAGCCAATCCGCGAGCCGGCCCAGTGGACGATCGGCACGACGGCTAACCTCCAGCGCCGGGAGAGGCGAGGCGAACGCGGCGCGATCGGTGGTGATGTCGGCCGCAGGCGGTACCTGCGGGGGCAAGTCGGAGGTGGTTCCCAGGCCAACGGCCAGATCAGGCGCTGGCTGTTGCTGGCTGGTAATGCGTGGCATCGCCCAGCGCCCGAGACGCCGCGCAAGTCCAAAAAAGTCTTCCACATTCAGGAACAACTCTGCGGGAGACAGCAACGGTCGTTCGGGGTCATGCGACAGGAACCGATGTCGCTGCGAAGCGTCCTGCAAAAACCGCGAGGCGGACTGCTCAACGTCGCCGTGCGTGAGCACCAGTGCATCGTCGCGAAGATAATCGAACAGCGTTGCCATGGTGCCGTGAAACAGCGGCATCCAGTATTCGATGCCGGGCGCGAGGACACCGTTTCCAATATCGCGATAGACCATGCTGCGAGATGGATCGCCTTCAAAGCGCTCGCGCCAGCGCGCGCGGAAGGCGTTGCGGGCCTCTTCATCGACTGGAAACTCGCGGCCCGGCAGCAGGCGCACCTCCTGCGTGGCGTAGAGGCTTCGCTGCGTGTCAGGGTCAAAGGTTCGGATCGACTCAAGTTCGTCGTCGAACAGGTCAAGCCTGAAGGGAAGGGCAGACCCCATCGGGAACAGATCAATCAGTCCGCCACGCACGCAGTATTCGCCCGGATGCACGACCTGTGTGACGTGGTCGTAGCCCGCTGCTGTGAGTTGTGCGCGCAGCTTCGCTTCATCGAGTCGCTGTCCCTTGCGAAATCGAAACGTGCGAGCCGCCACGAAGGCGGGCGGGGCCAGCCGGTGGAGCGCGGTGGTGGCTGCGGTCACGACCAGATCGACTGCGCCCGACTGCAGCGCGTGGAGCGTTGATAGCCGCTCGGAAATCAGGTCGTCATGCGGTGAAAACGCGTCCCAGGGCAGGGTCTCCCAGTCGGGCAGCAGTGCAACACGAAGTGTCGGCGCAAACCAGGCGAGTTCGTCGCGAAGCCGCGGCGCATCCGCGGCGGCGGCGGTTACCACCAGCAGGGTTCGACCGAGCGCAGCCTCACGGATCGCCAGGGCAGCGATCAGTGCGGCGTCGGACGACCCATGGCAGGCGGGCAGCGACGAGACGGACCCGGTGCGGGGCGGCGCTGGCAGCGAAGCACTAGCGAGCGGGGCAGACCGATTGGGGGGGGAGGTAGCTGAATCGTTCAAGCGTAGAATTTTAGCTTTTCGCACGAATAACCATGCGCGATCACGGTGAGCACTGCTGGGCTGTGTTGCCGGCCGGGGGTGCCGGAACACGAATCGGCGCGCCGATCCCCAAGCAGTATCTCGAGATCTCCGGCAAGTCGATGCTTGAGCGCTCGGTGTCGGCGCTGCTCGCGGCAAGTTGGGTTGACAGGGTGATTGTGGTCGTGGCGCCCGGGGACGCGCGCGCGGGGCGCTTACTCCACGGGCAGCCCCGGGTCGAGGTCGTGCCGCAGGGCGGTGCAACACGGCGGGACAGCGTCCTGGCAGGGCTCAGGCACCTGTGCGGCGTTGAAAAGGCTGATCCCGCCGATTGGGTACTGGTGCATGACGCAGCGCGCCCAGGGCTCAGCCTGGCTTCGCTTGAAAGACTGCGAACTGCACTCACTGCGAAGGTTGATGGCGGTGGCCTCCTCGCGGTGCCTGTGGCCGATACGGTGAAGCGGGCCGCTGTAGCCGCTGATTCAGGGACCGGTTCGGCGACGGGTCGCCCTGATCGACAGTCGGCGCAGGTTTTCGCCACCATCGACCGGCAGGGCTTGTGGCTTGCTCAGACGCCTCAGATGTTTCGGTTGGGTCCTCTTGCCGAGGCCCTCGAACGCTTTCCGGATGTGACCGATGAGGCGTCGGCTATGGAGGCTGCAGGTCATCCGGTCAGGCTGATCGAGGGCGACAGACTCAACTTCAAGGTCACCACCACTGATGATCTTGAGTTGATGCGGCGCCTTCTGGGAGGAATGGGATGAATTTTCGGGTGGGTCAGGGATTCGATGTTCACGCGCTGGTGCCAGGCCGCAAGTTGCTGATTGGTGGCGTGGATATTCCACATGCCTTCGGGTTGCTCGGCCACTCGGACGCGGACGTGCTGGCGCATGCCATCACCGACGCATTGCTCGGCGCGGCGGGTCTGGGCGATATCGGGCGCCACTTTCCAGATACTGATGAGCGCTTTTCGGGTGCCGACAGCCTCGTGCTGCTGGCCGAGGCTGCCCGCCGCGTCCGCGAGGCTGGGTTTCGTGTCTGTAATGTCGATGCCACCATCGTTGCGCAGGCGCCAAAAATGGCGCCGCATATTCCTGCGATGGTTCAACGACTCGCGTCGGCGATTGGCATCGATGACAGCCGAGTCAACGTGAAAGCGAAAACCACCGAACGGCTTGGCTTTGAGGGGCGTGGGGAGGGCATCTCAGCGCAGGCGATCGCGATGCTCCAGGAACTGGAGAGCAGGGTATGAGCGAAGCCTCAGATGTCGTTCACAACGCCGCCGGCAGCCGATTCGAACTGTCGGTTGATGGCTGGCTTTGTCGCGCTGACTACCGTCGTGTCGCGGGTCTGCTTGATGTCTATCACACCGAGGTCCCCGCAGCGCTCGAGGGGCGGGGCCTCGCTTCAAAATTGGTCAGCGCGCTGTTTGAGCATGCGCGCCACCATCAACTGCGTGTGCGACCCAGTTGCTCCTATGTTCGAGCCTGGGCCAAACGACATCCCGAGGTTGCTGACCTGCTCGAACCCTAGCGACCAAGCGCTGGGGTGCATGAGGTTCACGCTGCGGCGTACTCGGAGATTTCGATCAGATTTAAATCAGGGTCGCGCAGGTAGACCGACTGAATCGGCCCGGTTGCGCCCGTTCGGCGCACGGGGCCTTCGATGATGGGCCAGGCCGCAGCCTGCAGGTGCGCAACCACCTCGTTGAGCGGCCGATCGGCAATCAGGCATAGATCAAGAGAACCGGGCACGGGAAGATGCGCCCGCGGCTCAAACTCGTTGCCCTTCACATGCAGGTTGATCTTCTGACGCCCGAATCGGAACGCAATCCGTTCAACGGGTGGGGTGCCGCCAATGAAGCGCTCAACGGTCATTCCGAGTATCCGGGTGTAAAAATCAATGCAGGCGTCGGGGCGAGAGGTAGTTAAAACGATGTGGTCAATTCGATCAATCATGGGGCCTCCAGGGTGGGCAGATGGCAGGGCGCGAGGCCAGGCAGGCGAATGGTAGAGGGTCGCGGGGGGAGGGGGCGCGTGCTCCGGCAGGGTGGTGATCAGCGGGATCATTGAATCCGCTTGAAATGGGAAAAAATCCCATGTATAATGACTTTCATCTATTGCCTCACACATTCCTCTCATGACGACAAGGAGTCCCCATGAAACAACTCTCTCGAACCCTGATTGCAGCGGTCGCTGTCATACCGCTTGCGCTGGCCGGCTGCGGCGGTGGTGGCAGTGGCAGTTCGTCGCCGGGCGTTGCGGGCGCTAATGGCGGAACCCTTCAGGCGGCGTCGACCGAGCTTGCCACCGGGATCATCACCGGGTTCGGATCGGTGTATGTCGATGGGGTACGGCTGGATGACAGCGACATTGGCGCCGTGTCAGAGCAGGCCGATGGCACCACGCGCCCCGCGGTCCTGCAGCTTGGGCAGCGGGTTCGCGCGAGTCACGATGGCGCCGGAAAGGCCGTGCGCCTGGTCGTTGACGCCGCGGTGATCGGCCAGGTCACGCAGATCGATTCGGTTCAGGGCAGCGTACAGGTGGCGGGCCAGCGGGTACTGGTGAATGCCGATCCGAGCGCCGGCATCGTCACCCAGTTTGGCGGCTTCGATGCCACGGAGGCGGGCCGGTACAGCTCGCTTGCCGACGTAAGATCCGGTGACCTCGCGGAAGTGCATGGCAGCCCCGTCCTCGAGTCTGGCAAATGGGTGGTGCGGGCCACCCGCATCGACAAACGCAACACAATCGGGTCGGTGCGAGTGGTGGGTGCCATCTCAGACCTGGTGAATACCGAACAGGGCAAAACCTTCAAGATCGGGGGCCTGACCGTTGACTTTGGCGCTGCGCTGTCGGCGGGTAAGGTCCGACCTGCTGCCCGGCTCGCCAACGGCGTCATGGTCAATGTCCAGGGGGCCAGCACAGGCGTCGTCAACGACAGCCTGACCGCTCAGGCGGTACAGGTCGGGCGTGAGCGGGATGAACTTCCCGCCACCACGCGGGTTCAGCTCGGTGGCGTGGTGAGCGGTCGCGACGTCTCAGCCGGAACCTTTCAGGTTGACGGTGCCCGCGTTCGAATCGGCTCGGTGTCACCCGAACCCACTGGCGCTGTGGTGAACGACGGCAGTTGGGTCAAGGTTGATGGGGCGCTCGCTGCCGATGGTGCGGTCGAGGCGTCACGCATCACGGTCCGGCAGAGCAACCTGAGCACGGACCTCGCACGGGTCAGG
Source organism: Betaproteobacteria bacterium (assembly GCA_016868375.1). GTDB lineage: Bacteria > Pseudomonadota > Gammaproteobacteria > Burkholderiales > Burkholderiaceae_E > SYIM01. Next base: position 2,256 of record VGHA01000163.1, on the reverse strand, counting down.
CTGATTGGGCCGGTCAGCGGTCTGGTGGATCAGGACACCTTCATCGTGCGCGATGTTCCGGTGGATGCCTCGGCAGTGCTTGCGGCCAACCGCACCGGATGTACGCAGATTGCCGATGGAACGCTGGTGACGTTGAGCGCAGCGATGCAGGCCGGCACCGACGTGGTGCTTGCCAGCGAATTAAAGTGCGAAACGCCGCCGGCAAATCGTGTGGTGGCCGGGCATACAGGGGGTGTGGTGGCCACGATTGATGTAACGGCCAAGACCCTCACGGTGACGGACAGGGAAGGTCAGAGTCGAACCATTCGATGGAACGACGCCACCGTATTCGTGGGCCCGACTCTCAACAATGCTTCGGCGCTCGAGGTCGGTCTGATCGTACAGGCAGAGGGGATGCTGGACGGGACAACATTGGTTGCGAAGGTCATCGGTCAGCATGGTGCCCGACCGACCGACCGGTTCCGTGAGCGTCCGCCAATGGCCACCGGGCAGCAGGCGAACCGTGCTGAGTTGATTGAAAACTGGACTGCATACCGCCGGCGCCCGCTGAGCCGCTAAGCGGGCCCGCTTAGCGAGAGGCGCCAGCACCAGGATACGGTGCGCGCCAGCGAGAGGCGCACTGCGGCAGGAAAGCTGAGGCCGCTGTCCTGAGCAGTTTTTAGGGGGTCGGGAAACCGGCCCTTTTTTTATGGGTTGCGCGCCAGGGGCCAGCATGGGCTACCTGTTCGAGCATGACGCCCAACCCGACAAGTTCGAGAACATCCCGCAGGCCATTTACTGGGCGGTGGTCACGCTGGCCTCCGTAGGCTACGGTGACATCTCGCCGGTGACGCCGATGGGGCGCGCGCTGACGGTTGTGCTCGCGTTGATTGGCATCGGTATTTTTGCCATTCCCGCGGGCCTGCTCGCCTCAGCATTCAGTGATCAGCTTCGAATCGATCGCGAAGACTTCAAGCGGCGCCTGCTGCATGCCTACGAAGGCGGGAATTCCGCTGCCAGGGCGCGCGAGTTGATTGCCGCCGAGGCCGAGCGGCTGCACTTGTCGAGGGATGATGTCATCAGGCTGACTAACGAAGCGAAGGCCGAATTTCAGGCCAGGCAGCGCGAAGCGCATGGCGCGGGTCGGGCGGTACTGATCGACCCCGCCCAGCGCATGGCGCGGGTCGGGCGGTACTGATCGACCCCGCCCAGCACCCTGAGCTGGCTGCCGCGTAGTTTCAGCTGATTGCCCTGCAGATGAAAATGCTTGTTGAGGCTGCGGGGCCCGCGCTCAAGGCGCCGATCGCGTCGGCATCTGAAGATCGCCAACTGCTAAGCGACCTGATCGATCTGTTTGAATCGCATCAGCGTGCGCGCACCGCTGCGCCCAATCGTCCGGCGCATTAAGCGCTTTACAGCCGCGGCACAACGCCGCTTCGTTGCGGCTCGCTGAGAAAGTCGAAGTCAACGCCCTGATCGGCCTGCGTGACGGTTTTGAGGAACAGTTGGCGGTAGCCGCGCGGCGCAGACGGCTCGGAAACGCTTATCGAGGCCGCGCGCCGCGCCAGTTCCTCGTCGCTGACCAGCAGCGCCAACACACGTTTGGACACGGACAGTCGAATTCGGTCGCCGGTCTGCACGAGCGATAGCGGTCCCCCGACCGCTGCTTCGGGTGTCACGTGCAGAACCACCGTGCCGAACGCTGTTCCGCTCATTCTTCCGTGTCACGTGCAGAACCACCGTGCCGAACGCTGTTCCGCTCATTCTTCCGTCGGAGATGCGAACCGCGTCTTTGACACCCATCTTCAGCAGCTTTTTGGGAATAGGGAAGGCGCCAGCCTCGGGCATACCAGGCGCGCCCTTGGGCCCGATATTGCGAAGAACCAGCACATCTCCCGGGTGCACATCGAGATCGTCACGGTCGACGCGTGCGGCCAGATCGGCAGCGTCTTCAAACACAAACGCACGGCCCTCATGCTCCATCAGCTCAGCCGTGGCGGCCGACTGCTTGATGATTGCGCCACCGGGCGCCAGATTGCCACGCAGCACTGCAATCCCGCCTTCAGGATAAATCGGCGTGGCGCGCGCGCGGACGGTTTGCTGGACGTGTGCGGGTGGCGCATCGTCGAGTTCCTGCCCAAGCGTACGACCCGTGACCGTCATGGCATCGAGCGCAAGCATCGGCTTGAGTTCCCGAAGCAAAGCAGCCATCCCGCCGGCGGCGTGAAAGTGCTCCATGTAGTGCTCGCCCGAAGGCTTCAGGTCGACCAGAACCGG
>VGHA01000162.1 GCA_016868375.1 Betaproteobacteria bacterium | reverse complement strand
TCTTGATCCGCTCGCGTTCCGTCCGGATTCAATGTTGGGCGTACCAGGACTATTTTCCGCGTACCGGCTGGGTCACGTCGTCATCGCCAATGCAATCGGCACCGGCGTTGCTGACGACAAATCCATTTACCCGTACGTCCCCGACATGATTCGCTTCTATCTCGGGGAAGAACCGTTACTTGCGAACGTGCCCACCTGGCAATGCCGCAAGCCCGATGACCTTGCGCATGTGCTCGCGCATCTGCCCGAACTGGTTGTCAAGGAAGTGCATGGCGCTGGCGGCTACGGCATGCTGGTCGGGCCCACCAGCAGCCGCGCTGAAATCGACGCATTTCGCAAAGTGCTCGAGGCGAACCCGTCCAATTACATCGCCCAGCCGACCCTTTCGCTGTCGTCATGCCCCACCTTCGTTGAGGAAGGCGTTGCCCCGCGGCATATCGATCTGCGGCCGTTTGTGCTGGTGGGGCGAGAGGTTCGAATGGTGCCCGGCGGCCTGACTCGGGTGGCGCTCAGAAAGGGTTCGCTGGTGGTCAATTCCTCGCAGGGCGGCGGCACTAAAGATACCTGGGTGCTGGCGGATGCCGGACCAGAGGGCGACATCTGATGCTGTCTCGGGTCGCCTCCAACCTTTATTGGATGTCGCGGTATCTTGAGCGCGCGGAAAGCATGGCGCGCATCCTCGATGTCGGGCAGTCGCTCGCGTTGCTTGCCGGGCGCTCGGGCGACCCGCGATCCGCCATTGAACCGCTCGTCATCACCGACACGCTTGACGATTTCCGGGCGGGAGGCGGCATGGCGGCGCCGGAAGAGGTGGCGCGGTTTCTTGCATGGGACACCAGGCTCGCGTCGAGCATCGTCAACTGCCTGCAGACTGCGCGTGAAAACGCGCGCTCGGTGCGAGGGTCGATCACCTCCGAGATGTGGGAGAACATCAACGATACCTGGCTGCAGTTGCAACGCCATCGCGCCGCCGGCAGCCCGGCTGATTCGCCTTTCTTTGAATGGGTGAAAGAGCGCAGCCATATGTTTCGGGGCATCACGGGTGCCACGCTGCGCCAGGACCAGCCTTACCTGTTCATCCGGCTTGGTACCTTCATCGAGCGCGGCGACAACACTGCGCGAATCCTGTCAGTCAAGCAGGCGCCGGGTTCGATCAGCCCCGATGACGACAGTTTGTCCAGCTACTACAGCCTGAGCGCAGTCTTGCGATCGGTCAGTGCGTTTGAGGCCTACCGGGATACGTATCGCGACACCATCGATGCGCGCCGCGTTGCCGAACTGCTGATTTTTGATCCGCGACTGCCGCGTTCACTGCGGTTTTGTGTGGAGCAGGTGGATCAGATTCTGCAGGGCCTGCCAGAGAATCCGGGGCGACTGCCACGCAGGCTTGCTTCTATTCTTCGATCCCGGTTGGCGTATGGCGTACTTGACGAAGTGTATGCCTATGGATTGCACGGTTTTCTTGAGCGATTCCTGCGCGAAAACGTCCGCTTGGGCGATGCGCTGAATACAGCCTACCTCGAGTTGAAGTAGTCTTCCGGGGCTATGCGGATGGAAGTCGACCATACGACGCTGTACCGGTATTCGGGAAAAGTCGCTCGAAGCACACAGACCCTGCGGATCGCGCCGGCGACCGGTCGCGGGCAGCGCGTGCTCGACTGGCGGGTTGAACTGCCCGCTCAAGCGGTGAGTTTTACTGACTCATTCGGGAATCTGACCCAGGTACTCACGCTCGACGCCGAATACGATGAAATCCGTATTCGCGCCCACGGTCAGGTTGAGGTGGGCGTCGATACCGGGCCCGACCCGGTGGAGCCCATCAACCCGCTGGTGTTTCTTCGGCCCACGCCACTCACCGCTCCAGACCAAGCCTTGGCTGCATTCGCGCGAGTCTTGAAGCCCACAATCGAGCGTGACAGGAACGCTGGCTTGGCGGAACTGATGCAGGCGGTGGCCGACAGGATGCCCTACCAGCCTGGCAGTACGTCGGCCAGCCATAGCGCAGCGGAGTCATTTGCGCTCGGTGCAGGCGTCTGCCAAGACCACACGCATGTGTTTGTCAGCTGTTGCCGGTTGCTGGGCGTGCCTGCGCGCTATGTCAGCGGCTATGTCGATCCTGTCGGCGAGCAGCAGGCCACCAGCCATGCCTGGGCGGAGGCCTGGGTTGACGGGCGTTGGTTGAGCTTTGATGTCAGCAATCGGCGGGCGGGTAATGCCGGCCATGTTCGCGTTGCCACCGGGCGTGATTATCTCGACGCCTGCCCGGTCCGCGGTGTGCGGACAGGCGGTGGCGATGAATCGCTGTCTGTGAATGTCACGGTGAAGGTGCTGAACCCATGACTTACTGCGTTGCCATGTCCCTGGATGAGGGCCTGCTGTTTGCCTCCGACTCGCGCACCAATGCCGGGCTCGATCACGTCTCCACATTCAGCAAGATGAGCATATTCGAGCGTCCAGGCGACCGGGTGATCGTGCTGCTCAATTCGGGCAATCTCGCCACCACCCAAAGCGTGGTGAGCAGGCTGGGGAAAATGCAGTCTCAGTCCCAGCCAAGTGGCGGATTGATGGGGGTGGATTCGATGTTCGACGCGGCCCGCCTGGTCGGTGAAGAGCTTCGATCGGTGATTCGGTTGCAGTCAGGGGGCGGCGGGCCTGACCAGAGCGGCGTTGACTTCAGCGCGATGTTTCTGGTCGGCGGACAGATTGCCGGGGAACAACCGCGCCTGTTTCTGGTGTATCCCCAGGGCAACTGCATTGAAACCAGTGCCGACACGCCGTTTTTTCAGATTGGCGAAAGTAAATACGGCAAGCCCATCATTGACCGGGTGGTGGGCACGGCTACCGCGCTCGACGAGGCACTGAAGTGCGCGCTGGTGTCGTTTGATTCAACGATGCGAAGCAACCTGTCGGTGGGGTTGCCGATTGATCTGGCCATGGTTCGGCGCGATGCGCTCACCGTGTCGTTTCGCCATCGGATTGATGTGAGCGACGCTTACTTCGGCGCACTGCGAAATGGCTGGAGCCAGGGTCTGAGGCGGGTATTCAACGAACTGCCGGCCCCGGAGTGGTTCAGGGTGTGAGTGCCTGCCGCTAGTCGGACTGCGAGGCGAGCATTTCGCGGGCGTGTTTGCGGGTGGTGGCGGTGATTTCAACGCCGCCCAGCATGCGTGCAATTTCCTCGACGCGCTCGCTGCGGTTCAGCAGCTGAACTTTGCTGAGCACACCGTTGGCATGATGTTCGCGGCTCACTTTAAGCTGCTGATGGGAGCGCGCCGCCACCTGCGGAAGATGCGTGACGCAGAGAACCTGCCGACTCGAGCCGAGTTTTCGCATCAGGTTGCCGATGACCTCGGCCACCGCGCCGCCCACGCCTGCATCGGCCTCATCGAAGATCAGCGTGGGCGCGGGGTTCGACTGCGCCGCCAGCACAGCGATGGCGAGCCCGATTCTGGAGAGCTCGCCACCCGAGGCCACTTTTGCAAGCGGCCGAGCGCTACCGGAGGCATGACCCGCGATCCGGAATTCGACAGCATCAATACCCGAGGCGGACGGTGCCGCCGGCTCGATGGCGATATCCAGACGTGTGCCCCCCATGCCCAGCTCGCCCAGCAGGCGACAGACACCCTCGGCCAGACGACGGGCCACCTTCTTTCGGGCGGCTGAAAGCGCCTCAGCGGCTTTGTCGAAGCTTGCGCGCGTGTCGGTCGAGCGGCGCTCGAGCGCCTTGAGGTCTTGCGCGCGGTCGAGCTCGACCAGGCGCGTGCGCATTACGGAGAGCTCGCTCGCAAGCGACTCGGGCGCAAGGCGCAGCTTGCGAGCGATCGCGAACGCCGCGCTGATCTGGGCGTCGACCACTTCGAGTCGTGCCGGGTCGAGTTCTACGCGCCGGGCATAGGCTGAGAGCGATGACGCCGCTTCTTCAAGCTGAATGCGCGCGGTTTCGAGAAGCTCGAGTGGCTCCCGCAGCCGGTCGTCGAGTTTGACCAGTGGCGTGAGCCGGTTCTGCAGCGAATCGATCTGCACGGTGAGCGGGGAGTCGCCATCGGCGAGTGCCTCGGCCGCCCCCAATGTGTCGGCCAACAGCGAGGCCGCATGCGACAGCCGCTTCTGCTCGGCATTGAGCGACTCCCAGTCGCCCTCGGCCAGCCCCAGGGGCTCGATTTCGCCAATTTGCCAGGCGAGCCTTTCACGCTCAAGCGCCTGTTCGCGACCGCCGGCTCTCGCTGCGGCAAGTTCGCGTTCGGCGAGCTGCCAGTGCTCGAACAGCGATGCGAGCGCGGCCGATTCGGACTCGAGCGCACCGAACGCATCGAGCAGCGCCCGCTGCGCACCCGCTCGCAGGAGCGACTGCGCCGCATGTTGACCGTGAATGTCCACCAGCTGATCGCCCAGTTCTCGCAGCAGTGCCACCGTAGCGGGCTGACCGTTGATCAGCGCGCGCGACCGGCCGTCGGCTTCGACGATGCGCCGGAGAAGCAGCTCGCCCGGGTCGCCTGCGAGATCGCGCCTGGTAAGCCAGGTATCGAGGCTTTCTGAGCAAAGAAAGCGGGCGCTGATGTCGGCGCGGGGTTTGCCGTCCCGGACCACGCCGGCATCACCGCGTCCGCCTAGCGCGAGTCCAAGCGCATCAAGCAGGATGGACTTGCCAGCGCCGGTTTCGCCGGTGAGCGCGGTAAAGCCCGAGCCAAACTCGATATCGGCGGACTCGACGATGACGAAATCGCGAAGATGCAGCGACAGCAGCATGGTCGTGGCAAAAGGGATGAACGGGTTGAACGGTTGCGGGCGGACCGGTTAATCGGCCTCGCCCTGGTTGTTGAGCGAGCTTGGCAGCTCTTGCCAGTTGAGCTTGCCGCGCAAGGTGGCGAAATAACTGTAGCCGGGCGGATGGAGGAAGCGGGTCGTGAAAGGCGCGCGCTCGATATGGATGTCGTCGCCAATTTGCAGGTCGGTGAACACCTGCATGTCGCAGGCAACCCGAGGCTCACGGCCGCCAACCACCCGAACCGTGATGGAGACGCTGTCGGGTAGCGAAATCGGGCGGTTCGACAGCGTTTGCGGGGCCACCGGCACCAGCACCAGACCGCGCAGAAGCGGATGAAGGATTGGACCGTTGGCAGATAGCGCGTAGGCGGTGGAGCCCGTGGGCGTGGCGATGATGAGCCCGTCGCCTCGCTGGGTGTACATGTAGGTGCCGTCGACCTCGACCTGCAGTTCGATCATGCCGGTGCGGGACGAACGACTGACCACGACATCATTGAGGGAGAGCTCGCGCCAGACGGTTTCGCCCGCCCGCTCGACGCGCGAGGCGAGCAGCGAGCGCTCCTCGGATTCAAAATGGCCGTCAAGGATGGTGCCAAGCGCCGGGCGCCAGCCGGCAAGCGCAATATCGGTGATGAAGCCGAGCCAGCCATGATTGATGCCCACCACGGGAACCCCGAATGGCGCAAGCATGCGGGCGACCCCCAGCATGGTGCCGTCGCCCCCGACCGCGATGGCCAGATTAGCCTGGTGGCCGATCTGCGCGGTACTGAGGACCTGCCAGTGGCCCGCGCCGATTGTGTTGGCGGTATTTTGGTCGAGCAGGACCTGCACCCCGCGCTCGGCGAGAAATGCCGCAATTTCGCGTACCGAGGCGCCGACCGCGGCGGTTTGGAAGCGCCCGACCAGGGCAACCTTGGCGAACGGAGTGTTCATGGCGGCGATTAGAGCACAAGCCCAAGGGCAGCGCGCCGAATCGCACTGGGCGCGAGGCCTAGCACCGCAGCGGGAGCGTGAACTTGCGCTTGCGTCGCGTCGCCGTCCGCCTACAATAATTTATATGCTGGACAAACGAGCTCAAACGCTTCTCAAGGCGCTGGTCGAACGCTATATCGCCGACGGGCAACCGGTGGGTTCCCGTACGCTTTCCCGGCAGTCTGGTATCGACCTGTCGCCCGCCACCATCCGCAACGTGATGGCCGACCTCGAGGAACTCGGGCTGATTCATAGCCCGCATACCTCGGCGGGACGGGTTCCCACGCCGCGCGGCTACCGCCTGTTCGTCGATACCCTGCTCAAGGTGCAGCCGCTGGAGTTGGGTGAAACCGCGCAGATCGAAGGCGGCATTCGGGCTGATGAGCCTCAGCGTGTTCTCAGTACCGCCGCGTCGCTGCTGTCGAATCTGTCCCACTTTGCGGGCGTGGTCATGACACCGCGCCGCACCTCGTTGTTCCGGCAGGTCGAGTTTCTTCGGCTTTCGGAACGACGGATTCTCCTGATCATCGTCACCCCCGAAGGCGATGTTCAAAACCGAATCCTTGCCACTGAGCGCGATTACTCGCCCGCGCAGCTGGTTGAAGCCTCCAACTATCTGAACGCCCACTTCGGCGGACGCGAGCTCGAAGCGATCCGCTCAAACCTTCGGGTCGAGCTCGGTTCGCTGCGCGACGACATCACCGGGCTCATGACCAGCGCCATAGCAGCCAGCGAGCAGGCACTCGCCGAAGACAATCAGCCGGTCGTCATTTCGGGGCAGCGCAATCTGCTGGGCGTGGCTGATCTGTCGGACAGCATGGATCGGTTGCGCCAGCTGTTTGATCTCTTCGAGCAGCGAACACGGCTTCTTGAGCTGCTTGATTCATCGAGCCGCGCTCAGGGCGTGCAGATCTTTATCGGCGGAGAGTCACAGCTGGTGCCTATGGATGAGCTCAGTGTCGTGGTCGCGCCGTACAGCGTCGACGGGCGAATCGTTGGAACGCTCGGGGTGATCGGGCCAACGCGCATGGCCTATGAACGCGTGATCCCAATTGTTGACATCACCGCAAAGCTTGTCTCGAGCGCGCTGACGCACCACGTATAGTGGCGGGTGTGTTCCATTTTGGCGGTTCCTCCCATGGCCCAGTACAGCGCTGCGAGCGCCTTCGACCACTCGATGCCCGCGCGCACTGCTGTGCTGCTGGTGCAGCTTGGTACGCCCGACGCGCCTGAAACCAGCGCGGTTCGGCGCTATCTGCGCGAATTTCTGTCAGATCCCCGCGTTGTTGAGATTCCCAAGCTCGTCTGGGCGCTCATCCTGAACGGCATCATCCTCAATGTTCGCCCAGCCCGTTCGGCCGAGAAATACGCCACCATCTGGACCGAGCAGGGCTCACCGCTGGCCTTGCACACCGCCAATCAGGCGCAACGACTGAGCCAGGCGCTTGAGGCGCGGGGTCACTCCATTGAGGTCGCCTGGGCGATGCGCTACGGCAGGCCGTCGATTTCGCAGGTGATGCGAGACATGCGTGAGCGCAATGTCACCCGCCTGCTGGTGCTGCCGCTGTATCCGCAGTATGCGGCCTCCACGACGGCCACTGCGTTTGATGCGGTATTTGCTGAGCTGGCTGGATGGCGAAATCAGCCCGAGCTTCGAACCATCCGGAATTTCCATGACCAGGGGCCCTACATCGAGGCGCTGGCCCGCCACGTCGAGGCGTACTGGGCGCGCGAGGGCAAGCCCGATGTTCTGGTGATGAGCTTTCACGGCGTGCCGCGACGCTCCCTGCTACTGGGTGATCCCTATCATTGCGAGTGTCTGGCCACCGGCCGCCTGCTCGCCGATCGCCTGCAACTGGACCCCGCTCAGTTTCGGGTCACTTTTCAGTCGCGCTTTGGCAAGGCAGAGTGGCTGCAGCCTTACACCGATCGGACTCTCGAAGAACTGGGCGCGCAGCGTACGGGCCGGGTTGATGTGGTGTGCCCAGGTTTTGTTTCGGATTGCCTTGAAACACTCGAGGAAATCGCTATTGAAGGGCGTGAAACCTTCCTCGAGGCGGGCGGTAGCGACTACCGCTATCTGGGCTGTCTCAACGATTCACCCGAATTCATTGCAGCGCTCGCCCGGCTGGTCGAGCAGCATGTTGGCGGGTGGCCCGGCACGGCAACCGAGCCAGGGTGTCCCCATGCTGCGCTTGCACGCAGGCGTGAACGGGCCGTGGCGCTGGGCGCTGAACGCTGAATCGCGGCGGGTGCCCGTTCAGACCCATGACCGACCTGGCCTCAGCCTGGTGATGGGCCGAGGTTTGTCGGGGCAGGGGGCTTGAAACCAGGCCAACAGTCCCCACTTCCACGCAGCGGTTTTTTCCGATGTGCGCTCACCCGGGTCTGACCCCACTTGAGCTCGCACTGACAAGTCACTGTTTTACAAGGTTTATTGATGTCCGATACTGATAAGCCAACCGCTGGGACGGCAGCGCCGCCGGAGCCAGGCGCGTCGGATTCCCCGGCGCAGGAAGCGGGCGCCGCGGGGGCGGCCTCCGGCTCCGGCGTCTCGGGCGCGCGCGCGGGAGCAAATGGTGCATCGGGCGCATCTGCGGGGTCGCAGGACGCTGGCGCAAACCCGCACAACGCCTCCGCTGCGCCATCAGCGGCCGAACTGCTCGCACGCGCTCAGGCCGAGGCCATCGAGTTCCGCGATCTCTTTCTGCGCGCCAAAGCTGATGCTGAAAACATTCGCCGCCGCGGTCAGGAAGACGTTGCCAAGGCGCATAAATATGCGATCGAAGGCTTCGCTGAAAGCCTGCTTCCGGTCCGTGACAGCCTTGAGATGGCGCTTGCCAGTGCCGCGGCAACACCTGACAGTCTGAAAGAAGGCGTTGACGCAACGCTTCGACTGCTGGTGTCTGCTTTCGAGCGGGCGCGGGTCAGCGAAATTAACCCTGTGGGTCAGAAGTTCGACCCGAATCGGCATCAGGCCATCTCAATGGTGCCGGTGGCATCCACCAATCCGCCTGTCGCAGCGAACCATGTCGTGGCGGTTCTGCAAAAGGGCTACCTGATCAACGACCGCGTGCTTCGGCCCGCCATGGTCACGGTTGCGCAAGGCTGAGCGGAGGTCCTGGGCTCTTGATTCCCGCGAGCCGACGACCCATCTGAACACTGTCGCCGGATTTTCTTCGGCGTATTC
>VGHA01000161.1 GCA_016868375.1 Betaproteobacteria bacterium | reverse complement strand
CTCGCGCCAGCCGCCGCCTAAAGCGCGGTACAGCAGCACCTGGTTTTGGAGCAGCTGCAGGCGGGTTTGGATGACCGCCTGTCTGGCTGCAAACAGTGAGCGTTGCGCGTCGAGCAGGTCGAGGTAGCTGGAGATCCCGTTTTCGTAGCGCAGCCGGGCAAGCTCAAGCCGGGCGGCCTCGGCCTCCACCACGCCATCTTGGGCCTGCAGCTGCTCAGCCAGCGTGGCCCGGCTGGCCAGTGCGTCGGCAACCTCGCGAAACGCGGTTTGAATGGCGCGCTCATATTGCGCGAGGGCGACTTCACGCGCAGCCTGCGTGGCACGCAGGTTGGACTGATTGCGGCCCCCGTCAAAGATCGGCTGCAACAGCGCTGGCGCAACCGTGAAACCCCAACTGCCTCCGGCGAACAGGCCCGCCAAATCACGGCTGACTGACCCGAATGCAGCCGTCAGTGATATGCGCGGCAGGAACGCGGCTCGAGCCGCCTCAATGTTGGCGCTGGCCGCGATCAGCTGTTGCTCGGCCGCACGGATGTCGGGCCGCGCGGTCAGCAGGTCAGAGGGAAGTCCGGCTGGTATCGGTGTCAGCGAGACCTCACCCAGCCGGGTGGATGCCAGTGTTGGGGGAGGCGAACCGGGCGCGCCAAGCAGCAGACCGAGCGCGTTTCGATTCAATGCACGCGTGCGCTCCTGCTGAGCCCGCACGGCGCGAGCGCCCTCGGTAAGCGATTGCGCAAGTCGAAAGTCGAGCTCGGATGCTGCCCCGTTGTCGAATCGCAGGCGCGTCAGGCGAAGCGATTCGCGGCGTGTTTCAAGGGTCTGATCGGTGAGGGCCAGAAGCTCTTCGTCAGCAATGAGATTCAACCAGGCTGAGGCCACGGCGCCAACCAGCGAGAGTCGGGCTGCGCGGTGCGCCTCTTCGGTGGCGAGCACCTGGGCACGCGCAGCGTCGCTGAGCCGCGCAAGCCTGCCGAAGAAGTCGATCTCCCAGGACGAAAATTGAATGCCGCTGTTGACGCTGCGAAGCGTGCTGCCTGTTGGCTGTTGTGCGGAGGAGCCTGCGATTCCTACGCCGACCGTCGGTACGCGGTCCGCTTCGCGCAGTCCAAGCTGCGCAAGCGCCTGCTCGATGGCGAGCGCCGAAATTCGGAGGTCGCGATTTCCGTTGATGGCTGTTTCAATCAGATTTTGAAGAAGCGGATCAGAGAAGAAGTCGCGCCAGCCACGCTGCGCAGCCGCAGTGCCCTGAACGTCGGTCGCGTCAGCGTATCGGCTTGCGATTGGTGCTGCGGGCCGCTCTGAGCGAGGGAGTGGAGCGGTGCAACCCGCGAGCACGACCGATGTGCCGATAAGTGCCCACCCGAGTGGGCTGCTTTTCAAACGGAGCACCTTCACCTGGCACCTCCAGAGGGCGGCGTGGCAGCCCCAGGCGCTGCGACAGGTGCCTCTTCGTGTTCGAGGCGCTTGGGCTTACCTTTGAAGATCCGACGAATCACCACAAAAAATACCGGCACGAAGATCACGGCGAGCAGCGTACCGGTGACCATGCCGCCCAGAACGCCGGTCCCGATTGCGCGCTGGCTCGCCGAGCCTGCGCCGATCGCTTTGGCCAGTGGCAGTACGCCCAGGCCGAAAGCCAGCGAGGTCATGATGATGGGTCGAAATCGCAGGCGAGCCGCCTCGATGGCAGCCTCGATCGCTGTTCGCCCCTGCTCCTGGAGGTCCTTCGCGAACTCCACGATGAGAATGGCGTTTTTCGCGGAGATACCGATGATGGTCACCAGCCCTACCTGAAAGTAGATGTCGTTTGCGTAGTCGCGCAATGCGGTGGCCACCAGTACGCCCAGGACGCCCAATGGAACCACCAGAATGACCGACACGGGAATCGACCAGCTTTCATACAGCGCAGCCAGCACCAGAAACACCGCGAGGATGGCAAAGGAGTACACGATCAGGGCCTGCGCACCAGCGCGCTTCTCCTCGCGCGATTGACCAGTCCATTCGTAAGCGAACCCGGGCGGAAGCATTCCTGCAAGGCGCTCCATTTCAGCGATGGCCGCGCCGGTGCTGTATCCGGCGGCTGGAGCACCCGAGATACGCATTGCCGGATACCCGTTATAGCGAACCGACTGTGCCGCACCGGTGATCCAGCGAGTATTCGCGAAGGCCGACAGCGGTACTGCTTTGCCCTGATTATTGATCACGTTGAGCTTCATCAGATCTTCGGGCTGCATCCGCGATGGCGCATCAGCCTGAACGATGACGCGCTGCATGCGCCCACGGTTCGGAAAGTCGTTGATGTAAGCGGAGCCCAGCGCAGTCGACAGAATGCTGTTGACCGCGTCGAACGACACGCCCAGCGCGTTGGCTCGGTCGCGATCAATCTCGATCTGCAGCTGCGGCGCATCCTCGAGACCGTCGGGGCGAACCTGTGTGAGGATCGGGCTTTGCGCCGCCATGCCCAGCAACTGGTTGCGCGCGGCAAGCAGCGCCTCTCGGCCGCTACCACCGCGATCCTGCAAACGGAAACTGAAGCCGGTAGCCGCGCCCAGTTCGGGGATAGGCGGTGGGCTGAGCGGAAATATGAACGCATCGCGGATACCCATCAGGGCCCGAAACGCCCGCGCTGCGAGCGCCTGAGCAGACTGCTCAGGTGCAGGGCGGTCCTTCCAGTCTGTGAGGGTGACAAAGCCCAGCGCCGCGTTCTGCCCCTGGCCGGAAAACGAGAACCCGAGTACGCCTACCATGCTGCGAACCTCAGGCTGCTTCAAAATGAACGCTTCAACCTGCTCCATGACGGCCCGGGTGCGTTCGACCGTGGCGCCGGGTGGAAGCTGGATGTTGACGATCAGGCTGCCCTGATCTTCTGAGGGCAGAAACGAGGTGGGCAATTTTTGGTAAAACCAGGCGGTTGCCCCAACGATGGCACCGTACAGCACCAGATACCAGGCGCCGCGACGGACGATACGGGTAACGACTGACTGGTATCCGTTGGTGGTGGCAAGGAAAAACCGGTTGAACACACCGAACGGCCCGCGGCTGGTGAGATGGTGGCCTTTCTGAACCGGCTTCAGGAGCGTCGCGCAGAGCGCGGGAGTGAGTGAGAGCGCAAGAAAGGCCGAGAACGCGATGGAGGTCACCATGACCACCGAGAACTGACGGTAGATGTTGCCGACCGAGCCTGGAAAAAACGCCAGCGGCGTGAACACCGATATCAGCACCAGCGTCATGCCGATGACCGCACCCTGAATCTGATCCATTGCCTTGCGAGTGGCCTGTCGCGGGGGCAGGCCCTCCTCGGTCATGATGCGCTCGACGTTTTCGACCACCACAATCGCATCATCGACCACGATACCGATGACCAGGACCATGCCAAACATGGTGAGCACGTTGATCGAATATCCCAGGCTGAGCAGCGTCGCAAAGCAACCGAGCAGCGCAATCGGTACAACCAGCGTCGGAATGAGCGTGTAACGCCAGTTCTGCAGAAACAGAAACATGACCAGGAACACGAGTACGACCGCCTCAAAGAGCGTTTGAACGACCTGGCTGATTGAAATCCGGATAAAGCGCGAGCTGTCGTAAGGAATTTCCCATTTCATGCCGGGCGGGAAATACGCGGCGAGCTCACCCATTCTTGAGCGGATCGCATCGGCTGTCGCCAGTGCGTTACCGGTTGGAGACAGTTGCACGCCGATACCGGTTGACGGTTGACCGTTCAGGCGTGCTGAGGTGGCGTAGCCTTGAGCGTTGAGCTCAACGCGGGCGACATCGCGCAGGCGAACGGTGGACCCATCGGTTCCCGCCCGAAGCACGATGTTTGAAAACTGCTCGACGTTGGTCAGCTGGCCGCCAACTACCACGGTGGCGGTGATCGATTGCCCTGACATCTGCGGCATTTCGCCGATGGAGCCGGAGGACACCTGCGCGTTCTGCTGACGGATCGCCGCGGCGACATCCGCCGCTGACAGGTTGAAACTGGCGAGCTTCTGCGGATCGATCCAGATGCGCATGGCCTGCTCGGTTCCGAACAGCTGTGCCTGACCCACACCCGGGATACGTTGAATCTCGGGCAACACGTTGCGTGAGGCAAAGTCGCCCAGTTGAACCGGCGTAAACGACCCGTCTGTTGAGGTCAGGATGGCGAACAGCAGAAAGTTGCTGCGGGCCTTTTCAACCCGCACACCTTGTTGCACCACGACCTGCGGCAGCCTTGGCGTTGCACGCGACAGGCGGTTTTGAACATCAACCTGGGCAAGATCCAGATTGGTGCCCTGTTCAAAGCTGATCGAGATGGTGCCAATGCCGTTCGACTGGGCGATCGACTCCATGTAAATCAGGCCAGGCGAGCCATTGATCTCCTGTTCGATGACACTGATGACCGCCTGCTCGAGGGTTTGCGACGAGGCGCCGGGGTAAGTGGCCGTGACGACGATCGTGGGCGGCGCAACCGGCGGGTACTGTGCAATGGGAAGCAGTCGGATGGCCACCAGGCCGCCGACGATGATGAACAGCGCGATAACCCATGCGAAGATCGGGCGGTCAATAAAAAAGCGTGACATCGCTCGACCTCAGCTTCGCGGCGCAGTAGCTGTCGCTCCCGCACCCGGCGGCGACCATGGAACCGGGCGAACCGGCTGATTCGGTCTGATTTTCTGGAAGCCGTCGACAATCACCTGCTCGCCGTTACGAAGCCCATCCAAGATCAGCCACTGCCCCTGGTTGGATCCGCCCACCTTGACGGGCCGTACTGTGATTTTCCCGTCCGCACCCACCAGCATCACCGTGTCGCCCTGGTTCGATCGCATGACCGCCTGCTGCGGAAGCAGCATCGCATTGGCCGCTTTCGCCTGCTCCAGCCTCACGCGAACGTAAAGACCTGGAAGCAGCACCCCACCGGGATTCGGGACCTCGGCACGCAAAGTCACCTGCCCGCTGGTGGCATCGACCGTCAGATCCGAAAACAGCAACCTTCCCGCTTGCGGATGAATGCTTCCGCCGTCGAGCAACACCCGAACCAGCACCGCATCGCTGCCGGTGGCGCGCTGCAGTCGGCCCTGCTCGAAGTCGCGCCGCAGTCGAAGCGCTTCATTGGCGGACTGGGTGAAATTGACAAAGACCGGCTCGATTTGCTGGATGACCGCGAGGGGCGTGGCCTCGCCCTGGCCAACCAGTGCGCCCTCGGTGACCAGCGCGCGGCCAATTCGTCCGGAGATCGGGGCGGTCACCGTGGTGTGGCCGAGATTGATGGAAGCGGTCTGAACCGCCGCCTGCCCGGCCAGGACCTCCGCCTCGGCCTGCTTCTGAGCCGCGACCGCGTTGGCAAAGTCTTGTTTAGAGACCGCGTTGGCTGCGACCAGTGGCCGGTAGCGCTCGGCCAGCGCGCTTGCCTGCGAGAGATTCGCCTGCGCTCGCGCCAACGTTGCCTGGGCGCTCGCCAGGGCTGCTTCATAGGGCGCCGGATCGATTCGAAACAACACCTGACCCGCCTTGACATCGGCGCCTTCGCGAAACAGGCGCTGCTGAACGATTCCGGCCGCGCGAGCCCGCACCTGCGCAATTCGCAGGGGTTCGATCCTGCCCGGCAGCTCTTCGATCAGCCCGACGTCTGCCAGAGCCACCGCCACGACCCCGACCTGAGGTGGAGGCGGTGCCGGCGCTGCGGCCTGTGGCGCATTGCCCGGGGGGGCAGTCTTGCCAGACTCGGAGGGGCTGCAAGCCGTCAGGCCCAGCAAGCCGCCCACGGTCAGAAAGCAAAGCACTGCTCGGGCAGACCGTGCCAGGGGCGCAAGGCATCGCAGCACAATGCCAATGGACGAGGGAGGAGTTTTCATTGGGATTCCAGCGAGAATCGGCGATTGTAGCGCCGTAGCGGGTGCACCACCCGAGCGCAGGTGGCGGGCAAGCCCGATATACTCCTGCGCCAATGTCCCGGGATCTGTCCGCGCTGTTCGAGCGCAATCGTCAATGGGCGGCGCGCGTCGAATCCGCCTCGCCCGGCTTCTTCACTGGATTACTCGCACAGCAGCGGCCGCGATTCATGTGGCTGGGCTGCGCCGACAGCCGTGTGCCGGCCAACGAACTGGTTGACCTTCTGCCCGGTGAAATGTTTGTTCACCGCAATGTCGCCAATCTGCTGGTGCACTCCGACCTGAACGCACTCAGCGTCGTCCAGTATGCGGTCGACGTGTTGGGCGTTGAGCACATCATCGTGGTGGGCCATAGCAACTGCGGTGGCGTCCGCGCCGCGCTTGCCGATCAGCGTTCAGGGCTGGTTGATAACTGGCTTCGACACGTTCAGGACGTTCGCGATACGCACTGGGCGTTTCTCGACTCGCTCGAGGAGCCCCTCAAAATTGATGCGCTGGTCGAGTTGAATGTGCTCGAGCAGGCGCGAAACGTATGCCGAACCACGATCGTCCGTGATGCCTGGCAGCGCGGCCAAACGCTGGTGGTGCATGGTTGGGTTTACGGCCTGCACGATGGGCTGTTGAAGGACCTGAGCCTGACCGCTTCATCCATCGCCGAGGTGGAGGCGGCCTATCAGCATGCGTTGGAGCGCCTGACCAGCCGCTGGCAGACCCGCCAGCAGGAAGGCTGATCCCAGGACACTTCCTCGAAGTCGAGACGGCTCCCGTATTCAAACGGCTTGATTCGTTTAGCATCGCGCCGACGGCGGATGTTCACCCGCCCAGGAGGAGACCGATGACCAATCCGACACGCCGCGCACACCTGCAGGCTCTGGCTGCGCTTGCCAGCACGGCAGCGCTTCCCGAGGCGCTTGCCCAAACAGCCGCCAGCGGCTATCCCACCCGCGAAATCCGCTTCATCGTGCCGTTTCCACCCGGTGGCGGCAACGACATCCTGGCGAGGATGCTCGGACCGCGAATGGCCGACGCCCTGGGCAAGCCTGTTGTGATTGACAACCGGCCTGGCGCCGGGGGCAATCTGGGTACCGATCAGGCTGCGCGGGCGCCTGCTGACGGGTACACCATCGTCATTGCATCCAACCAGGTCACCATCAATCCTGGGCTCGGCCAGAAACTGCCCTTCGATATCGAACGCAACTTTGCGCCGATCGCGCTGGTGGCCTCGGTTCCGATGCTGTTGGTGGTTCATCCGTCGCTGCCCGTGGCCAATGTCGGCGAGCTGATCGCGCTGGCCCGCAGTCAGCCATCAAAACTTAACCATGCGACGCCAGGTAACGGCACGCCGCAGCATCTGGCCTTCGAACTGCTGAACAAAATGGCCAGGATCGATGTCACGCACGTGCCGTATAAGGGCACCGGTCCAGCGGTGGCCGATCTGCTGGGCGGGCAGGTGCAGGCGGCGTTTGCCACCTTGGCTTCGGTGGCGCAGCACGTCCGGGCGGGCAAGCTTCGCGCAATTGCGGTTGCGCCGGCCACGCGCTCGCCCCTGATGCCCGAGGTGCCCACAGTGGCCGAATCAGGGGTGCCCGGATACGACGTTCCGCTCTGGTATTCGATTCTGGCGCCCACGGGCACGCCGGCCGAAGCCATCAATCGGCTCGCGGGTGAATTGAAGCGGATCGTCGAGTCGAGCGAGACCCGTGAGCGGATGACCTCGCAGGGATTCCAGCCTGGGTTTGTGGGACCCGCTGAACTTCAGACCCTGATTCGGGATGACGTCAGGCGTTGGCAGGCGATTGGCCGCGACACGGGTATCCGGATTGAGTAATACGCCATGACGCTCGGCGACGCACTGACTGGTCTCAAGGTACTCGACTTTTCGCAGATCGGTGCCGGCCCAACCATTGGCATGCTGTTGGGGGACATGGGCGCAGAGGTCATCAAGATCGAGTCGCCTGGCGGGGATCTGGGCCGTCAGATCGGGCCGCCCTGGCTCGACGGCGAGTCGGTGGTGGCGCTCAGTTTCAATCGCAACAAGAGGGGCCTGTGCCTTGACCTGAAGAAGCCGAAGGCGGTCGCGCTGATTCATCGGCTGGTTCGCTCTGCGGACATCCTGATCGAGAGCTTCCGGCCAGGCGTGATGGGTCGGCTTGGCGTTGGCTGGCCGGTGCTGTCGACACTCAACCCACGTCTGATCTGGTGCGCGGTGACCGCCTATGGGCAGGATGGTCCATGGGCGGATCGCCCAGGTGTGGATGGCGTCGTGCAAGCGTTATCTGGATTGATGAGCCAGATCGGGGTTGATGGCGCGGAACCGTGCAAGGTGCAGGTGCCGGCAGTTGACATGACAACAGGCTTTCTGGGCACTGTCGCGGTGTTGGGTGCGCTGCAGGGTAGGGCGCGTACCGGCCAGGGGCAGTATCTGGACGTGAGCATGTATAACGCCGCGCTGATGCTGCAGCAGACGGGAATCGCTTCCTACCTCGCCAGCGGTCAATTGCCGCGTCGAATCGGAAGTGCGGCGCCCTATGCCGCACCCAACGAGGCGTACCGCACGGCTGATGGATGGATCATGCTGGCGGCGTATCAGGCACCGCGGTGGCGGGCGCTGTGTTCGCTGCTTGGTCTGGGTGAGCGCATCGAGAGCGATCCCCGGTTTCGCGACACCGATTCGCGGGTTCGCAATCGCGCCGAGTTACGCGGGTTGATCGAGGCAAAGCTGGCGGCCAAACCCACTGGCGAGTGGCTGCCCATCCTGGAGGCGCACGACATCATGTGTTCGCCGGTGGCTGACTACCAGTGGGTGACAGAGTCAGAGCAGTTTCGCCACGCGGGCGCTGCGGTATCCATGAAGCTGGGCTCGGGGGCCGAATTTCGCGCACCAGGATTTCTGCTGGGCGATCGCAACACGCAGGCCAGAGTGCGCCACGCGCCGCCCTCCATCGGCGAACACTCCCGAGAGATCCTCGAAGGCGAAGGCCTCGCGGCCGAGGAGATCGCCCACCTGATCGCCTGCGGTGCAGTCATCGATAACTCGGCGCTCGCGCGCGCCACTGAAGGAGATACCTGATGAAGTTCAACGCGATTCGAACCTTTCGCGATGACGATGGCAAGC
>VGHA01000160.1 GCA_016868375.1 Betaproteobacteria bacterium | reverse complement strand
CGATCGTGATCGCGGTGCTGTCCTGGCTCACCGGTGGTGAGCGCCCCTCGCGGCGCACGTTGGTTGCGATGCCGGTGATTCTCACGGGGCTGGTTCTCGCTCTCGATGCTGCCGGCTGGATTACCCGGAGCACTGCCTTCACGGACACCGCGCTGGCGGGCGTGGCCTTCGCTTTAGGTGCCGCACTGTCATTCGGCATCGCCATGGTGCTCACGCAGGCCTGGCTTAAACCCGTTGATGGGCGACTTCGAAGCATGCTCACGATGGCCGTCGTGGCCATCATCACCGGGGCGGTGGCGTTATCGGGCGAAGGCCTGAAGATGCCCGTTGATTCCGCTGGCTGGACCGGGCTTGCGCTGCTTACGGTGCTTTATGGCACCGCGATCACGTCGCTCTTCGTGGTGCTGCCCCGCATCGGTGCGGTCAACAATTCGCCCATCATGAACATTGAACCCATCTCGGCAATGTTCATTGCCTGGCTTGTGCTGGGCCAAACCGCCGCGCCCCTGCAGATTGTCGGCGCGCTGATGGTGGTCGGGTCCGTGATCTACCTGTCCGGCGGACGGCGCTAATCAAAGCCCCGGCCGCAGCAATACGCGGCCAAACGCGCTGCCCGCCTCAAGCAAACGATGCGCTTCGGCCGCGCGCTCCAGCGGCAACTCGCCCGTGATCACGGGTTTCACCAGACCCTGCTGCACCAGCTGAAGCGCATCCTGCAGCTGATTGCGCGAGGTGCTGATGACACTGCGGATGGTGATGTCGCGAAGAAAGATCTGCGCGGGATTCAACCGCACAAAATCGCCCGTGAGCTGCCCCACAAAGATCCACCGCCCCCCCATCGCAAGGCTTCTGCGCGTGGGCTCAAACAGCACGCTGCCTACGTTGTCGATCACCACATCAACGCCTTGCCCATCGGTAAGGTCTTTGATCTGCGCCGAGAAATCTTCTCCGCGACCACAGACCACCACCTCGTGCGCGCCCCACGCCTTCAGACGCTCAGCCTTGTCGGGAGACGTGGTCACCGCAAACACCTGGGCGCCCGCGCCCCGGGCAATCTGCAAGCCGTGCACACCCAGGCCGCCACCCGCGCCGCTGATCAGCACCCGTTCGCCCGGGCGCACCTGGGCCACATCGCGGATGGCATTCAATTCGGTGCCAATTGCACACGACACGATTGCCGCCTGTGCAAGATCGACTCCGGCCGGCACATGCGCCACGTTGTCGTCGCCCACGCTCACATACTCGGCATAGCCCCCGTTAAGATCGGCATCGCCCAGGAACTCCCGCTCATCGCACGAGGTTTCGCGTCCGCTCCGACAAAAGCGGCAAAAACCGCAGATATAGCGACGCTGCGCAGTGCAGACGCGATCGCCAGGCTTGAAAGCGCGCACCCGTGGGCCCACCGACTCCACAATGCCCGAGACCTCATGCCCGGGAATCAGCGGCATCCGGATACCGCGCCTGAGCACGCCATTACGAGTGACCACATCGTGAAAGCACACCCCGCAGGCCTCCACCCGGATCCGCACGTCGTTGTCGCGCAGCTCGGGTAAAGGCACGTCTTCAAGCTGCAGCGCCTCGGCCTCTCCCGGGTGACGCACCACCATTGCTCGCATGTTCAGCTCCGCTCCTGCTGGATACCCAACTTGGTTTTGCCGGCGCGATGCTACAGCGATCCGCGCTGCGCGTGTCAAGGGGCTACGCCAGCGCTGCGAATGTCGAGATGCCGGGCCGCACGGCTTCGACTAAGCTTGCGGCTTTGCCGTTCCAGATTCTTCGTTCGGAGGTTGTCTGCTCATGGTTTCATCCCCGTCCACCCGCCGCGTCGCATTGGTCACGGGCGCCTCGCGCGGCATCGGTGCCGCCATCGTGGTTGAACTTGCGCGCCTGGGCATCGTGCCCGTGCTGGCAGTCAGACGGCCCGACAGCGCCCAGGCCGCAGCCGCAGCAGTCAAGGCCCTCGGGGTCGATCCGCTTGTCGTGGGCTGTCATGTTGAAGACCCGGCGCAGGCGCGTGCGGCAGTTACTGCCACACTTGAACGTCACGGCCGACTCGACATCCTCATCAACAACGCAGGCGTCGTTGATCCGATGGGGCCTGTTGGCGCGGTCGATGTGTCGGAATGGGATCGCGCCATTCGCATCAACCTGACCGGCCCCTATGTCATGGTGGATGCCGCGTTGGCCGCGCTTCGCGCAAGTCCTGCGGGCACGGTCATCAACGTGTCGACCGGTGCAGCCTACGGGCCCCGCGCCGGATGGTCTGCCTACTGCTCGAGCAAGGCGGGTCTAGTCATGCTCACCAAATGCCTGGCCCACGAGTGGGGCCCAGAGGGCATCGCAGCCTTCGGCCTTCAGCCCGGCATGGTCGACACCGACATGCAAACCGCGATTCGCGCGGCACAGGTCAACGAAGTAAGCCGCGTGCCGCGCGAGCAGCTTGGCAAACCCGAGCGGGCGGCGCGACTGATTGCCTGGCTCGCCGACCAGCGTCCAATGGACCTGAATGGTCAGGACATGACGATTCGCGATGCCGATCTGGTCAAGCGCGCAGGAATCGACGCATGAGCGCGCTCGGCCAAACCCGTCCGGCCGCCCTGGCGGGCGCCTTTTACCCCGCTGAACCCGCTGCGCTTCGGGCGATGATCGGTGAGTTCATGGATCGCGCGCCGCTTCATCAGGTTGCACCCAAGGCCATCGTGTCGCCGCATGCGGGCTATGTTTACTCGGGTCCCATTGCAGCCACCACGTTGAAGCCGCTGATGGCCCGCGCAGCCCAGATCCGCCGGGTGGTCATGCTGGGACCCCCGCATCGGATGCCAGTGAAGCGGTTTTGCGTCCCGTCGGTAAGGGCTTTCGCAACGCCGCTCGGCGAAGTGCCGCTTGATCCCGAATTCATGGCGCTGGTTCGCGAGCATCCGGGTGTGGTGGTGGACGATGCACCGCACGCGCAGGAACACTGCCTTGAAACGCAGCTGCCGTTTCTGCAGCAGATTCTGGGCACGTTCACCATCGTGCCCATTCTGGTGGGCGGCGCTTCGGCAGACGAAGTGTCTGCGCTGCTTGGGCGCCTCTGGGGCGGCGATGAAACGCTGGTGCTGATCAGTTCCGACCTGTCCCACTATCACGACTACAGCCGCACCCAAACCTTGGACGAAGCCGCTCGACGCGCCATTGAAACGCTGCGTCCCGATCAACTCGGCGAGGAGCAGGCCTGCGGCCGTCACTCCCTTCGCGGATTGCTCGCCCGCGCCACCGATCTCGACCTGCGCGCCACCACGCTTGACCTGCGCAATTCGGGCGACACAGCGGGCCATGCCAATCGTGATCGGGTGGTGGGCTATGGTGGCTGGAGCTTTGAATACGCCGCTCAGGCACGGATCGCTGAGCGCGAGCGTCAGCAGCTTGCCAACGTGGCGCGCCAGGCCATCTCGCTGGGATTGAAGCACGGGCGCGCGGCCAAGGTTAACGCGCACACCTTCAGCCGTACGCTGCAGGCGATGCGCGCCACGTTTGTCACGCTGACACTGGACGGCCGTTTGCGAGGCTGCATTGGTTCAGTGGTGCCACATGAACCGCTGGTAACCGATGTCGCAGCCAATGCCTACAAAGCCGCGTTTCAAGACCCGCGTTTTCCGAAGCTCTCGCAGGACGAGGTGTCGCGGCTAGAGGTGTCGGTGTCCATCCTGTCGCATCCGCGCCCGATGCAGGTGGGCAGCGAAGCCGAAGCGATTGATGCGCTGCATCCTGAGGTCGATGGCGTCATTCTCGAAGCGCGCGACCCGCAGGGACAAACACGCCGCGGGCTCTTCCTCCCGCACGTCTGGCATGAGCTGCCAGATCCGAAACAGTTCATGCGGCATTTGAAAGCCAAGGCAGGGCTGTCACCCGAAGGCTGGCCAGCCGGCGCACGGCTCTGGCGCTACCGAACCGAAACCTTCCACTGACGGTAAGCGCTGCGGCTCAGGCCGCGCGCACACCAATGCGAACCGGCTGACGGCGAGCGCCCCAGTTGCCGCGCGGGCCGTCGAATACGCCCGGACACTGTGTGCCGCAGCGAAGACAGCGGCCCGCGTCATCCAGCCGCCACTCCGACAGCACGTAGGAGTCGCGCCCGATGACGCGCTCGCCACAGCAGTGGCAGTAGGTTGACTGGCGGGCCTTGTCCTGCACGTTCCCAACGTAGACGTGATGCAGGCCTTCATCCATCGCGATTCGCCTTGCACGAATCAGTGTTGCGTGTGGCGTTCGCGGCTTGTCGGTCATCTTCCAGTCGGGGTGAAACGCCGTGAAATGAAGCGGCACCTGAGGGCCCAACTCGCGATACACCCAGCGCGACAGCGCACGCAGCTCATCATCACCGTCGTTTTCACCAGGAATCAGCAGCGTGGTGATTTCCACCCAACACGGGGTGTCGTGCACCAGATAGCCCAGCGTGTCGAGCACGGGGGCAAGTTTTCCCGCGCAATGCTTTTCATAAAACGATTCTGTGAACGCCTTCAGATCAACATTGGCCGCGTCCATTGCACCGAAAAATTCCCGCGCGGCGGGCGGTGACACATAGCCCGCTGTCACGGCCACCGACCGGATACCCTGGGCGCGGCAGGCATGGGCCACGTCAACCGCATATTCAAGAAAAATCACCGGGTCGTTGTAGGTGTAAGCCACCGACCGACAACCTGTGCGACTGGCCGCCTGCGCAATCGCCTCGGGCGACGCGGCATCGGCGAGCCGATCGAATTCACGGCTCTTGGAGATATCCCAGTTTTGACAGAACCGGCAACTGAGGTTGCAACCAGCCGTGCCGAACGACAGGATTGGCGTGCCCGGCAGAAAATGATTCAGCGGCTTTTTCTCCACCGGATCCACACAAAAACCGGACGAGCGTCCCCAGGTGGTCAGCACCATGCGGTTGCCGCTGCGCGCGCGGACGAAACACAGGCCGCGTTGGCCATCGTTCAGGCGGCATTCCCGCGGACACAGGTCGCATTGAATGCGGCCATCTTCCAGCGGATGCCAGTAGCGGGCATCGGGCAGGTTGGCAGCGAGATCGGCAACGAGTTCGGAGTCAGCCATGGGGTCGGATCAAGGTTTCGAGGGGAATCTTAGCGCCGGTCGGGCCGGATCCTCTACCATCCGACGGGGCGTTACCGTCTTGGGCACCGGAATCGGGACTGGCGATGGGAATCTGGATCGAACTTGGCGTTTTTCTGCTGGTGTTTGTGTTTGCCGCCTGGCAGTTTCACGATCTTCGCCGCGAGAAAGCCAGACGACTCGAACGCGAGCGGGCTGAAGCGCAGGCCAAACCTTCTTCAGGGGAGTCGCAGCCATGACCGCTGCCTACTGGTGTGTGCTTGCCGCGGCATTGATGCCGTACATGTTCGCCGGGATCGCAAAATTTGGCGACCGGCGCTACGACAACCGCGCCCCGCGCGACTTTCTCGCAAGCCTGGAGGGTCGCCAAAAGCGGGCGGATTGGGCGCAGCAGAACAGCTTCGAAGCGTTTCCCGCGTTTGCCGCGGCGGTCATCATTGCGCATCTCGCGCAGGCCTCGCAGACCGCCGTCGATACGCTGGCCATCGCTTTCGTGGTGCTGCGGCTGGGCTACGGCTGGGCTTACATCAACGACCGTCCCACGCTTCGCAGCCTGATCTGGATTGCGGCACTGGGGTGCGTGGTGGCGCTATTTGTTGTGGCTGCCCGCGCCTGACACCACGGTGGTCCATCTCGGCCAAACGGCCGAGCGTAACCGTGAAATGTTCCCCTAGAATGCGCGGGTGTCGCAACGCCCGCTTCCCCTTGAAGTCTCTCTGCTGCCCGCACGCCCGGTAACGGCGGCCGGCTTGGCGTTGTGCGCGCTGCTTCTTGGCGGATGCGGGGGCGGCGGTGGGTCGGGGGGCGCAACCGGTGGAGCCGCGTCCGGAACAAGCCCGGTCATCACGGCCCTGGTCACGGAATCTCTTAAATTCGGGTTGCCCTCCACCTTCGTTGCAACCGGAAGCAATCTCGACGAGTCGGTCAAGGCTGAATGGGGGGGCGAGGTTGTGTGCTCGGCGCCCTCTGTTACCAAAGTCAGCAGCACGGAACTGCGCGTCGTTTGCACCCCTCAAGACATCGGAATCCTGCAACTTTCTTTGGTTCGGAGCGCTACAAGCCTGAAGTCGCTTACCGAGCAGGTGATGGAGCCAAAGGTTTTGATGGTCATTGGTACAGGCACGGAGCGCCGGCAGTTGGAAGTCACCATCAACCCCGGACTGCGGGGCGGGCTACAGCGCGCCTGGGCGCTTAATTTTTTGCACTATGTCAACAGCGGTTTCTATCAAAACACGCTACTGGACACCCTGGCTGACCTGACCCGAATCGAGGGCGGTTGTCTGATTCGAAATGCGCCGTTAAACGGAACGCCGTCAATCAAGGCGAAAACGGTTCAGCCCGCTAATCTATTTACCCCTGAACCCGTGGTGCCGCTGGTGGTCAATGGGGACATCAGCAACAGGAAATACACCTTGGCGATGAGCCCCGTGAAATGCGGCGCAAACCAGTACAGCAGTTTTTCTTTGAACCTTAACGACAACAGCGGCGACCTGGGGCAACGCGATCAGAACAAATTTGTGGCAATTGGAAGTTACACCAGCGCCGACCCATCTGTTCAACAATCGCTGCTTGATCTGTCCACGCTTGCCACGCGTACAACCGGCAACAAGGATCTGATTCAGCTGACAGCCGATGAGCTTGCACCCCGAACGCTAAGCAGCATGACGCAGATTCGTTAAAGGCCCTGTCCCCTACCAATTTTTTGAATCGACTCCATTCAAGTCAATCCCATCATGCATCCGAACATCCTGTCTTTTTTTTCGAAGGCCACGCTTGCGATGGGCAGCATTGCCGTGCTGCTTGGGCTTAACGCCTGCGGAGGTAGTGGCAACAAGGCACCTGTGCTTGATCCGATTCCCGATCTTGTGGTGGTGGCCAATCGGTTGATGTCGCCCACCCGTATCGTGGCAACTGACCTCGACAGCACCTTGCTTTATTTCACAACGGCTGGCTACACCGAAAACGACATCAAGCTTCGCGACCTTCTTGGATGGCCCAAAAATGGCCCGCTTCCGGATCTCGGGCTATCGCTTAACCGAATCACGGGTGTCATTTCAGGCGCTCCAAATCCATCAACGCTGCTCAAGTCGCCCATTACAGTCATTGTCACCGACAGTGATGGCGCAAGCGACACCAAACAATTCAGTGTGGAAATTCTGGTGGATTCATTGGCCACGCAATTTGTCACGCGTGAAGAAGGCGGCGTTCCGGTTCATGAACTAAGGCTTGTTGCCACAGACACGAGTCGCGGGGGAACCGTTGCCTATTGCATCAAGACCAGTTCCGAGATTCCAGAGGCGACCGACCCGTGTTTTAGAACCGACGCCCAGGGGGGGCGCACCCTGACGCTTCCAATTACCACGACCGGTAAAGTTGCTCGCCACTACCTGTTTACCAAAAACGCTACCAACAGTGTTTTATCCAACAGCATTCCAACCGCCGCAAACAAACCGCTGGTAATGGTTGACACCAATAAAGGATCGTTTGTTATTGAGCTTGAGTCGGAAAGCGCCAAGATAAGTGCAGACAATTTTTTGCAATATGTTGACGCGGGGTTTTTCAACAATACGGTGTTCCACCGCATTATGTCCAATTTCGTGATACAGGGCGGCGGATACGTTTATGACGCGAATAACGTCTCGCCGTATCGGGCGAAAACCGCACAGGACGGGTTACGCGACCCAATCGTTCTCGAAAAAACCAGCACAACCCGGTTATCGAATACCAAGGGCACCCTTGCAATGGCCCGCACCAACGATCCCAACTCGGCAACCAGCCAGTTCTTCATCAATGTGGTCAACAACGTCGAGTCCCTGGACGCCGGAAAGGCCACGCCTGACGGCTATGCGGTATTCGGGCGTGTGCTGCCGCCGCTGGGTGGCGCCCCGGGCGACCTGCCGCCCGCCATCCTTGAATTGGTCAATACCGAGGTTGCAGGCGCGTTGGGCGGCGGCACCGAGGTAAGCCTGCCGGTTGGCACACCGCCCTTCATCATCGGCGCCCGCAGACTTAATTGATGCGGTGCCGAAACCGGTAACCGCGGCTTGCGGTTAAACGAAGTTACTTGAGGTAAACGCGTTCACGCCGACGCCCTTGAAGATGGCGATAAGTTCGAGGGTGTCGGTGTCGCGGGTATCTGCTAAAGCGTTTTCCGCAAAATCGAGTCCGTCGTTCTGAGTGGCTATTGCTGCGTAAAGCCACGCATCTGCCGATCCTGCGGCAGCGTAGTCGTAGAGCACGACATAGACGCGCGCTGCCTCCGGGGTAAGGAACGCCGGTAAAGTGGCCAACAGCTTGGCAGCTTTGTCGAGAGCGTGTGGATCTCGGCCTACGTTCGCTGCAGTCGGATTTGAGAGAGCGAGTTCGGCGATGTAACCGGATTCGATCTCGATGACATGGTGGGTGAGGGGGCTAAACCCTGCAGGATTTGCTTGCTGCACCGGCCAAAAACCTCCTACAGATGCTTCTGCATCTCGATTAAGGTAAACAATTTTGTCCCGCGTTAAAGGGTCGGCTGGATTCGCGTTAAACCCAAGAACAGTGGCCTCTCGAATTCCCCCAGATACTGTTGCCTGATTGTTGTCTGCGCTTAACTTAACTTGTGACCAGTGATTGATAACGGCGTCATTGAGCGTCGGGTAGTTCGCAAGCTGCCCGGAAGTCGACGCAACAAGCTTCCCGCCAAACCCAAAATTTCGATTCGGACTTTCAAACTCATTCCCAATCTCAATATTCCTGAAATAAAGATAATCCGTCGACGAGTCCCCGGTTAAATCAATCGTCAACCCACCGCGCATCACGTCAATCGCCGCGCTTCGAATCACATCTGACCCGGATGAGCCCTTGATGGTCAGCGCGAACGGCGCATCGGGATTCGACACGTCCGAGCGCTGAAAAATA
>VGHA01000159.1 GCA_016868375.1 Betaproteobacteria bacterium | reverse complement strand
CGCCGGACGATATCGTTGCCCGCATGCGCGAGGCGCTGCTGCAGTCGCTCAACGTACCGGAGGTCAAGACGCGTCTGGCGGCCTCCGATCAGGTTTTGGTGGGGTCAAGCCCCGAGCAGGCCGCCGCTGTTGCCGCATCGGATTCACGCAAATGGGGCGACGTGGCGCGCCGGATCAAGTTGGGCCTTGATTGACGCCCGGCATGGGCCATCAGCGCGCGTACGTGATGAGTGCGCGTCCCGGGGCCCCACCCACAACTAGGCGCCAAACCTGATGGCTGGAAACAGGTCGCTATCCAGACGATCACCATGCCTGAGTGAATGTTCGACCGGTAGCGGCGGGTTACGGCGCCTTACCGCGTAGGTGGCGTCATCGCCCGCGTAACGCACTGCGATCGCGCGCCGCCGGCGGTCCGATGCGTTGCCCGGCGCATGATGAACAGTAAGAAGATGCTGGACTACGACGTCGCCCGGTTCGGTATCAAAGGTGACGATGTCATAGTCGTTTCGCCGTCCCTCGATATCGGGCATGGGCTCGAATTCCTCGTTTTCATAGCGTCGGCTCGGATTGAAACTGACCGCCTGAAACCATTTGCCCCATTGATGGGATCCTCGAATGTA
This sequence comes from Betaproteobacteria bacterium, assembly GCA_016868375.1. GTDB lineage: Bacteria > Pseudomonadota > Gammaproteobacteria > Burkholderiales > Burkholderiaceae_E > SYIM01. The sequence continues at coordinate 8,434 of VGHA01000159.1, read as the reverse complement.
TTCGACCGCGCCACTTTGTGCGGTGACGTGATCGAGTGAGACCCAGAACGAGCAATTTTGCTGGCCATCGCACCAGGCATACGGTTGATCGTGATGCCAGGGGGTTTCAACGTCGGTATTGGGTTCTTTGATCAACAGGTGATCCCAAACCAGGTTGACCCGATCTGAGCCCATCAGAGCGCGAGCGATCGATGGCAGACGCGATTCAAGCGCCAGCCACTCAAAATCCGGATCTTGTCGCCAGACGAAATAGTCGCCGTAAAACCGCCCTTTTTTTCCCTGCGGCGTCAGGTCAGCGCCGAGGGGCGTGGGGCGGGAGAGGACCCGCTCACACGCCTCGCGCATGCGTTCCACCTGCTCCGCGGAAAGCACGCCTCGTATCAGCGTGACGCCCGCGTCGCGAAATTGACCAATTGCCTCACTGGGTACGTTCGAAACGATGCTCATGTCTTCTCCTCAATCTGCGAGATTGGCGGACATCTTTTGCAACACGGTCATGACCAGCAGGTGGTCCTGCTCACAGACACCGCGCAGCGCCCGCTGCTGCACCTGCTGCGCCTTGGGCAGCAAACGCTCGAAGAGCTTGCGCCCCGCCGGGGTCAGCTTCACCGTGATGACACGTCGATCAAGCGGGTCGCTGCGGCGTGCAACCAGCAGGTCGCGCTCCATCTGGTCAATCACATGGGTCAGGGCCGCTTTGTTGATGACCGTCTGTCGGGCCAGTTCGCCGAGGGTGAGTTCACGCTCCTCGGCCAGCACCGCAAGGCAGCGCCAACGGCTCAGCGTGAGGCGGTCAGGGTGCATGGCGCGCAACAACAGGCGATTGAAGTCATCCTGAAGATGGCCACACCAGTAAAAGGTCGAGTTGCGGAAGCGATAGACCTTGCGGCGCTCGCCCGCTGCTGTCGCACGTTGACGGGACATCAGCGCGCCGGGTCGAGCAGCTCTCTAAGCTTGGGGCCATGAACTGGGCTTCGCTGGATGACGCTCTGCCAACCGACCTCGTAAGCCCGGTCGATGAAGCGCTTCTCTTCAGCCGAGTCGAGCCGTACCGTCTTGATGCCGGCCGCGGCCTGGCGTTCAAGCTCTTTGGCAATGAGGGGCTCATTTTCGCGATCCAGTCCCTCAAGCCAAATGGCTGCGTCCTGCAGAACCTTCAACTGAGCAGGCGACAGCGAGCGCCAACGGTTCAGGTTAACCAGCAGACCGACGTCGACAGAATAAAAGGGCGGATCCAGCCGCAACCGGGTGCGCTCGTGCCACCCCAAATCGAAGATACCGACCGAGGGCCAGCCATAGCCGTCAACCACCCCACGCTCCAGCGCAGTGAAGACCTCGCCGGGCGCCGTGGTAACCGTGGTCGCACCCAACGCTGCGAAAAACGCCTGATACACCGGGGTGACGCGAAGCTTCAGACCAGTCAGATCGGCTTTGCTGATTGGCTTGTTGCTGTAGAGGTGGAACTGGATGTTGCTGTGCTGGCGGGCGAGGTAGACGGCATTGAGCTTTTCATTATGGAGCCGGTTGATGTAGTCCCACGCGCCGTTTTTACGCTGCTCGGAGGGCGAAACCCGGGCGAGCTTCTGCGCGTCGGCCTCAGGTACCTGCGCCACGTAGAAGGCGCTGGGAACGTTGGCTATATCGATGAGGCCGCTTCGAATGGCGTTGCCAGCCTCCATGGGCGGCATTGCTTTCGGCCCGCCAATGAAATTGATCTGGATGACGCCTTTTCCCTCGGCATTGACCTTCTCAATGAAGCGCTCGAAGTTGCGAGAAAAAAACGTACCTTCTGCAAAGGCGGTAAGACCGCGCAGAGTGATCTCCTGGGCAGCCAGGGGCTGGAAGGCGATCGTGGCGGCGAGCGCGAGGCTTGTAACGATGGATTTCATGTGTATTCCGCAAATAGAAATTTAGTCAAAACTACAACTAAATTCATCCGCGCACAACAAGATTCGATGCTGCTGTGCATGGCATGTTCAGATCAGACTAAAGCGTGGCTGGCGCCGGCCCTCGTGCTCAACAGGCTCAAGGAACATGCTGAAAGGCCGCACCCAGCAACCTGAACTGTTGTAAAGCGGCCGATAGAGAACCATAGGCTCCAACGACTCGCTGTGCCGCACCACGCCGAGAACTTCATACTCGCCACCCTTATAGTGGCGATAACGACCAAGTTGAATTGACGGTAATTCGGGGAGATCGCGTGTCATGGCGATTTCCTCACCACCAACCTTTTCCACCCTCACTACGCATGTGACACTGTCCTACCGCTGTTTTTCCCTTGCTAGCCAACTCTGCTACCTTGAGTTCCAAGGCACGGTGACATTCCTCTTTAGTTTTGTACTTGGCCCATGTGCCGTGTTCACCGCTCCCTAACACGGTAAACGTTAGAACCCATACCCAGTTCATTTTGCGCCCTCCTTAAACTCGCCGACATACCTTGCGCCGCCCGGCAAGACCTGCGCGCCCTCACTGCAGTCAGACGCATGGGAACGTATCCGCCGAAAACCTTACGTCACGCTGAATGTACCGGTCGATCGGCTCGTGAGCAATATCGTTCGGGCAGATTGAAGCGCCCGCTGCGCTCCGCGAAGACCGAGCGAAGGATCTGACGGCTGATCGGCCAGAATACGCAATTCGCATGTCACGCATGCTCCAACGCGTACTCCCTGGCCGTTGGCAGGGTACGCGGCAGGGCCTTGGACTTCGGCCGCGTACCAAAGACCTGTGGATCGAGCAGGTCAAACACTCACGCTCGACTGTGCATTCGCGCCCATCACGCAACTGAACATGGACGTGGGCAAGCAGGTGGTCACCGGCGGACATCACCCTGCAGGGACGTCAGGGTGTTTTCAAACGGAAGATGCGGCATTTCGTCGACGACGAGTTTCGCCACCGCCCGCGCCTGTTCCAGGTCACGCGGTTTTTTAAGGGGTTCACGGTCAGGCAATCCAGAGTGGTCAGGATCAGAAGACGGGATAGTCGCCGAGATCAGGTTTTGGCGTTGGGGCACTGGGGGCTGCGGTGCTATCAATATCCCGGTCGGTGCGGGGTCAGTTCAATCTGATATCGGGGGATGAATGGCGTTCTGCTGACCTCGATACCCTGAATTCGCTCCATCCGGTAAGTCCTCGATTCCCCGTCTTCATGCTTGACGGCACAAAGCAGCAGATTTCCGTCTTTGCTGCGCCGAAGCGAGTAGGGCTCGATCAGTCGCCAAGAGTCTTCGTAGCGTAGATTGACACACAGGCGGTTGGCAGCAGCAAATCTCACTGATTCCAACGGGATGGCAGCACGCCAGGCATAGACCATCGCGGGTGGTTGCCATGCGTTATCCAGCGAACCAACGATAGGCGCCGACCCCAATAAGGGTTTGTCTGCCTCGCCATAAAGCCAGCGAAAAACGCTTGGGATCTCATTCCAGAACTGCTCAAGGTCGGGCAAGACAGGCAGCTGGTGGGCAAGCATATCCTCCCACTCGGCAGCCAGCTTGGATTTGGCATCCTGCCGTTGCATGAACCGCCCCGGGTTTTGAGGAGGCTCCAACTCTTGAGAAGATGGAGCCATGAACAAAGCAAACAAGTTTTCACCCGAAGTCCGCGAACGCGCCGTCCGGATGGTGTTGGAGCATCGTGGAGAGCACCCGTCGCTGTGGGCGGCCACGCAGTCCATTTCGTCGAAGATCGGTTGCTCTTCGCACACCCTGTACGAATGGGTGCGGCGGCACGAGGTTGATTCGGGTACTCGCGACGGTGTACCCACGGCTGAGCGTGACCGCATCAAGGATCTCGAGCGGGAGGTCAAGGAACTGCGGCGCGCCAACGAGATTCTGAAGCTGGCCAGCGCGTTTTTCGCCCAGGCGGAGCTCGACCGCCGGCTGAAGTGATCAAAGCCTTCGTTGATGAGCACCGTGGCCAATTTGGGGTCGAGCCGATCTGCAAAGTGTTGCAGTTCGCCCCGTCGGCATACCGCCGTCACGCTGCGCGCCAGCGCGATCCGGCACTTATCAGCAGACGTGCGCAGCGCGATTCCGAGTTGAAGCGACATGTGCGTCGCGTCTGGGACAACAACATGCAGGTTTACGGGGCTGACAAGGTCTGGAAACAGATGAATCGCGAGGGTATCCGCGTCGCTCGATGTACGGTCGAGCGACTGATGCGATCGATGGGCTTGCAGGGTGCCAGGCGTGGCAAAGGTGTGCGCACAACCGTGCCGGACGTGAACGCGCCGTGTCCGTTTGACAGGGTGAACCGGAACTTCAGAGCTGATCGACCGAATCAGCTTTGGGTTTCGGATTTCACGTACGTATCGACCTGGCAGGGCTGGGTGTATGTTGCTTTCATCATCGATGTCTACGCTCGACGGATCGTAGGCTGGCAGGTCAGCAAAAGTATGCAGACAGACTTCGTTCTGGATGCACTGGAGCAGGCGCTCTACGAACGGCAACCCGACCGCGATTCGCTCATTCACCATTCGGATCGTGGGTCCCAGTACGTCAGCATCCGCTACACCGAGCGGCTGGCCGAGGCGGGGATCGAACCCTCGGTCGGCAGCCGCGGCGACAGTTACGACAATGCCCTGGCTGAGACGATCAACGGCCTCTACAAGGCAGAGCTGATTCACCGTCGGGCTCCGTGGAAAACCCGTGACGCTGTCGAGCTTGCAACCCTCAACTGGGTCCATTGGTTTAATCACGATCGCCTGATGGAATCACTGGGCTATATCCCGCCGGCAGAAGCTGAGGCAAACTTCCACCAGTTGTCGGCAAGTCAGTCTCTCTTGGCAGCATGATCATTTAACCCAACCAGCCTCCGCGATTCCCGGGGCGGTTCAGAGTGACCCCGGTAACCCTCGCCTGGAAGTAGACGAATTCGTGCAGTCCGCCTGCGCCCGTTCCCAGCTCGTCCACCTGGTCGGTCACGGCGGCATCAATCAGACGCTGGATCGCCGCGCTGGGCTTGAACTCGGGCTCCGGATCGCTGCGTGGGGGCAGGGCGCGATAAAAAAGCCCGGGCTGTCACAGTTTGGTTTCAATATCTCAAGCAGGTGCCAGCTGGAGGTTGACCCTTTTGCCCAGTGCCGCTGCCGCACTGGCCAGTGTGGTGAGCGTGAGACTGCCGTCGTTCTCATCGAGCAAACGATTCAGGGCAGCACGGCTGGTGTGCATTCGCTTAGCCAAGTCGGTCTTGGTCAATTGTTGTGCTTTCATCTCCTGCGCGATTTGCCAGGCGATCACGCGTTTCATGGCCACCGCTGTTGACGCTTCAAGAATGGCTTCTTCGCCCAAAAAGTCGTCAAAACTCGAACCGATGTGTTTCTTACCCATGATTACCTCCTGCGCAGTTGTTTGAGCCGATCCTTGGCCAAATCCAAGTCCGGTTGAGATGTGGTTTGTGTCTTTTTGATGAAACCGTGAAGCAAAACCATTGTGGAGCCGTCCAACACGAAAAGCACCCGCGCAATCCTGTTCTCTAAACGGATACGCACCTCCCAAATGCCACTTCCCATGCTGCGCACAAGGGGCATACCGAGAGGCCAGCCAAACTGAACGGTCTTCATGTCCTCACCGATCACCTTGCGGTCAACGGCGGGCAGCAGCTTAAGCCACTCGCGAACAGGCTCAGCGCCTATTTCGGTGGCATAAAAACGGATTTCTAGGATGGGTTCCACAAGACCAAGTGTATCATAATTGGTACGCAAGTGCGGTTAGGTCCGGTACCAAATTGATTGACCGAAATCTCGTCTCGCGCAGCAAGATGTCCATGTTGTCGTCCGTGGCCCGTCAGACCATCTCGATCGCGGTGGTCTTTTCAGTCACCAGTAAGACAATGATCACGGTGGCGCGGTTCCAGAGCTTGGTCGTTCGCGAGCGGTAAGCGTCCGGTAAACACCCCCACCCGCGCACGCAACACCGCTGCGTCCGCGCTAGCGGCGGCGCGCCAGTCGATGTATTACCGGGAGGCCGGCTGCCAGTTGTAAGGCAGCAACTCGTCGATGCGGCTTGCCGGTAGAGTCGGCAGCCTCTCGAGCACGTCCTTCAGATACGCGTAAGGGTCGTGCCCGTTGATTCGCGCCGTGTGCAGTACGCTCATGATCGCTGCGGCCCGCTGACCGGCACGCAGACTGCCTGCAAATAGCCAATTCGCGCGTCCCAGGGCAATCGGCCTGATCAGATTCTCGACGCGATTGTTGTCCGCCGGCAGATCCCCATCATCGATGTACCGGGTTAACGCGGTCCACCGCTTCAGGCTGTAATCAATCGCCTTGGCGGTCGCCGAGCCGTTAGGCACCTTCAGCCGTTCGCTGATCAGCCATCGATGAAACGCATCAGCCACAGGGCGCGCATGCTCCTGCCGCCATCGTCGTCGGGCCTCCGTGTCGGTGATGCCGGCGAGATCCTCTTCGACTTTGTACAGCGCACCGAACGCCTTGAGCGCCTGCTCCGCGATCACGCTTTTGTGCCCCGCCCACAGGTCAAAGAACTTCCGGCGTGCATGTGCCAGGCATCCGCCCTCGATTACGCCGAGTGGAAACAAGTGTTTATAGCCGCTGAAGTCATCGCATACCAACTTGCCACGCCAGCCCTCATCAGGACGCTCTGTATCAAACCCCAGAAAGCGGCTCGCATTCTTGCCCGCGCGGCTGTCGGCGAAGTCGAACACCACCGCCGCCACCGGGTCATAAACCGTACTGCAGTAACTCCACAGGTACGCCCGGTGCGTTTTGCCTTCCCCCGGAGCGAGCATCGACACCGGCGTCTCATCCGCGTGCAGCACGGGCCGGCTCAGCAAGTGCGCGCGCATCGCATCCACCAGCGGCTTCAAGCGTACGCCGAGCGTGCCTAACCACTCGGCCATCGTTGAACGCGACAGCGCATACCCCGACCGCGCGAACACCGACTCCAGGCGATAGAGCGGCATGTGATCGATATGCTTGGCTACGCCCACCTGCGCAATCAAACCCGCGGTAGGCAGCCCCTTGTCGATCACGTGTGCCGGCACCGGCGCCTGGATGAGCGTCTCGCACTGATTGCAGACCCACTTGCCACGGATATGACGCTCCACCGAGAACTCGCCAGGCGTGTAGTCCAGCTTCTCGCTGACGTCTTCTCCTATCCGCTTGAGCGCGCAACCGCAGCCGCAAGTGGTGCTCGCGGGTTCGTGCCGAATCTCGCGGCGGGCAAGCTCCGGCGGCAGCGCCTGGCGCTTAGGCGTCCTTGTCTCTGCGGGTTTCTTCGCAAGCGGCTCGCCCTCTTCATCCTTGGGCTGCAGCGCCTCGATCTGCTCAGCGAGTTCCTGTAAGTCAGCGTCGGAGTCATCCTCGAGCAGGCTCCGCTGCTCGGCGTTGAAGCGCTCGGCTTTGGCGGCGAACTTCAGCCGCTTGATCACCGCCATCTCGTGCGTGAGTTTGTCGATCAGCGCCTGCTTGAAGCGCAGTTCGTTGAGAAGCGAGGCGGCGAATTCGCGAATCTCGGATTCGGTGAGGCGGTCGAGTTCTTCGCGGGTGGTGAGCATGGCCGACATGGTGCCTCGCGCGCGCGCGCGAGGCCATAGGGACTTTCCCTTATCCCATCACCCTCACACCCATATCCTCATATCACCGTGATGGCGCCGTGTGCGCCAATTCTCTGCCACGGCAGGCCCAGCACCAGCGCGTCGAACTGCTCGCGGGTGAGCGCAGTGTTTGCGGCGATCGATGCTCGCGCGAAGCTTCCCTCGTGCAGGCGGCGTGCGGCCAGCCAGATCCCGAGTCCGTCGCAGATCAGCGTCTTCATGCGGTCGCCGCGCCGGTTCAGAAACACGTAGGCGTGGTGCGGGCGCGCGCTACCAAACACCGCCACTATGCGGCCGAGTGCGGACTCGGTGCCCGATCGCATGTCCATCGGTTCGACGGCGAGCCAGATCTCATCGATCCGGATCATCGCAGCAGCTCGCAGAGCCATGCTCCGCAGTGCTCTGCTGCGCTCACCGGCCAGGCGACAACGACCGTGGTCGAGCCACGCGTGACTTCTATGCGGATATCGCTCGCGGGCGGCTTCATCGCAAGCGGGACAAACCCGGCCGCTGCGGATGCTCCAGCCTTCGTACCTATCATCGCTGCGATCACCTGCTCACCGGCGCGAGGGCGTTGCGCGGCCAACCGGGCCGCACTTGCATGCTCGCTTCGCCGTCGCCGCGATTCGCTCTCGCGCACCCAGCGCCTAACGAGACTCGGGTTGAGGCTGTAGGACCTCGCCACCGCGGAGAATGAGGTTCCAGGCTGCTTCGCCGCGTTGATCACCTCGGCGCGAAAACCCGGGCTGTGGCGACGCCTGACTCTCGCGGGCGGCGCGACTGCCGCTTGCTTCTCGTCCATCTCTCCTGGCCCTCCTAATTGTGAAGGGCACAGGCTCCTACATCGCGATTACCGGCTCAAGATGGGTTTGCCGGACGCATAC
>VGHA01000158.1 GCA_016868375.1 Betaproteobacteria bacterium | reverse complement strand
CAGCTTTATTGTCCCCGACAGAAAGTATGAGCTGAGGGCCTGAATGCTGATCAGCCACAGCCCTGCCTGCCAGGCGAGTGACTCTCCCAGCCAGGGCGCGGTGAGGGCGGCTACCGTGATGCCGCCAAGTACCGATAAGGTCATGAAATCGGAACCGCCGTTGAACGCGCCGCGCCAGCGAATCGAGATCAGTACCTGGCTTACGAGCAGACCGGCTGCAACCGGGAGTGTCGCGCCTGCCCAGGGCAGGCTGAGCGCGGCCAGCATATGCACGATGAGATGAGCCCGGTGGATGCCCGGTCGGTAGAGCCGGTCAAACACTGCCCGCACAAGCTTTGAGGAGTCGCGAAGGTCGTCGCGCTGAATCGACCAGGGCCAGGGCGCGAGCAGCGCTGATCCAGCTTGCAGTCGCAGCGCTTCAATCGCCTGGATCAGCAGGCTGATGGTGGTCATCCATAGCAGCGCCTGCCCTGCGTCGGCGATCGATAGCGTCATGTCGTCGGGGGCTGGGGGTGACCCGCAGCAAGGACCGGCGAGGTCAGCACGGCAGTGTCAGGAGTCGCGACACCATAGGGGGGAATCAGCCGGATTTCGAACTGAATTGCGCGCGCGCCGGGTGTGGTCGCGTTCACGCGCCGGCGCGCCAGTTCGCAGGCCAGGCGATAGCTGACCAGCATCGTCACCGAGTCGGCGTTGTCGGCCTCTCTAAGATCCGCGTAGAGATGCTCAACCAGGCTCTGATCCAGCAGCAGCCTGTTGTTGTGGGGGTTGTGTACCAGATCGATGAGCGCGCGGCGAGCGCGAGGCCGGTCGCCCTGCCAGGCGGACCATTGGCCATCGGCGCCGCAGGTTCGCACCAGCATCACCGGCATCGCACCAACGCGGTGGTAGAACCGCCAGTTCGGGAGAAAACTTCGCAGCAGGAACCACCAGGGCCCCTGCAACGCGCGCCCTCTGAAAAAAAGCGTCAGCGCAAGAAACGCGACGTAAGCCAGAATGAGCAGAACCGGGTCGCTCATCGAGCGTAAGCCCGTTCAGCAGCGCTGCCGCGTTCAGTCCGCTTTCACGTTTCCGGCCTTCACGACCGCTGCCCATTTCGGAATTTCCGATCGGATGAAGGCGGCGAACTCCGCAGGGGTACCGGGCGCGGGCTCAGCGCCCATTGCAAGCGATTTCTCCCTGACATCGGGCATCCGCATGATGCGTCCAACCTCTGCCGAGAGTCGATTGACGATGTCAGCGGGCATGCCAGCAGGACCAGCCAGACCGAACCAGCCCACTGCGTCGTAGCCGGGCACGCCCTGCTCAGCCATGGTGGGGACCTCGGGTGAACTGACCGTACGTTGAGCACCCAGGGTGGCGAGTCCGCGAACCTTGCCCGCCCGAATGTGTGGAAGGGCGGATGACAGGTCCACGAATGCAACCGGAATTGCACCTGTCAACAGATCGGTAACGGCCGGACCGCTGCCTTTGTAGGGAACGTGTGTGAGTTGCGTCTGGGTCATCTGTTGAAACATCTCGCCGGACAGGTGCATGGCGGTGCCGTTGCCGGCCGAGCCGAAGGAAAGCGCGCCCGGTTTCGCGCGGGCCTGCGCGATCAGATCATTCACGGATCGCAGCGAACTGTCGGCGGGGACCGCCGCCACCATCGGGATCAGCGCGATCATTGAAATCGGCTGGATATCCTTTTGCGGATCGTACGGAAGCTTGGGCATCAGCGACAGATTGATCGCCATGGCACCCGCCGGCGCCAGAAAAATCGTGTGGCCGTCGGGCGCTGATTTGACGCCCTGGTCGATACCGATCGTGGCGCCAGCGCCCGGCCGGTTTTCAACGATGACCTGCTGACCGAATGTACGCGACATCTCGGCGGCAAGCAGTCGCGAAATGGCATCAGCACTTCCGCCTGGGGGAAAGGGCACGATGCTTCGAATCGGGCGGTTGGGCCAGTTTGCAGCCTGGGCCTGAGTCGGCGCGGGGATCGCTGCGAGCAGGCAGATCGCAAGTGCCAGTGTCCGGCCTGTTGAGGTGCCAAGCAGGGGAAGTGACAAGCAGTGGCGGGGCATCAGACGCTCCTGTCGAGGATTTCGGGCGCCCGAACTGTAGGCGAACGCCCTGACCCTGTCCACGTTGCATCGCGAACGGGGGCAGGGGTTCCCCGTCGCAGGACCTCATTGGATGAAACGATTTCCCGTTTGCCTCATAAGGTTTTTAGTGACCTGCGGCCGCGCGCACTCCACCCTCGCTGCTGCACCCGCAAGGGGTCGCTGGCCGGCTGCGGAGACGAACTGCGCCTGAACTCAGGCCTGTATTGAAAAACCAGGAGGAGATGCTGATGCCCCGTTACACCCTTAACGTCAATGGCAAGACACAAAGCGTTGAAGCCGACGCTGATACGCCCTTGCTTTACGTGCTGCGAAACGATTTGCAGCTGAACGGACCCAAGTTCGGATGTGGTCTGGCGCAGTGCGGCACCTGTGCCGTGCACCTGAACGGCGAGGTGGCCCGCTCATGCTCGGTTCCGGTATCGGCGGTTGGGGGGCGCGCGGTGACCACCCTGGAAGGATTGATGGTGGACGGCAAGCCGGGGCGCGTGCAGCAGGCTTTCATTGATGCGCAGGCGGTCCAGTGCGGCTATTGCACCAACGGAATGGTAATGGCAACCGCCGCGCTCATCGCGACGAACCGCAACCCCAGCGACGCGCAGATCAATGACGCGCTTGCCGGGAACCTGTGCCGCTGCGGCACCCAACAGCGGATCTGCGCGGCGGTCAAGCGCGCAGCCCAGGCCGCCTGAGGAGGACCCGCAATGACGATGACCATCGATCGCCGCCAATTTCTGAAGGCGGGCGCTGCCGGCACGCTCACTGTCGGTTTCTCAATCGGCCTTGCCGCAGGCAATGCCTCCGCTGCCAACGTTCCGGCTGCCAAGATCGTCGCCAAAGACCAGGTCGACGCGTTCCTGGTCATGCACCGCGACGGCCGGGTTGAGGTGTATGTCGGGAAGGTCGATCTGGGTACCGGTACCCGTACCGCACTGTCGCAAATCGCGGCAGACGAACTGGACGTCCCGTTCAACCGGATCACGATGCACATGGGAGACACCGGCACCACGCCCGATCAGTGGCTTACCGGCGCCAACATCACGATTCAACAGGGTGGCGGCGAACTGCGCCGCGCCTGCGCCACCGCACGCGCCGCACTGCTTGGCCGTGCCGCTGAGCGCCTGAAAGTGTCGGCGTCCGACCTGGTGGCCTCGGACGGGATTGTTCGCGTCCGCAACGATCCGTCGAAGTCGGTGGCCTACACCGAGCTGATCGGTGGCGGCCGGTTCGAGCTCAAGGTCAACGACAAGATCCAGCTGAAACCTGTTTCCGAATACAAAGTGATCGGAAAGCCGATCGCCCGCGTCGATATCCCCGACAAGGTCACCGGTCGATTCGAGTTTGTTCACGATGTGCGCGTGCCGGGAATGCTGCATGCGCGCGTCATCCGACCCGATGACATCGGCGCCAACCTGCTGGCTTTCGATGACTCGGGTGCGCGTAAGGTCCGGGGCTTTGTGCAAACCGTTCGCAAGGGCAATTTCCTTGCGGTGCTGGCCACCGATGAGTGGTCGGCCATCAAGGCATCGCGCGCGGTGTCAGCGAACTGGGGCGCGGCGCAGCTGCTTCCCGAGCAGTCCACCGTCTTCCAGACCTGGCGTCAGCGCCATGTTGCCAAGGAAGAGGCCACCCAGAAAGCGGGCGATATTGCCGCGGGATTTGCGGCGAGCGCGAAGCGGCTCAAGGCGAGCTATGAGTTTGCGGTGCAGACGCACGCATCGCTGGGCCCGTCCTGCGCAGTGGCCGACTTCAAGGATGGCAAGCTGCTGGTGTGGTCGGCCTCGCAGGCCACGCACTCGATGATGGATGAGCTGGCCGGCATCACGGGTGTGCCGCGCAATGCGATCCGGGTTGTTTATTGCGAAGGTTCAGGCTGCTACGGCCGCAACGGTCATGAAGACGCCACCGCCGATGCCGCGCTCATTTCGACGCTGGTGGGTAAGCCGGTACGGGTGCAGTGGATGCGCGATGACGAAACCGCGCGCGCACCCAAGAGCCCACCCCGCGCAATGGATTTCGAGGCGGGCCTGGATGCGCAGGGCAATGTGGTGGCCTGGAAAGGCGATTTCCACATTGCGCTCAACCACATCGCAGCCTTCAAGCCGCTTGATTTCCCGCTGCTGGCGGCAACCGACATTGGTCAGAGCAAGCCCGGTAACTGGGTGGGGTTCCTGTTTCAGAACGCGGGGCAGCCGTATCCCTTCCCGAACATTGCGGTGAACACCCGGCATATCTCGGAAGCATTCTTCCGATCGTCGCACCTTCGCTCGCCGGGGCGTATCGAGAACAGCTTTGCCAATGAATCGTTCATGGACGAGTTGGCCTTTGCTGCGAAGGCGGATCCCGCCGAGTATCGGTTGCGGGTGCTGAAAGATGCCCGCGGACTGGAAGCCCTACGCGCAGTGCTCAATAAAGCGGGCTGGCAGACCCGGGTCGGGCATAATGCAGCGGGCGGGTCGGGCGACGTGATGAAAGGGCGTGGCGTGTCCTACGTCCGGTACAACAACGCCACCACCTATGTCGCCGCGGTGGCTGAGGTCGAGGTGCAGCGCAAAACCGGCGAAGTCAGGGTGACGCGAATCTGTGTGTCACATGACTGCGGCCAGATCATCAACCCCGACGGTCTGATCAATCAGATCGAAGGCGGTGTGATCCAGACCGTCAGCCGCACGCTGATGGAGCAGGTCAACTGGACGCGCGCCCGCGTGACCAGTGTTGACTGGGCGAGCTATCCGATCCTGCGCTTCCACGACGCGCCTAAGGTGGAGGTGGTGCTGATCGATCGGCCGAACGAGCAGCCGTGGGGGGCGGGTGAACCGACACCCACTGCCATCCCGGCAGCCGTCGCCAACGCGATCTTTGATGCCACGGGTGCGCGTTTGCGCTCGATACCGATCACGCCGGACAAGGTGAAGGCAGCCATGGCACAAGGGCCTGCCCGCGCGTGATGCGCACCGCCAGCCCGGCGCATCCGCGCTGGGCTGGCGCTTACCTTCGCAGGTTCAGCTTGCGAGCGTGATCTTCGCTTCGCGAATCACATCACCCCACAGCTTGAAGTCTGCCCGCATCGCGTCAGCAATGCCCTCAGGGGGAATCTTGCCGGCCTCTTCAATGCCGGCCTTGGCCAGCGCAGCCACCACCTCGGGTTCGGCGATGATCGATCTGAGCGCGCGGCGAAGGGTGTCGAGCGCCACCTGCGGGATGCCGGCGGGTGCGACGAAACAGTTCCAGGGCTTTGCATCAAACCCATCGAACCCCTGTTCGGCAATGCTCGGTACATCAGGCAGTACGCTGATCCGTTGCCGCATCGCTCCGCCCAGTGCGATCAGTTTGCCCGCCTGAATGTGCTGCAGCGCCGGGCCCACCGTTGACACGGCCAGATCGACCTGCCCGCCCAGCAGGTCGGCCACGTACTGAACCGCGCCTTTGTAGGGGACATGATTCATCTGAATGCCCGCCTTGAGTTTGAAGAGCTCAGCGATCAGATGATGCGGCGATGCAATGCCAGCGCTTGCGTGGTTCAGTTTGCCCGGGTTCGCCTTGGCGTGGGCCACCAGCTCGCGAATTGAGCGCGCGGGTACGCTGGGATGCGCCACCATCACGAATGGGATGGCTCCCAGTTGCGCAAGCGGCACGTAGGCGTTGATCGGGTCGTAGTTGATCTTGCGCAGGTTCGGCACGTAGGCGAAGCCCGTGCTGTCATACAGCAGGAAGGTGTATCCGTCGGGCGTTGCACGGGCGCCGGCTTCGTTGCCGATCATTGTGCTGGCGCCAGGCCTGTAGTCGAGAATGATGGGTTGGCCGAGAACCTTTTCGAGCCGACCCGAGACGATGCGCGACCAGGAGTCTGCGCCGCCGCCCGCAGGGTAGGGCACGATCAGACGGATGGGCTTGTCCGGCCAGGTTTGCGCGTGGACCCAGGGGGCCGACACCAATGGGGTGCTGGCGATTGCGCCAATGAGGCATCTGCGGGATATGCTGCTGTCGGTCACTGTCTCTCTCCTCTTACGTATTGTCTTGTAACTTTAAGGTAGAATAATAGAGCTAGACGCATACCCGTTATCTCTCAATCGGCGCTTTGGTTGCGCGCTGCTGGCTTGTTCGGCGGTTCCGGTCAATCCCCTTAAGTGAGTTTTCGTGGGTGTTTCTGCACGTCGCGCAGACATCCTGTCTGGCGAAAACTCTCAAAGGAAATCGACATGTCCAGGGAAACCGGTATCGTCAAATGGTTCAACGAAAGCAAGGGCTTCGGCTTCATCGCGCCCGACAGCGGTGGCAAAGATCTGTTTGCCCACTTCAAGGAAATCGAAGGTTCAGGTTTCCGTACGCTTCAGGAAAACCAGAAAGTTGAGTTCGAAGTGGTGCAAGGCCAGAAAGGCCCCGCCGCTTCACGTATTCGCGTCGTTTAATTCGCGCGAGTAAGCAGTTTCTCCAGATCGACGGTCGGGCGGCCGGTGGCTGCCTCGATCGCCGGCTGGAACACCGGCATGGTCGTGCACGCCAGCACGATGGTTATTACCGCCGGATAAGCGGGCATCAGGCGAAATTCCGCCTCCGCGGCCCGCTTCGATAAAGCGCTCGAGCAAGCCCTTGGCTGCCCCGTGGATGCCAATCCGGGGCCCCTCACCCAACTGTTTCCAGCACTGTTTTCCTTGACTGGGATTTGGGCCAGTGTGCCATGATTGCGTGTCTTAACCGCGCTGGCACATTGCTGCCGGCTCAACCAGGAGTTGCTGATGAAGCCGCGTTTTCTGCTCGCGATGGCTGCGTTTGCCGCAGTGTCGACTGTCGCCGCTCAGACCCGATGGGATTTGCCCGCCGCCTATCCGGCTGGCAACTATCACACTCAAAATATTCAGCGGTTCGCCGAGGACGTTGACAAGGCGAGCAACGGTGCGCTGAAGATCACGGTGCATGCCAACGCGTCGCTCTTCAAGGCTCCAGAAATCAAGCGTGCGGTGCAGGGTGGGCAGGCGCAGGTTGGCGAGATTCTGCTCGCGAATTTCCAGAATGAGTGGCAGCTGTTTGGTGCGGACGGCTTGCCGTTTCTTGCCGATAGCTTCGACCAGGCGAACAAGCTGTACAGGGCGCAGCGTCCGTTCCTCGAGAAGAAGCTGGCCGAGCAGGGAATGATGCTGCTTTACTCGGTGCCGTGGCCGCCGCAGGGCATTTATGTGAAGCGGCCAATCAACTCGGCGGCCGATCTCAAAGGCATCAAGTGGCGTGCGTACAGCCCGGCTACTGCGCGAATCGCCGAGCTGGTGGGCGCGCAGCCCGTCACGGTCCAGGCTGCGGAACTGTCCCAGGCGATGGCAACCGGGGTGGTCGAGAGCTATATGTCATCGGGCTCCACCGGCTACGACACCAAAACCTATGAGCACATCAAGTTCTGGTACGACACCCAGGCATGGCTGCCCAAGAATGCGGTGATCGTGAATCGCGCCGCGTTTGAAAAGCTCGCACCAAATGTTCGCGATGCGGTTCTGAAGGCTGCTGCTTCGGCAGAGGCGCGCGGCTGGGAAGTTGCCAAGGTCAAGAACCTGGAAACGCTGGACCTGTTGAGGAAAAACGGCATGACGATTGCCACACCATCGGCGCAGCTGAAGGCTGACATGCAGAAGGTGGGCGAGACCATGTTGAAAGAGTGGCTCGACAAGGCTGGCGCCGAGGGTAAGGCGCTGGTGGACGCGTATCGCAAGCTTTAATGCGCGCGTTTCTAGACCGGCTCTATGACGGCGCGGCGGCTCTCGCCGCGCTGTTCATGGTGGCGTTACTCGCCATGGTGCTCACATCGATTTTCGGGCGCGAGTTCGGGTTTCATGTGCGGGGCACCGACGCTTATGCCGGTTACTTCATGGCGGCAAGCGGATTTCTGGCGCTTGCCCACACGCTGAAGCGCGGCGAGCATATTCGCGTCACGCTGCTGACGGGCCGTCTGCGTGGCGCTGCGCTGCGTCGGCTTGAGTTGTGGGCCCTGGGGCTGGCAGGCCTGTTGAGTCTGCTGCTTGCGTTTTACAGTGTGAGGCTGTGCTGGCAGTCCAGGCTGTTTAACGATATCTCCACCAGTAACGACGCCACGCCGCTGTGGATTCCGCAGTTATCGATGGCGGCGGGTTCGGTCATTCTGTTCATTGCGCTGGTCGATGAGTGGGTGCTCGAGTTTCGCGGTTTGCGGCGCTCGGGTGGGGCCGAGCAGCCGCTGCATAACGAGTGAGCCGCGGGTGGACGACCTTCTTATTACCGGACTCCTGGTCCTCACGCTTTTTCTCATCCTGGGGTCTGGCGTCTGGATCGGTCTTGCGCTCTCCGGGGTGGCGTGGGTCGGCATGCAGCTCTTCAGCAGCCGACCAGCGGGCGACGCGATGGCGGTCACGATCTGGGGATCCTCATCAAGCTGGACCCTGACCGCCTTGCCGCTTTTCATCTGGATGGGCGAAATTCTGTTTCGTACCCGCCTCAGTCAGGACATGTTCCACGGACTGGCGCCCTGGCTGCAGTCATTACCGGGCCGACTGCTGCACACCAACGTGGCGGGCTGCACCATTTTCGCGGCGGTGTCGGGTTCGTCGGCCGCCACCTGCGCCACGATCGGGAAAATGACGCTGCCCGAGCTCAACCGCCGGGGCTATCCGGAAGGGATGGTGGTGGGCACGCTGGCGGGCGCCGGAACGCTGGGGCTGCTGATTCCGCCCTCGATCATCATGATCGTCTACGGTGTGACTGCGGACGTGTCCATCGCCAAGCTTTTCATTGCGGGTGTGATTCCAGGGCTGATGCTCGCGGGCCTGTTTTCCGCGTACATCGTTGTCTGGGCGCTGCGCAATCCTGGATTGATTCCGGCGGCTGAGCGCAGCTACTCGTTCATCGAGAAGATCCGAGAATCTCGCACACTGATTCCGGTGGTGCTCCTGATCGCGGCGGTACTGGGCTCAATCTATGTGGGCATCGCAACGGCCAC
>VGHA01000157.1 GCA_016868375.1 Betaproteobacteria bacterium | reverse complement strand
CCGACGGCGGTGGCCTCAAACGGGTACAGCAACAGCGCTGCAGATATCACTGCGACGAGACGAGAAGCGTGCGACAGCGGCTTTGCAAGATGCCCCGCGAACGCCACGGACCCCATCCAAACGCCCGCTGATGCTGCCAGGAGCGAGACGGTTACCACCCACAGCCCGCCGCCCATCAACAACCCTGGGCTGAAAACAAATACAAAGGGGACGATGAATGCCGGCCAACCCAGGCGGCAAGCAGTGAACGCGACCTGCAAAGGACTGGTCTGAGCGATATGCGCCGCAGCGAAGGCCGCCATTGCGACAGGCGGCGTGATCATCGAGAGGCAGCCAAAGAAAAATACAAACATGTGCGCAGCAAGCGCTGGAACAC
Organism: Betaproteobacteria bacterium; assembly: GCA_016868375.1. Taxonomy (GTDB): domain Bacteria; phylum Pseudomonadota; class Gammaproteobacteria; order Burkholderiales; family Burkholderiaceae_E; genus SYIM01. Next base: position 8,770 of record VGHA01000157.1, on the reverse strand, counting down.
CAAGCTGTACCAGCGATGGCGCTGCAATGACCGCAACGAGAAGATAGACGCCCGTGGTTGGCAGCCCCATGCCGAGCACCAGACACATGACTGCCACAGCGACCAGCAGCAGGAGAACGTTTCCTTCGCCCAACTTTGCCAGGGCAAGTGACAGGCTCAGGCTGAGACCGCTGATATTCAGGAGCCCAATGACTGCGCCAGCGACGGCGCAGATGACAATGATGTCGACAGCGTCGCGTCCCGTGTCCTTGAGCGCCTTAAGCAGTGATCGTCCGCTCAGGCGCTTGCCTCCGTAGCCCACCCGGAACGCAAACGGAAGCATTGCGGCAACGCCAAGCAGTACAGAGGGCTCTGCCTGCAGTTCGGTCATGCCCATCAATGTGAACAGCACGACGAACGGGATCAGGAAGAACCAACCTCGGCGGAACACCTGACCTGTTCGCGGCAACTCGGCGGCGCTGATTCCACCGATTCGGCGCTTGGCCGCCTCGAGATCGACCTGAACAAAAACTGAGATGTAAAACAGCAGCGAGGGAATGAGTGCAGCAAGCGCAACCTCAACGTACCGCAACTGCAGGTTCTCAGCCATCAGAAACGCCGCGGCTCCCATGACTGGCGGCATGATCTGGCCTCCGGTGGAGGACACCGCCTCGACCGCCCCCGCGGTTTGCGGGGTGTAGCCCGCCTTTTTCATGTTTGGAATCGTGATGATTCCTGTTGACATGACATTGGCGACGGCGCTGCCCGAAATCGTTCCGAACAGGGCGGACGCAACCACCTCCACCTTGCCCGTGCCACCGCGATAGCGACCAAACATTGCGCTGGAGAGGTCGGTAAAAAATTCAGCGCCTCCACAGTTCTGAAGAATGCGGCCAAAAAACATGAACACGACCACGGTGGTCGCGGCAATCATCAGCGGCGCGCCCAAGACACTCGAGGTGTCAAGTGCGAGATACGGCAGCAATCGCGCGAGCGACACCTGCTTGGTTGCCAGCATGCCCGGCAGCAGATAGCCAAACAGCGCCCACGCAAAAAAGACGCCGAATACGATGGTGAGTACGCTGCCTGCCGATCGCCGACAGGCCTCCAGCGATAACGCCAGCAGGACCACTGACAGGACGATCGCTTCAGTCTCGTTGCCGATCACGTCGGCTTGCAGAACGGGATATCGTACGCAGAGCCATAGCCCTGCGGCCAGACCCATCAGCCCCGGGCTCATCTCCACCACTGCCAGAAGCAGCCGCGAATTTGCCCGGTCCGGCGACTTTACGCCGCCGCCGCAGAAACTTATGAACAGCGAGGCGCCCAAGGCAGCCGCGATGAACTGCTCCTGGTAGATAAACCACCCCAACCAGGTTGGCGCGTCCACCGCCCAAAAAAGACCCGTTAGGGCGAGAACGCTGCCTATCCCTGACGCGACCCTGTTCATCCAAGTGCTCTGAGGCTAGGGGCGCGCGCCGCAGCGACAGGCAGGCGCGCCCCAGGGCGGACGTTAGCGGGCGAGGCCCAGCGACTTCAGCGCCTCAATCGCACCCGGGTGATACGGTACGCCAGTGTCATCGCCGATCCGCTTGGGGTCGAACTCGGCAAACAGCGGCCCTGCCGCCTTCAGATCAGCCACGTTGGCGTGGAGTGCACGAACAACCTTCGCCACCAGATCGTTGCTCACCTTTGCGTTGGCCCACAACGCGTAGTCATAGACCAGCATGGGGGTGGGTTGATCAACGCCGAGCCGCCCCGGTGCGGGCTGAACGATTTCAACCCGACTACGCGGAACGTGGCGTGTCACCGCTTCGACCGCCTTCGGCGAGGGATCGAAGGGCAGGAACCGCACGCCGCCCAACGCCGCGTCCCACTCGCGCAATTGCGCCATCCCGATCGTGCCGATCGAAGTGACGGTTTGCTGCTGCTTGAACGCGTCAAACATCCGCGGGAATGCAGGAACGGGAACCTGACGGGTGTCCTCGAAGGTCATTCCCGCATTCGCCAGATAACCGGTGATGAGCACCTTGCCCAGGGGGTTGCCCGTAAAGCCTGCCGGAACAGGTTGTCCCTTGAGGTCGTTCAGACTGCGAATCGAACTGTCCTTCTTGACCACCAGCCCGTTGTACCAAGGGACAATCCGCGCCACCATCCTGAGATCGGGGTTGGGGCGCTCCACGATCACGGTGCCGCTGACCAGATAGTGCATCTCGGGAACATTGGAGATCCCGAACTCGATATCGCCCCGGTTGACCAGGGGCGCGTACTGCGCCGCCCCCGCCATGGGCTGCGTGCGTATCTGAATGCCGCCTTTGTCGGAGATGACTTTAGCCAGGCCTGTGGCCAACTGGAAGGTGGCGCCCGCCTGGGTCGTGCCAAGCCCTACCACCTGGGCAGAAGCCGCCGTCGCGGCCATCACCAACGAGATCGCAACCGTGATTCGCTTCAGCGTCATAAATCCAGAAATCATCATGCAGCCCTCCGCAATGTGTTGATCATTGAGCTTTTCATCAGATAGGCCTTGGCCGCCACCGGATCGTCGGCGATCCGGCAGAGCTCATCCTGCTTGCGCTTGCGGGCTGCGGGGTCGCGTTCCGCCAGCATTTCGCGATTGCGTGCCGTGTTTGCGTTGATATGGTCGACCGCAACATGCCGACGCTCGCGCTCGTACTCGTCGAGCCTGTCCGAACCGATTCGATGAAGATCAATGAGCTTTTCGGCAAGGTTCAACCCGTCGTGCAGCCCGCCGTTCATCCCCATCCCACCAATTGGATTGTTCAGATGGGCTGCGTCACCGGCGAGGAACGCACGCCCTTTTCGATAGGTCTGCGCAACCCGCTGATGGACGCGATACAGCGTGCGGTGACGGGTCTCATAGGGCTCCGGCTTGGCGAACACGCCCTGCAGTCGGCGCTCCCCCGAGGCCAGCACTTCCTCGTCGCTTTCCTCATTGGTTGGAAACAGGCAGCGCCAGAGACCTGGCACTTTAAGCAGCACGCACCACTCGTCGGTGTCGGCCACGTAATTCACATAGGAGAGGCGATTGAGGTGGTTTTCAAACCGAAACGGCGTACTGACCACAAAGAAGCGCTCGGGGAAGGTCAGGCCCGGAAACTCAATTCCCAATGCCGCCCTCACTGCGCTATAAGCGCCGTCACATCCAATCAACCAGTCGGCCTCGTGCACGACCCCCTCTTCGGTAACGACCCGAATTCGCGATGCGTCCTGATCGACCGATGCCACCTTGGTGCCGAACGCCACCTGCACATGGGGAAAGGCTTCAAGCCGTGATGCAACCAGATGGGTGAAGCGAAACTGCTCGTACTGCACTCGATACGGATGATCGGTTTCACCCTTGAGCAGACCCATATCGAACTCGGCAATGGCACCCGTCTGGCGATCACGGACCTGGAAGGTGGGGGCAATCAGGCCGCCGCCCAGAATGTCGTCGATCAGCCCAAGATCGGCCATCATGTCCAGCGTCGGTGGGTGCCAGGTTGACGCTCGGAGGTCGGTTGCGAGCTCGGGAGCGCGTTCCAGCACAGTAACTTCGATGCCTTCGCGGGCGAGCGCCAGAGCCGTCGTGAGTCCCACGGGGCCAGCGCCGGAAATGATGACTTTCATGGTGTTGATACTTTTGGTTGGACAGGAATGACCTGGTTTGGGCCGCGCGGCAGCCGCGTCCAGCAGGGGACGCCACTGGCGAAACGACCGGCGGATGTTACTGGCGCACATTACTCGGCGCAAACAGAGGCCCTACTCGCCGTGCATCACGCGCGGCTGAACCCCCTGCACTTGCTGGGCGATCAGGGGCCGCGCTACTGTCACCCTTCAACTTCCCCCTAGAGCCTGCCATGCCTATCTCCTCGCCCTACCCCGTGCTCACTGCACTCCTTGCCGCTGCAACCCTCAGCCTCGGCGCCGCGCAGGCCATGGCTCAAACCAAATGGCGAGCGGCGGGAAACTTTGCCGTCGAACACACGTCTTCCGAGGCCATGAAGCTTTTCAAGGAGGAAGTTGAAAAGGCAACCGGCGGGAAGTTCGTCGTCGATCTGTTTCCGGCTATGCAGCTGGGCGGCGCACAGGAAAACGTGCAAGGCGTCCGAACGGGCTCCATTCAGATGACCGGGGTCGGCATGGCCTTTCTCACTCGCACAGTGCCAGAGTTGGAAGCGCTGTCCCTGCCCTTTCAGTTCAGCGATCGCGACCAGGCATTCCGTGTCACCGATGGCCCGATCGGCGCAGAGATCGATCGCCGTATCGCCAGCAAGGGCGTGACGCTGCTGGGATTCATGGAGCTTGGCGCGCGACACGTCACCAATTCGAAGCGGCCGATCCGGACGATGGAGGATTTCAAAGGCCTGAAGATTCGTCTTCAGCCCAACGAAACCCATCTCGCGTCATTCCGCGCGTTGGGCGCCAACGCGGTCGCGATGGATGTGAAGGAACTGTACTCGGCCATGCAGCAGGGCGTTGTGGACGGTCAGGAGAACCCGTTCTCGATCATTAACGCCAACCGATACTTTGAGGTGCAGAAGTTCGTTACCAACACCGGACACTTCTTCGACTTCATTGTCGTCATCGCCAACCGCAAGGCATTCGAAGCCTTGTCACCCGCTACTCAAAAGGCGGTTCGCGAGGCCATGAATGCCACCGTTCGTTATCAGCGTGAGCGCGCCAAGATTCAGGACGCCGACGCAGTCGATGAAATCAAGCGTCGCGGCATGACCTACGACGAGGTCTCACCCAAGCTGGTCGCCGATATGCGTGCAGCGACCGCGGGGATCGTCGAAGAGGTCAAGAAGCGCGCGGGTGCCGATCTGGTCGCACGTGTGCTTGCCGAAGCGGCCAAGCCTTAAACCGATGCTGGCTGCCTACGATACGGCGCTCGCGCGGCTTGACCGCGCAGCGCGCTGGCTGATCATTGCCTGCTCGGCGCTGATGATCGTCGTGGTATCGGTTCAGGTATTGCTTCGCTACGCGTTCAATACCTCGATCGACTGGTCCGATGAAGTCTCCAGGCTGCTGTTTGTCTGGAGCATGTTCCTGGCAATACCGCTCGGACTTCGCGAAGGCTCGCATGTGGGCGTTGAACTGCTGGTGCAATTCATTCCGGCAGCGCCGCGGCGCGTGTTGTCGCGCCTGTGCGCGCTGGTTGCAATCGTTTTGATGGCCGTCGTGGCCTATTTCACCGCGTCGGTGTCCTTTGACACCTGGGACGAGCTGATGCCCACGCTGCCGATCAGCGCGAACTGGTTCATGGTGCCAGTGGGCCTGTCCGCCCTGCACTGTCTGCTTCACCTGATCGCGCTTCTGTGGCGGGACCCGATTCGCCCCGCGCGCCTGTCGCATGAGTAAGGGCTCCTGCCAATGAGCACGTGGGTGATGCTGGTGTTCGCTGTTGCGGCCCTTGCAGGAATGCCACTTGCATTCGCGCTGGGGGTTGCTGCGCTGTTTGGTCTGGTAATTGCCGATGTGGATTTCGGCATGCTGCCCACCCGGATGATGAATGCGGTGAACTCGTTTCCGTTGATGTCGATTCCGCTGTTCATGGTTGCCGGCGAGCTCATGATCAAGGGCGGCATCATGGAGCGGATGATCCTGTTCGCCAACGCGCTGGTTGGACGGGTACGCGGTGGCCTGGCCCAGGTCGCCATGCTTGCGGGCGCCATCCTGTCGCTGGTGTCGGGCACCGCAGTCTCGGATGCAGCAGCCCTGTCATCCACCGTTGGACCCGAGCTGAAAAAGCGCTATGGGCTCGGCTTCTCCACTGCAGTGATTGCCGCGTCGGCCAACCTTGGTCCGATCATTCCGCCGTCTGCCGCAATGATTGTTTATGCCTACATGGCAGGCTCATCGGTATCCATCGGCGCGCTGTTCGTTGCCGCCGCAATTCCGAGCGTCATCATTACCGCGGTGTTCATGGCGCAGTGCTGGTGGATTGCCAAGCGGCGAAACTATCCGCTGACGGGCGAACCCTTCACCATCCGCCGGTTGGCGCGGGCCACCGGCGCCTCCTGGATGACGCTTGCGCTGCCAATTGGGGTGATTGCCGGAATCATCGGCGGCGCATTCACCGCAACCGAGGGCGCTGCCATCGCGGTGGTCGGAGCGCTTTTTCTGGGTTTTTTCGTCACCCGCGAGCTCAAGCTCTCAGACTTACCCGAAATTCTGTATCGCTCCGCGGTGATGTCGGGCGTGGTGGCCGCGATGATTGCGTTCGCTTCCACCGTCACCTTTCTGCTCACCGTTGACCTTCTCCCGCAGGCGCTGGCTGAGTGGCTTCGTTCGGTTACCTCGAGTCCGATCGTGTTCAACCTGCTGGTGGCGCTTCTGCTGCTGGTGGTGGGCATGTTCCTGGAGTCAAACGCCGCTTACATCATGCTGGTGCCTTTGCTTCATCCCATCGCGATGTCCTATGGCATCGACCCCACGCACTTTGCCTTCCTGTTCGTGCTCAACCTGATCATCGGCATGATGACGCCACCCGTCGGCGTGGTTCTGTTTGTGATCTGCAGCATGACCGGTATCAGGATGGGCGAACTTGTTCGACACTGCACGCCCTTTATCGTGTCCCAATATCTGCTGTTGATCGCCTGTATCTTTTTTCCACCGCTTGTTACCTGGCTGCCCAAGCAACTCGGCTACTGACCTCATCCGCTTTCAGCCAAACATCTCATGCGCGCCATCGTTTGTGAAACCTATACTGGCTATCAAGATCTGAAGCTTCGCAACATTGAGCCGCCAGCCCTTCGAGCAGGATGCGTTCGCATCGCTGTCCATTACTGTTGCATTGGGTTCGGAACCTCACTGATTGTGGCGGGTCGATACCAGCGCAAACCCCCGCTTCCTTTTGTACCGGGCACCGAGGTCTCAGGGTTTGTCACAGAAGTTGCGGCAGATGTCAGCCATCTGCAAATCGGTGACCGCGTTACCGGCATCATCGATTGGGGGGGATACGCCGACCAGGCCGTTGGTACCGCTGACACCGTCTGGAAGATTCCGGAGCAGGTTCCGCTCGACTTGGCGTGTCTACTTCCGGCAGCGTACGGAACACCCTGGGCTGCGCTTTACTGGCGCGCAAAGCTTCAAGCTGGTGAGTCGGTGCTGGTGTTCGGGGCTGCGGGCGGTGTCGGTCGCTGTGCTGTCGAGATTGCCCGGCTTGCTGGAGCGCACGTCATCGCAGTGGCGCGCGATGAGGAACGCCTACAGGTCGCACTCGACCACGGCGCCCATGAGGGCTGGCGCTCCGACACGCCCGATCTGGGCAGGATGCTCAAACAGCGGCACGGCGGCCGCGGCATCGATGTGGTGTTCGATCCGGTGGGTGGCGAGTGCTTCGATCAGGCATTGAAGGCGATCGCGCCGGAAGGGCGAATTCTGGTGATCGGCTTTGCCGGGGGAACCATTCCGCAGGTACCTGCCAACCTGCTGCTGGTGAAAAACGCAGCGGTCATCGGTGTGAACCTGGGCCTGTATACCGGGTGGACGCCTGGCGACGACCGCAAGGCCCACGCACCGAAGATGCAACAGATGATCGCCAGCCTGTCTGACCTGATCATTCAGGGCAAGCTTCGCCCCGCGGCGCCCACCGTATTTCCGCTCGAACGAACCGTCGAGGGCTTTGAGGCGCTTGTTGCCAGGCGGCACACCGGACGCATGCTGATCCAGGTTGCAGATCAGCGGTAAGCCCGGTGCGCTGTGTGGCTTACGCCGCCGCTGGAACCCGCTGAGCGCGCTGCCGCTCGATCGTAACCAGCGCGTCTTCCAAGGGCTTGACTGTCTGCTCGGTGCGGCCAAGTTTCTCCAGCCCAAACAGGCCCAACCGGAAGGTGCGAAAGTCGGCGCCTTCGTCGCACTGAAGCGGAACGCCAGACGCGGTTTGCAGGCCAAGCTCCAGAAACGCCTTACTGCTCTGCATGTCAGGATCATGTGTGTAGCTGACCACGACGCCAGACGCCTGAAACCCATCCGCCGCAACGCTGGGATACCCGTGTCGAACCATCGCCTCTCGAACCTGGGTTCCAAGCTCGATTTGCTGACGGCGCAGCGTTTCAAACCCGCGCTCGCGGGTTTCGATCATGGCGCTGCGGGTGATGGTGAGCGCATCCGTAGGCATGGTGGTGTGATAAACGTGCGAGCCAGCCTCGTAGGTTTCCATCACCTGCAGCCACTTCTTCAGATCGAGCGCGAAGCTTGAACTGGTGGTGCCGTCGATTCGTTCGCGGGCCAGTTCAGACAGCATGACGAAGGCGCAGCAGGGCGAGCCACTCCAGCCCTTCTGCGGTGCGCTGACCAGGACATCAACGCCGCATGCGCGCATGTCCACCCACAGCGCACCCGAGGCGATGCAATCGAGCACGAAGAGACCGCCCACCTCGTGCACGGCGTCAGCCACGGACTTCAGGTAGTCGTCGGGCAGCACCATGCCGCAGGATGTTTCAACGTGCGGTGCGAAAACCACCGCGGGGCGCTCGGCGCGGATGGTGCGCACGACCTCGTCTATTGGTGCGGGAGCGAAGGGTTCGCGGCTACCGGGCTTCATGCGGCGCGCCTTCAACACCGTACAGCCCCTTGAGAATCCACCGGCTTCAAAGATCTGGGACCAGCGATAGCTAAACCAGCCATTGCGCAGCACAAGCACGCGCTGCCCAGTGGCGAACTGGCGCGCTACCGACTCCATACCAAAGCTGCCACTGCCGGGCACGACGATGGCCGAACGCGCTGCATACGCTTCTTTGAGAATTGCTGATATGTCGCGCATCACCCCTGAAAGCGGCGTGACATA
>VGHA01000156.1 GCA_016868375.1 Betaproteobacteria bacterium | reverse complement strand
TCATCCAGGCCAAGGTCGGCTATGCCGAGATCAATCTCGGCGGTGTGCTGCAGATGTCGGCCTCCATGGCGTTTACCAAGCGCTCGGGCGAGCAGGTCACGCTGTCGAATGGCGAGAAGGCCACCGTGACCACGATGGCGATCGGCATCAACGATGCCAACGCTTTCCTAGGGATTCCGGTGGGTGGTCACGGCTATTTCTACGACAGCAACGGTGACGACCGTATCGATGAGGCCGATGACACCAATCAATCGGCGATTGGTCTGGTCATCGAGGACCTGGACCTGGGCTTGGTCATCGCTGCTGAAACCTATATTTCGCTGGAACGCATCAACCTGGGCGTGTACCTGGCAGGCCGGGCGACGGTGCAAGAGATCAAGCTCAACGGCATTCCGGGCGTCACGATGGCCGCGCGCGATATCGCGCTCGAGATCAATGTCGGTGCGCGCGTGTCAATGGACCTGGGCAAAATTGTCCGCAGCTGGGACTACGACGCGGGCGTTGGCTCCAAGGTCATGCAGACGGGCAATCTGGTCCGCACCGCGGACGGCAGCTTCTGGAAGTACATCGGCGCGAACAATCTCCCGGCAGTTGACCTCACTTCCAGCTTCGACCCTGCGGCACTGCCGCCAGTCCAGGCCCGACTGTGGGAGAGGTCCAAGCCCGTTGTCTCGTACAACTTCGGTGTGTCTGCGCCGAAGTTCGAGATTGTCACCATTGACTTCAGCAAGAGCACCTGGACGCGTCCGTCAGAGGACATGAACGGTAACGGCATCCTGGACAACGGCGAAGACCGTGGCAACGGCATGCTCGATCCGAGCGAAGACACCAACGGTAACGGACGGCTTGACGCCGGCGAAGACAAGGGCAACGGCATTCTCGATCCCCGCCAGCCCAACCTCAAGGGCTACGCGATCGAAACGGGTAATCCGTTTGAGCCCATTGTTCTTGATTTCGAGTCTACGTTTCTGCGGGTATTCGGTGAAGTGGAGGTCAACCTGTTCGGGTTGGCCAAGCTCGATGGCGCGCTCGATTTCCGCTACAGCGAAAAAGACGGGCTGACTGCGTTCGCTGATGTCAGCGTCAGCGTGGGGCCAGATGGCTTTAACATCAAGGCCGATGCCACGGGCCTGCTAGTCGTCAACAGCGAAGGTATTGCGCTTCGCATGCTGCTCGGCATGGCGCTCGATCTCGGCTCGGTGGCGAAGCTCGACGCTGAAATCGAACTGCGGCTGAACTCGTTTGGCCGAGACATTGTTTACACGGTGCCGCAGCAGTTACGCGACCGAACCGGCTTTGACACCTTCACCATTCCTGGCGCGCCCCCTGGCAAAGAGGGCGATCCCGACTGGGAAGGCGCCACCTACATGTCGCTGGGCGGTCGCGGCGTTCTCGATCTGATGTCGGGCGCGCTCATCCTCAATGGCGACTTTAACGTCATCATTGCCGATACGCCCAAGAAAGGCTTCGTATTTGAGCTGAACGTCGCAGCAGTGCTCGACATGCCGGTGTTCGAGCCGCTAGCAGTTGAAGGAACGCTTGGGTTCGTCGCCAACGGCGGTGACACTGGCCTGTATGGCAGCCTGTTCGTGGGTGGCGTCGGCCCGGGGTCTAAGCTGCTGGACTTGGGCGGTGTCATCAGCGTTGCGGGCAGCTTCCTGCTGCAGATCAACACCAGTGCCGCCGAGCAGAAAGTTCGCCGCATCAAGCTTAACGAAAACGGCGAGGTCGTCCGCGACAGCCGCGGCTTCCTTGTTTTCGAGGATCAGACGCTCACGCCACAGAGCCTCCGGATTGCCGGCTTCACCGAGATAACCGTCGGCGGCGTGGTCAAGATGACCGGCGCGCTCGACCTGCGCATTGACAACACAGGCCTTGAGTTCGCCATGAAGGTGGCGCTTGAACTTGGCCCGCTTGGTCAGATGAAGTTTGAGGGCGCGGCCGCCATCAAGACTCGCGACGGCGAAACGTTCTTTGCGTTACGCGTTCGTACCAGTGTGGAACTGGGCATTGCAGTGCTGGGCATCAAGGCCGGCGCAGTGCTCGAAATCAACACCAGCTCGCAGGACTACACGCCGCTTCGCCTGCCGGGCGACACCACTGACCCGGATCCGATTCGCGCCAATACCATCTTCCGCGTTGGGTTGGAAGGCAAGATCAAGATCATTGCCTTCGATGTCGAATTCAAAGGCGAAATCAGCATCATCGACAACATCTTCGAGGTGCGGATCGATAAGGCTGAGCTCAACTTCTTTGGCGTCTTCAAAACAAGCTTCAGCGGCTACATCCGCTCGAACGGCGAGTTCCTGCTGAAGGGTTCCACCGAATACAACATCGATCTGGCCATCATCAAGTTCCAACTGGGATGGTCGTTCACCTTCAGCAACAAATACTTCGCAATCAGTGTCTATGGTCGCCTGCTGATCGATATCGATCTGGGTTTGTTCAGCATCAAGACCACGCTTGCCGGCTTTAGCGGTGACATCGAACTTACCCCCGCAAGCGCCACGCTGCGTGCCAGCGTGACCGTGTTCGGATTCTCGGTGTCCGCCGGCAAGACCTGGAGCTGGGGACCGCCGCCTGTCATCAGCGGCATGGAAGGTGACACGGTCTATCTGCACATGGGTGACTACGCCAATCGGCGGGGCGAGCTTTACAACGATATCGTCCATGAAACCTGGAGTGTGGACCCCACGCGTGATGACCAGGGCCGGATCATCCCTGGCTCGATCACGGTCAGCGCTTTGGGCGAGAAGGTTACCCACAACAACGTCCGTCGCGTCGTTGCGCGAAGCGGCAAGGGTAACGACACCATTCTGTTCGGCCCCGGCATCACGGCGCAGCTCGATGTCGATACCGGTGACGGTAACGACACCGTGGCAGTCATGTCGGCTGCGTCAGGTAGCGTGATTCGCGGCGGAGCGGGCGCTGACAATCTGTATGGCGGCAATGATTTTCGCAATGTCAGCTTCTATGGCGGCGACGGTAACGACCAATACTTCGGGGGCGATGGCAGCGCTTACATCAATTTGGGAGTCGGCAAGGACAGGATTCAGGTTGCCGGCGGTAACGACACGATTGAGGCGAATGGCGCCACCACGCTCGACATAACGCTGGGTCGTGGAACTCAGACGGTCAACGTGACGGGCACGCCGGCCGTCAATATTACCGACGCCGAGAACGACACCATCACGCTGCGTGGCGTCAATAGCGCCAACATCAAGATGAAGTCGGGCACCAACACGGTGTACACCGACTGGACGGGTGGACTGGTTGTGGCGGGTGGTGCTGGTTATGACCGCGTGGTGTTGGACCCCCTCACTACCAATAAGCCGTTTGACTTCGATACCCGCGAACTGGTCTATGGCACGGGCAATAGCGCGCGTCGTATCGCGTTTGACGATGCGCTCAACTCCATCGAGATCACCGACAACGCGCCAACCACCGTTCTGCGTAACCCCACCGGACTTACCTGGGGCTCAACTGGACTGAAGCTCACCTCGGCGGGCAGCATCGATGTTAGGCAGGTCTCTGTCTTGCGGGCGCCCGGTGGCTATTTCAATCTTGAGGCGGGTGCCGGCGTCCTCGGCACTTTGAACACAGAGGTTGAAGGCCTCACGGTTGTCAACCGTGCCACTTCTGGCCCCAATTCAAACATCATCATTCGCGAGGCGGACAGCCTGCGCATTGCGAGCGGTGGGCGCACCAACGGTGGTCTCTATACGGCCGGTGGTCAGATCGATGTGGAAATGGCAGGGCGCGAAGCGCTCCTGTCTCTGGAATCGGGCGTGATTGAGGCGGTGGCTGCTGGCCAGCCGATTCGCCTGATCGCCGATGACATCGACTTCAAGTCCGGCGACAACGTGGTGCGCGGCACGGGCACGCTCACCATCGAAGCGAAGGCTTCGAATCAGGGCTATCGGGTGGGTAGCGCGGGTCAGTCCACCTTCGGGCGCGACTTCTCCGAGAGCGGGTCCACCGGCTACCTCGAGCTGGGAATGGGTGATCTGTCGGCGCTTCGCGATGGTTTCAGTCAGATCACGATTGGGCGTGCCGGCACCACTGCATTAATGGCGATCGGCGACGTTGACGATATCGTCGTCGGAACTTTCAACTTCAACGCCAGACTAACGGACACCACACGCTTCTTCGCAGACTGGTTCAAGGTCATGGGCGACGTACGCGCCACGCAGCCCCTTACGTTTACCGGTCGTGTCATGGAGGTCCAGCGCAGTAGCGAGCGTACCGGTCTTGCTCAGTCGGGCGTCAGGTCACCCAATACGTCCATCGTGCTCACCGAGCAGCTGAGCGTGTCCGGCTGGATTTATGGTGACTCAAACGTCAGCATCAATGTCACGGCAAGCACGCCCACCGGCGGTCTCTCGCGATATGACACGGGCGCCAACAGCGTCAGGCTCGACAAGGGCGCTGAGATCCTTACGTTCGATGCGGGCAGCACGCTTAGCATCAACGCGTCAGCATCTGTCTATAACGCCGGTAACCTGCAGGCGGGCGCTCCGCTCACTGTCAATGGCGCAGGCGCTGCGAACACCAGCGTCACGGTGCAGGCAGGTACAGGGGTGAAGGTGCTTGAGGGCGGTGCGGTACGCGTCACCGGCAATAACTCCTCGGTGCTGTTGCAGGCGGCAGATTTCCTCCATGTCGACTCGGGTAGCGCCGTGATCGCGGGTGCGCGATTCGACTATGACGGTACAACGCCAATCGCGGTCAAAACCGCGACCGGTTCGCAGCTGACGCTGACCACCACCGGCGAGATGCGGCTGGCCGGCTCAGTGACCTCGGGCGAGGGCGTCACCCTGAGCTATGGTCGAACGGTCAACAACTATGCGGAGTATTTCGATTCACTGAACGGTCAGTTGATCGCCAAAGCTGAGGTTGCAACCGGGACCCCGCAGGCTACGCTTGATCGGATGCTGGCGGACCTTCGCGGTAGCGGCGCGATCGCACCTGCGCTGCCAGTGGAAGTGCGTAACCTGATCACTGGTGCGGGTCTGCCAATCGGGGCAACCGTGTCGGTCACGTCGGTTAGCGGGCTGGTGCCGTTTGATAGCCTCAGCGATAGCGCGAAATCTGATGTGGCAAGCTTCCTTGGATACGCAACCAAGACCGGTGGCGGCTTCCACGATACGGTTGATGCGGCGTTTTACACTACGCTGGAGCCGGCGGCACTTTCCGCGCAACGCAAGCTCGACATCGCAGCAAGCAAGGGCTACACGTTACTGAACGGCCTGTACTTCTTCAAGGCTGGCGCGCCCGCCAGTCGCGAACTGGTCTCGTCTTTTGAGCAGGGCATATCGGCTGACTACAACAACGCGCTCATCAATTGGGGCAGCGTGCCCGCGCCCAGCGACCCGAACGCAAGCTTCGATTCACTGACTGATGCGCAGAAGCAGACGGTCGCACGTAACCTCGGCTACACCGTTGAGCCGATGTTCAAGTACAACCGCATCGTTCCTGTGCCTGGCGAAAAGGACAATGAGCGCAGCACATTCGGCGCGTACTACCACGACGCCAGCGCTGTGTGGGGCAAAGACGGCGACCCGGGACCCGGTAAGAAGCTGAGCGAACTGACGATCGTTCAGAAGATCGACGCCTCGAAGTATTTGGGCTGGTTCCCGGAATACGACGTCCGCGAAATCAACTGGGGCATCCTCAATCCGCCTGACTCGGATACGGTCTTCGACCGCATGACGCCGGCGCAGCGGGATCTGGTGGCGAACAAGCTGGGCTTCTCATCCGAGATCACCGGCTACGCGTTCGTCAATTACAACGCCGCGCCGGGCAAGAAGCAGATGACGAGCTTCACCCAGGGCGCCATCAAGGACTACCGCAACAGCAACATCTACTGGGGTTCGGCTGGCGCGCCGGCGGATAACGCTGACTTCAGTTCGCTTTCTGCCGCACAGAAGAAGGTGGTGGCGCGGGCGCTCGGCTACGAGGTGTTTGAAGGCACCAGCTTCTACAAGGCCACTGAACCGGTTGCCACACGGATGGTGCAGGGCTTCCACGACGGCAATAAGGTCGACTACTCGTTGATCGATTGGGGCGGAGTTGGCGCGCCTGACAGCGCAACCGCCAGCTTTGAAGAGCTAAGCATTGAACAGCGCGATTTCGTGGCCAGCCAGAAGGGCTATCAGCGCTACAACGCGCAGGTGTTCTACAAGCCCGGTGTTGCTGCGCCAGCAAAAGAGATTCGCACCAGCTTCACGGTAGGCACGGGTTCGAACTTTGACGTGGACTACGATCAGGTCGAGTGGGGAACGCTCGCGAAGCCCGAATCGTCGGTGCTGTTTGCCGATCTGCGCGCTGAACAGCAGGACGTCATTCTCGCGAAACTCGGTTATCGCCGCTACGACGGCCTGGTTTGGCGAGAAGGTGCTACGGCTAACTATCGCGTGACGTTCGTCGAGGCGGCCAGTGTGCAGTCGGGCGGCCTGGCCGATTACACCAATGCCAATACCCCCTGGACCCTCGTCGCGGTGCCATCTGCCACAACCCCCTGGGTCACGGCGGGTGCAACGCCCGGCCTTCTTGCCGAGCAGCAGGCACGCGTGCTCACGCAGCGCGCCATCGACAGCTATGCCAGTACTGCTTACTTCAAAGCGGTGGTGCCAGCGAATCAGGCAACGATCGGGCTCAAGCCCGTCATGACCACCTTCGAGCAGGGGCTGCACTATCAGCAGTCACAGGTCACTTTCAGCACCACGGCGTCGAAGGACAAGCGCTTTGTGGTCAGCGACGGCACCAACAAGTACGTGGTGTACGCGAAGGACGAGAACAACAACGGCGTATTTGATTCAATCGAAGTGCAGAAGCCGCATGAGCTGCTTGGCCAGCGCGGCTATGGCTTCCTGCTCGCAGGCACGCTCACCACACTGGGCAATAACGTCGGTTTCAATGTGTCGGGCAAAGATGACGTCATCATCACCGGCAACATCAACCTGAATGGGCAGAACTCCGGGCTCGCGCTCCAGTCAGATCGCTGGGTGTACCTTGAGGGTGCGGCGAAGGTGTCTGGCGACCTGCTGGTGCGCGGGGGATTGCGGGTCGACCCTGCCAACACCGCGATGACCAATCCCGGCGTGTTCCCGCCGGCGGCTACCCAGGGTGCCCAGGCGCAGCCGGGTGCCAACACCCGGGGTGTCAGCGTCTTCGTGCATCCCACGGCGCAACTCAATACGCTCGGCGCGGGCACTGATATCGCTCTGCACGGTGGGCAGGATGTCATCGTCAACGGCCGTGTGATCGCTGGCGGCCAGGTTGGCACCAGCTCCATTCGCTGGCTGGGTGATGGTGATTCCACCATCACCATTTCGGCGGGACAACGGATCGCCATCGACTCGGCCGTCGCCGCGGCCAAGTCGGTGAAGGTTCTTACCACCGGTGCGCCGGGGGCGGGCGATGAGGGCATGGCCTTCAAGCTGGGCTCTGCGGGCGGTATCACCGTTGCTGGAAAGACCAGCAACAGCGCAGGCGGATTGATCGATATCGATGTCAATGGCCATGTTGAGCTGGTCGGTGCGCTGCTGTCCGGTGGCACGGTCAGCCAGACCTTCAACGCAGGCAAGATCGTCTCTGAAACGGTTGAATGGTCCCCCGAGGCGTCGATCCTGCGGGTGGTGGCCGATGGTCAGTTGTACCTGGGCGGTTCGGCGCCGCAGCAGGGCGGCGGTACGGTTGAAGTCGGCGGTTCGCTGCGCGCGAGTCAGTTGATCGAACTGACCGGTGGAACAGACCGCAACAGCGACGGCCTGGGCGTGAAGATGCCCGGCAGCGCTCGGGTGGTCACGAACAATCCCGATAGCCGTGTCAGCATCCGCTCGCTCGACCAGCGGGGCGATGCCGATTTGGGCGGCATCATCGTCGCAGGCGGCACCGTGCAGGATGTCTACCGCGACGGTGACTGGGTGGGAACCCAGGTCAATTACGGTCGCGGTGAATCCGAGATCCTGGTTGAAGCGGTTCGCCAGGTACGGCTCGGGCGCGATCTGTTCGCGGGCTCGCTGATCGATGTTCGCGGCGGTAGCGGGTCGGTTGTGCCTGGCCGCAACTACGCCGATCAGGGCATTGTGGTGTTGAGCTCGGCGGGTCTTCGTACGGGCCTCAACGACAGCACGATCAATCTGAGCGCTTCGGGCAACCTTACCGTGTTGCCGCCCACGCATACCAAGCGTCTGCAGGCAACCGGCTTTATTGAGTCAGCCAAGGGCATCACGGGCGGCGATATCAAGCTGGCGATCTGGGTGGATCTGGGGACGCATCAGGTGGAAGGCCTGGTGGATGTTCCGCGCTCGGTCACCACCGACAATCAGACGGCGTCTAACCTGCTTCAGGACATTCGTACCAAGCTTTATGCAGCGAATCTGTTCCGCGTCGTTTCGACGACTTCGAACGGTCCAGAAACGGGAACGCCGGTCACACTGACCAGTGGTCAACTCGAGCTCACCCCCACTGACGGGCAACTGCGTTTCACCAGCTACTACAACTTCAAGATCCTGCGTCAGACCCAGGCGGGCCAGACCAGCATGGTTCAGACCACTGGCGCGGATCGACTGGGCTTCGTCATGCCCGCAAGCGGTGATCTGGTTGCCGTGGATGCGCCGTACTCGGTGGATGCGAGCATGCCCGGTTCGGTGGTCAATCTGGGTAAGCCAGGAACAACCGGCGGCAAGATCACCATCGAGGGCTCAGTGCTGGGCCATGACGCCGTCAACCTGCATGCTGGCACCAACACCACCGGCGACAAGGATGTGAATCTGGGTGTCCTGGGCATTATCGAAACCCGGTCGGGCAACATTGAACTGAGCCCGGGCGGCCCCAGCATTTTCCAGGGCAAGCTGATCGCTCGCGGCGATAACGCCGACATCATCATCAACGCGCGCAAATCGATTGAGGTGCGGGGCAGTCTTATTGCCAAGCGCGATATTCTGCTGACTGCGGGTACCAACGCCGTTCCCGGCGAAACCAGTGTCTGGACGAAGTCGAGCAGCAGCTTCCAGTCCGAGGGCAACAACGGTCGCATCGTCATCGCCGGCCTGAACGATGTGCGCATTGACAGTTCGATCGGCACGGTCAGCCCCAACCTGGCGTTGATCGATGTGATTGCCGAGCGCGGCACGCTCACCGTTGAATCAAACGCGGGTCGCGTCCAGAGCGCGGGCCAGATCAGCCTGCG
>VGHA01000155.1 GCA_016868375.1 Betaproteobacteria bacterium | reverse complement strand
CTGAAATGAAAGAGCTCGCAGCAAAAAGTGGATTCGAGCTCGTCAATATTGGTCCCGAACAAATGGATGTTTTCATGCGCGATCGTATTCGCACGTATTCTGAAGTCGGCAAGCAGATGGGTTTGGGCAACAAGTAAGGGATAACTCGATTGATTCCTCATTGATGCAGCGAGTTGCTCATCTCAGCCAATTAGTATCCAATCGTCGTCAAGATAACGATTATATGACCTCAGACGCCCCTCCCCCCGCAGGCGCGCCCGGTGCGCCCCGCAGCCGCTCCGCCGCCAAGGATGTGGCGCGGCTGGCGGGGGTATCGCCCGCCACGGTCTCGCGGGTGATGAACACCCCGAACAGCGTGGAGCCGGCCACGCGCCAGCGGGTGCTGGAGGCCGCAGCCAAGCTGCGGTATGTGCCGCACGGCGCGGCGCGCACCCTCGGCGCCTCAGCAGCCCGTACGACGGTGGTGGAAGACACGCCGACCGGCGTCAACGCGGCGAGCGCGGCGGTCATGCGCGTCAACGGTTATGCCGCCATGACGCCAGCGCAGCGGCTTGTGAAAGCCGGCGCTGACGCCATTGCCACGGATATGGATGAGGGTCGCCGTCTGCTGCTGGCGGCTTGAAACATGGCAGCCTGGAATTTTCGGATTTGAAAACTTCTTGCGAAAACGAAAATCGACTGATAGGCTGCGCAAAGATCAGCGTCGCAGTTGGGCATGAGTCTGTGATGGGCCGCTCAGCCGGCAAGCGACGAGCACAACAACAATCGGCGTCAGGCGCTGCGAGCAGCGTCCAGATGCGGCAACGAAGGAGGAAGACACTCATGAGCCGTCCGAGCTTTTCGGTCAAGGGCCTTCACGTACTAATCAGCGGTGGGTGCGGCGGCATCGGTTCAGCCTTTGCCAAAGCGTTTATCGCGCACGGTGCGAGCGTTACGGTGACCGACCTGCAACCGCCCTCTGAGTCACTCAGCGCGCTGGGCGTGGCGTATCACCAGTTGGATGTCACCAACGATGAAGCAGTCGAAGCGCTTGCAAAAAAAATCGACCGACTCGATGTGCTGATTCACTGCGCGGGCAAGCTCATCCGCTGGGAGGAGCACGACCCCAAGGTGTTCCGCAATATTGTAGATATCCACCTGTTTGGCAATGTGCGGCTGGCGGCGGCATTCAGGCCGCACCTCAAGGCCGGCAAGGGCTGCATGATCAATATCGGATCCATGTACAGCTATTTCGGCGCACCGCAGATTCCGGCCTACGCATCGGCCAAAACTGCCATCGTCGGTCTGACCAAGTCGCTGGCAATTGCGTACGCTGAGGACGGTATTCGCGTCAATGCGATAGCCCCGGGCTGGATCAACACCCAGATCAGTCGCCGGGGTCGTGAAAACCCCGAGTTCAATGCCAAGGTTTTGGCGCGACTTCCAGCCGGCAAGTGGGCCGAGCCCGAAGAGCTGGCCGGCACCGCTTTGTTTTTGGCGTCGCCCGCATCACACCTGATCAATGGCGTAACCATCCCTGTCGACGGCGGCTACGTAGCGAGTTAAACCACATGCCCGCGCGTGCGATCAGAAAATATACGTCGCGCGGGCGCAAGCGTTAACAACCGTTTCATTCACCGACACGGTCGCAAGGACCGGAACCAGCACCAACCGAGGAGGAGCACCATGAAGCGCAGAGGATTTGCCACGCTGATCACGGCGACGGCGCTAAGCTTGGGCAGCGGTAGCGCGCTCGCCCAGGCCTTTAACTGGAAAAAGCACGACGGACAGACTGTCAACCTGTTGCTGAATAATCACCCCTGGTCACAGGCAGTGCGCGAGATGGCGCCTGAGTTCACCGCCAAGACGGGTATTCGTCTGCGGGTTGAGATTTTCAATGAAGAGCAGTTTCGTGCGCGTCTGACAACGCAGTTGCAGGCCAAGTCCAGCGACATCGACGTGTTCATGTCGCTGAAGTTTCGCGAGGGTGGCGTCTATGACAAGGCGGGTTGGTTTGCCGACCTGACCCCGTTTTTGAATTCGCCCACGGCGACCGCGCCCGACTTCAACTTCAACGACTTTGGCGACGCGCTGCGCAAGGGTGAAACCGTCAACGGCAAGCTGGTCGGTTTGCCCATCAACCTTGAGGGGCCGCTGTTTTACTGGAACAAGGACATCTTTGCCAAGTGCAATGTCGCCGAGCCCAAGTTTCTTGAAGAGATTCCCGAAGCAGCAGCCAAGCTCAAAGCCTGTAGCGCACGGGGCGATGCGACGGTATGGGCAGCACGTGGCATTCGCGGCGCCATTCCCTATGCGGTATCAGCCTTCATCTACAACAGCGGTGGCGATTTCGCCACGCCCGATCGGAAGCCGGGTCTATGCCAGCCCAATTCGGTGAAGGGCGTTGAGATGTATGCCAACCTGCTCAAGGACTACGGTCCTCCCGGGGCGGCCAATCACACCTTCACGCAGGTCATCGAGATGTTGGGGCAGGGTCGTCTGGCGATGACGCACGAGTCGTCCAACGAGTTCTCCAACATCATGAAGTTTCCCGGGCGTGACAAAGACATTGGAGTGAAGGTACTGCCTCCGGGTAAGGCCACGGGTATTTCCAAACCCATCGTGTTTGGATGGGGTGTGTCGATTAGCAATTTCTCCAAGAACAAGGAGGCAGCTTGGTACTTCATGCAGTGGGCGACCAGCAATGAGATGCAGACCAAGCTAGTGCAGCGTGGCGTAGCACCACCGCGCGCCTCGGTCTTCAATGGGCTCGCATTCAAAGCTTGGACCACCGAGCTTCCGGTCAGACAGGCCTGGGCTAATGCGTTGGTTGAAATCAGCAAGACCGGTACCGATGTTTCTTTCCCACCGAGCGAGCGGATTATTGAGGCCCGTGAGATGGTGGGTGGCGGTGTCCAGAAGGTCTTTTTGGGCCAAGGTGCAGCAAAGGACGTCATGTGCCAGGTTGATGCCGACGTGGTCAACCTTAAGTAAGGACGGTCTTGGTTCAAGCAATGAGAGGACAGCGGGCGGCATCTTTCGAATGGATGGTGCTACCTGCGGTCGCTTTCGTGCTTCTGATGGTGGTGTTCCCCTTCGGTTACGGCATATGGCTGAGCCTGCTTGAATACAAACTTGGTTCGCCCATCACCTTTGTAGGATTGGGCAATTACGCCGCGCTGCTTAAGGATGAGCAGTTCTGGAACGGTCTTCGACTGACCTTCATTCTCTATCTATTTGCGCTGCTCATTCAGTTGGTACTGGGCGTTGCGCTGGGCATTTTCATTCACGGGATACATGTACTCAGAGGACTGGTACGCACAGTGATGGTGTCGCCCTTCATGCTGCCCCCTGTCGTGATTGGCATGATGTCCATCGTGGTTCTTGATCCGGCCATGGGCGTGGCTAACTATCTACTCAAGTCCGCGGGTCTTCCGACCAGCCATTTTCTGGCGTCCACCAACTATGTGATCTTCACCGTGATTGCCATTGATACCTGGCAGTGGACACCGTTCGTGGCTCTGATTGTTCTGGGTGGGCTGCAGGCGCTGCCGGCGCGCGTGTATGAGGCGGCGGCCATTGACGGCGCATTGGGCTGGCGACGCTTTGTTTACATCACGCTGCCCATGCTGGGTCCTACCATTCTGACCGCGGCGGTTCTGCGCAGTGTCGACCTGCTGCGCTTTTTTGACGTCATTTACATCACCACCCAGGGCGGCCCCGGCTTTGCCTCGACGACACTAAATATTTATGCCTATCGACGGGGTTTTGAGTTCTCTGACATTGGGTATGCCTCGGCACTCATGATCACGCTCAGTTCCATCGTGCTGGCATCGGTGCTCGTGTTTTCGCAATTCAGGCGGCGCCTCACATGGTGAGATCGCCGCTTGCGTCGTCCCGGCTTATAAACCTGCTCACCGGAGTGCAGGCACTCGTGTTGATGGTGGTGCTTTTTGCACCGATCGCTTGGATGATTCTGGCCAGCTTCAAAAATCGGGTTGATATAACCCGCTACCCACCAAAGCTCTTGTTCGAGCCCACGCTGGACAATTATCGAGAGTTGTTCATTCGCACCGACTTTCTTGACAACACGCTCAACAGTTTCTACGTGGCCGGTGGCTCCACGTTGCTGGGGTTGGCTTTGGCCATTCCCGCTGCCTTCGCGATTTCCTGGCATCGCCTCACCTGGCCGGCCACGCTGACCTTGTTTGCGCGAATGGCCCCCGGCACCTTGTTTTTGCTGCCGTGGTTCATAATGTTCTCAAGCTTGGGTCTCGCGGGCAGTCATGTGGCGCTCATCATCACGCATGCGGTCATTACCGTTCCGATCGCGCTGTGGACGCTGCTGCCGCATTTTGATGGCCTGCCCCGAGAGCTGACCGAGAGCGCGCAAATTGATGGTTGCCGCTCACCACAGGTTCTGCTCTGGATCGCAGTCCCGGTGGTGGTGCCAGGTATCATTGTCGCCGTCATTCTGAGTTTTATTTTCTCCTGGAACTACTTTCTGTTTGCCCTTGTGCTGTCCAATATCCATTCCAAGACGGCGATTGTGGCGAGCTTCAACTTTATCGGCGAGGGCGTCACCAACTGGGGGGCGCTGATGGCAGCGGCGACCGTGATCGCACTGCCGCCTACTTTGCTGACCCTGCTCATTCAGCGTCGTCTGGTGTCGGGTCTGTCCTTCGGTGCGGTCAAGGGTTAAGCATGATGCAGGCAGCCAGATTTGCAGGTGACCGGAAGATTGAAATCCGGCAGATTCCTTTGCCGGTCCCGACGGCAGGCGAGGTCCTGCTTCGGGTACGGGCCTGTTCCCTCTGTGGCAGCGACCTTCGGGTATTTCGTAACGGCTGGCCGGTCACGCCGGGGCATGAAATCCTCGGGGTGGTCGATAAGCCAGGCGATCGCCTGCATGGTCAGCGATGCCTTGTCTACATCCCGGTCTGGTGCGGTCGGTGTGATCAGTGCCAGGCGCAAAGACCGCACCTGTGCGAGAACGCCACTGACCTCATGGGCTGGCAGCGTGACGGCGGCTATGCCGAAGCGCTGGCGGTACCCAGGCAGTGCCTGTTGCCGGTGCCGGATGACATTCCCGATCATCTGGCAACCCTGCTGCTAGACACGATCGGCACAGCTGCCCATGGCATGCGACTGAGTGCGCGTCTGGCGCCCTCGGGGCGTGTATTGATTCTGGGGGCTGGCCCGATCGGGCTGGGAGCAATGCTGGTGGCGCTTCAAATGGGCTATGGTCCGGTCGAAGTCTTCGACCCCAACCCCATGCGGCGTGGCGTTGCCGCTGAACTCGGTGGTGTAGCGCTCGAGTCGCTTGAGGGGCGTCCAGCCTATCCGCTCATTCTCGAGTGCAGTGGCAATGAAACCGCCCGGCAGAACGCGCTGGAGCGGGTGGCCGCGATGGGGGCGGTCATTCAACTGGGCGAGGCAGCTGGGTGGCAGGTGAATGAAACCAAGGCTATCCGGCGAAAAGATTTTTTCTACGTGCGCTCGTTTTACTTTCCGATTAGCGAATACGCCGCCAACATTGAGCTGCTGCGCGCCCATCGTGCGCAGTACGAGCGACTGGTCGACGAGCGGGCTCCCCTGGCAGGGCTGAATGCGCTGTTTGAGGAATTCGCCAACGGTCGGCGTATCAAACCGCAGCTATCGCTGGCAGCTTGACATGAGCACCCAGCCATCTGATTCGGTTGACTCCGGCTCCGCCAGCAAGGTTGGCGTTTCGGTCCAACGCGTCAGCAAGAGCTTTGGCCCAGTCAAAGTCATTCACGATCTCAGCGTTGACATTAAACGCGGTGAGTTCATGGTGTTCGTTGGGCCGTCGGGTTGCGGCAAGTCGACCCTGCTGCGCATGATCGCCGGTCTTGAGGGTTTCGAATCGGGTGACATTTCCATTGAGGGGCAAACCGTCAATCAGCTGCATCCCAGCGAGCGCGACATCGCGATGGTGTTCCAGGATTACGCCCTGTACCCCCATATGACGGTGCGCAAGAACATGAGCTTCGGTCTGCGCATGCGCAACTATGCGGGCGACGAGATTGCGCGTCGAGTGAGCGTAGCGGCGCACATACTGCAGATTGATCATCTGCTCGAGCGTCGTCCGCGCGAGTTGTCAGGTGGTCAGCGTCAGCGTGTGGCCATGGGGCGTGCCATTGTGCGCAATCCCAAGGTGTTTCTGTTTGATGAGCCGCTATCCAATCTTGATGCGAAGCTCAGGCTCGATATGCGTTCGGAAATCAAGGCGCTGCATCAGCGGCTGAAGACCACTTCGATCTACGTGACGCATGATCAGGTTGAGGCCATGACGATGGCCGATCGTATCGTGGTACTCAACGGCGGCCTTATTGAGCAGATCGGGTCGCCGCTTGAGCTCTATCAAAGACCGCAGACGCGGTTTGTCGCTGGTTTTATCGGTTCGCCCGCGATGAATTTTCTGCCGGTCACTATGTTGTCTTCGTCTCTGACCCTACCGGGTGGTCGCTCGATACCGGTAAGCGGATTGTCCGATGGCGCCGCCGAGATTGGTATCCGTCCTGAGCGCATTCAGGTGCGGGGTGAAGCTTGCGCTGCCTGTGTGTCGGGCGAACTCATGCTGATCGAGCCGCTGGGCGCTGATACGCTGCTCACAGTTGCGGTTGAGCAGCACCGTCTGGTGGTGCGCGTGGCGGGCGATAGCCATTGGCAGTTGGGGCAAATGCTTCACCTGGATTGGGATTTGCGCGATGCGGCGATTTTTTCCGCGGACACGGGTGCCCGTTTACGCTGATCGGATGCGGATATCGTGACTGAACTGGTCTGTCTGGGAAGTCTAGTGCGAGACTTTATTTTTCGGGTACCCAGCATTCCGGCCACACCTCAGAAGCTTACCGCAAGCTCTTTGCGTCTGGGCTTTGGCGGCATGGCAGCCGTGGCGGCTGTCACTGCATCGCGTCTAGGTATTGCCACCGAGTACTGGGGCCGTATTGGCGATGATGATACTGGCGTTGAAGCCCGTGCCGCCCTCGCTGAGCAGGGCGTAAAGGTCTTTGCAAACTCACCGGTCGGCTCGCGCACGCCGGCAGCCACAGTCATTGTTGAGGACAGCGGCGAGCGGATGCTGGCTGTGTACCCGGGTAATCTCGATACCTCGGCGGCCTGGCTTCCACTTGAGCATCTGGATCACGCAAAAGCGGTACATGCCGACTACCGTTGGCTTGATGGGTCCCGCGCGCTGTATGCGGCCGCTCGTGCGCGAGGGCTGCCCCGAATGATGGATGCGGATACCGGTAACCCCAAAGCCATCCGTGAATTGATGCAATTGGCCAATCATGTGATTTTTTCTGAAGGCGGTCTGGCCGAAATGGCTGGAACCGTCGTGGGCAGCGACCCGATCGGAGTGCTCAAGCAGGTGGCACCGCAGATCGACGGGGTGGTCGGCGTCACGTTGGGCGAGCGCGGCAGCCTGTTCATCATCGACGGTGATTTATACCGATTTTCCACGCCTGTCGTGCAGGTCGTCGACAGCAACGGCGCGGGTGATGTGTTTCATGGGGCTTACGCCGTGGCAATTGTTCGCGGTGAAGATCCGCATGAGGCGGTCCGCTACGCCAGTGCGGCTGCGGCGCTTAAGTGTTCAAGGGAGGCGGGGTGGAACAACTTACCCCGTCAGGAAGAAGTGCTGGCCTTTATGAAAGAGCATCCATGTCAAAGCTGAGTGCCGGAAAATACTGGGGTATGCGTCGTCTGGCTGACGGCGCAGGGCGCTGGAAGATGATTGCAATCGATCAGCGGGGTCCGCTGATGACCCCGATCGCCCAAAAGCGAGGCGTCGCACAGGCACCGTTCGCCGATCTGGCCCGAGTGAAGTCGCTGGTCACACGGCATCTGTCGCCCCACGCCACCGCCATGCTGCTCGACCCCAACTACGCCTACGGCGTGTGCATCAGCGAGATGCCCGCCCATACCGGTCTGTGCCTTGCGCTCGAGCATCATGTCACCCGAGATCAGGGTGGAGCCCGTCTGTCAGACTGCATTCCGGACTGGTCCGTCGAGAAGATTCGTCGCGTGGGTGCTGATGCGGTCAAGCTTCTGGTTTGGTATCGGCCTGATGCGCCCCGCGCGGTCGTCGAGCAGCAGCAGGCCTTTGTGCGTGCCATCGGGCAGCAGTGCCGCGCGCACGACATCGTGTTGCTGCTTGAGTTGCTGGTCTATCCCATGGCCAGCGACGCGCCCGGCTATCTGGCCGCTCAACGCAATCAGCTGGTGATCCAATCCCTGCGTGACTTTGCTGCGCCCGAGTTCGGGGTCGATATTTACAAGCTCGAGCCGCCCGCTTCAGTATCGGGCGTGCCTGACCCTCAGGGCGCGCAGGCCGCTGGCGTACAGGCACTGTTCGACGAGATGGCCAGTCATTGTCCCAAGCCTTGGGTGTTGCTCAGCGCAGGAGCAAGCGCCGCCGATTTCAACAATTCGCTGGTGTATGCGTATCGGGCGGGTGCCAGCGGATACCTGTGCGGACGCGCCATCTGGCAGTCGGCGTTTGAATGTTTTCCCGATTTTGACGCCATGGATCGAGGGCTTGCCACAGACTCGGTTCGTTTCGTGCACGCCATCAACGAACTCACTGATCGGCTGGCAACCCCGTGGACGAAGCACGCAGCGTTTGCGGGGGGCCCCTCCTTGGCCCAGGCTGCAGAAAATTTCTGCAGCCAGTATCAACCAGGCTGATTCATGCCGTGAGCGTCTCGACGCGCCGAGTCCGGATCGTGTCGCTATTACGCGAGTCGGGCTACGCGCCGATCGAGACGCTGTCGTCCTATTTCAGTGTCACGCCCCAGACCATACGCGCTGACCTGAATGCGCTGGCCGATGAAGGTTTACTGGTTCGTCATCATGGAGGCGCTGCGTGGCGCTGGCCACCGATATGAGTTCCAGCACAGGGGAGTCGTTCGTTGATTGCCTGGACGGCCTGGCGGCATTCCTATACATGCACGAGCTGTATCACTACCGTTTTGACGCGCATTGCCTGCAGATGGAGGCAACCGGCGGGCTCCCGGTTTACGGACCGTACCGACGGCTTGTCGCGAACCGGCCGATTAGTGAGTGGCACGAGGAGTCGATCGGTAATTTCTACGGTCTGGAAGCTCTTCGACCGAACCCAAGATTTTCCTACCCACAACCCATTTGCGATTACTTGTGGGATCTAGCAGGCTGCTGAAAAGTCGAGGAAAAGACGTTGATACGCTCCACGCGGTGACGATTGTTGTTTCATGTAGAGCTAATCATCGCTCCATCTAGCGCGTTGATGGCGGAT
>VGHA01000154.1 GCA_016868375.1 Betaproteobacteria bacterium | reverse complement strand
ATGCTGCGAGCCGGGCTGTCCGATAAGCTCTATCGGTCGCTCAATCTGTGGCTGCAGCGCGTACCGGGCGGGCTTCTTCACACCAACATTGCGGCCTCCAGCGTGTTTTCCGCCATCTCGGGGTCCAGCGTTGCCACCGCTGCCACCATGGGGTCGGTGGCCCTGCCGTATTTCCGCGGCACACGGTACGCGCCGCCCATGGTGCTTGGCTCGCTTGCTGCGGGGGGCGCGCTGGGTAACCTGATTCCGCCCGGCATCACCTTCATTGTTTATGGGCTCATGACCGAAACCTCGGTGGGCGCGCTCTACACAGCGGCCATCGGCCCAGCCATTCTGGTGGTCCTGCTCTTTACGCTGCTCATTTTTTGGCACGGCATACGTAACCCCCTCCCGCGTCCGGACGCCATTCCGCTTGCGGTGAAGTTACGGGGATTGATCGATCTGCTGCCGACCCTGGCGCTGATCGCGATTGTTCTGGGCACCATTTATTCGGGGCTTGCCACGCCCACCGAATCCGCAGCCCTGGGCGTGGTGGCTGCCATCATTGCAGCAGCGCTCGCTGGACGACTGTCGCTGTCGATGCTCAATGAGTCCGCGAAGGCGGCTGCGCGTACCACCGCGTTCATCGGTCTGATCCTGTGTGGGGCTTACCTGCTCAACTATATTTTTAGCGCGCTGGGCGTGCCTCGGGCATTGTCTCAGGCGGTGGCCGACCTGCCGGTTCCGCCTTGGGTGGTCATGGCGCTCATCGTCGGTTTTTATCTCGCGCTCGGCACGTTCATGGAAGGGTTTTCAATGATCGTGACGACGATTCCGGTCATCTTTCCGGTCGTCAAGGCGCTGGGCTACGATCCAATCTGGTTTGGCGTGGTGGTGACGATGCTGGTGGAGATCGCGCTGATCAGCCCTCCGGACGGTACGGTGCTCTATGTGCTCCAGGGAATGCGCGGTTCTCCGGGCCCGATCACCGATGTGTTTAAAGGAGTGTTGCCGTTTCTGCTGGTGTACATCGTCGCGATCATTCTGCTGATGGTGTTTCCGCAGATTGCACTGTGGCTCGTCAACCGGTCGCCTTGAACCATGGGCCCCGGGTTCTCGCCCGGGAATTTCCTTAAATCAATTCGGGTTTTGTCATGTTGCTTGGATTTGTTGTTGCCTATCTGTTCTGCACGATCGCAATCGGGCTCTGGGCCGCAAAGAACGTCAAGAGCACGGCCGACTTCGCGGTGGCAGGTCGGCATCTGCCGATGATCATGATCGTCACGACCACCTTCGCCACGTGGTTCGGGTCGGAAACCGTGCTCGGCATTCCCGCCAAGTTTGTTGAGGGCGGGCTCAATGCCGTGGTGGAAGACCCGTTTGGCGCAGGCTCCTGCCTGATTCTGGTCGGGCTGTTCTTCGCCGCCAAGCTCTACAAGATGACCCTGCTCACGATCAGCGACTACTACCGCGAGCGCTACGGGCGTGGTGTGGAAGTGGCGTGTTCGCTGATCATCATCATGAGCTATCTGGGATGGGTGTCAGCGCAGGTCACCGCGCTGGGGTTGGTTTTCAACCTGCTCTCCAAGGGCGCGATTCCCATTGAAATGGGCATGATCATCGGCACCGCCGTGATCCTGGCCTACACGCTGTTCGGTGGCATGTGGTCGGTGGCTGTCACCGACTTCGTGCAGATGATCGTTCTGGTGGTGGGCCTGTCCGCGATCGCGATCTTTGCCGCGAATCTGGCGGGAGGCGCCGACAAGGTGATCGACTTTGCAGCCAGCAAGGATCTGTTCCGGTTCTTCCCTGAACCCAGCTTCACCGAGATCATGTTCTTCATCGCGGCGGCCATCACGATGATGTTCGGGTCGATTCCGCAGCAGGATGTGTTTCAGCGGGTGATGTCAGCCCGCGATGTGAAGGCAGCAACGCGTGGTCCGGTCATTGGCGGCATCTGCTACATCCTGTTTGCGTCGGTTCCAATGTTTCTGGTTACCAGCGCATTGGTGATCATGCCGGAGAAGGCGGCCGAACTGATTGCGGACGATCCGCAGAAAGTGTTGCCCACGCTGGTTCTCGAAAAGATGCCGCTGATCATGCAGGTGCTGTTCTTTGGCGCGCTGCTGGCTGCATTGCAAAGCGTTGCCGCGGCGACGCTGCTGGCGCCGTCTGTAACGTTTGTTGAGAACATCTGGCGGCAGTTCAAGCCCCGTATGAGCGACCGTCAGGAGTTGCGCACCATGCGGATCGCTGTGCTGATATTCGCCTGCTGTGTCTGCAGCTATGCCATTGCGTTGGAGGGCACGCCGATCTATGAGATGGTGTCCGGGGCGTATCAGGTTACGCTCGTGGGTGCATTTGTGCCTCTGGTGGCGGGGCTGTTCTGGCCGCGGGCAACCACTCAGGGAGCGGTGTTTGCCATTGTTCTGGGCCTGTCCACCTGGGGCATCCTGAATTTGGCTGGGCTGGGCGAGGTCTTCCCCCCGCAGCTGGCGGGCTTCGCGATGGCCGCGGTGGGCATGGTCATTGGATCGTTGGGCCCCCAGCGGCTGATTCGTAACCAACAAGGCTCACACCATCATATGGTGGGGGTTGAGGGCCGCAAGGCTGCACACTGATCCGCGCTGTTCAAACCAGTTTCTCAAACCAAAAATCATTCACCGGAGACAACCTTGAGACCACGTTCCCTCATTCGCGCAACCCTGGCCGGCGCGGCCGCCGCGCTCACCGCTTCCGTCGCCTATTCGCAGATTCCCGCTGCCTCGCTCGATCAGCTGGCCGGGCAGGCCCGCGGCAAGGGCCCGGTGATCTGGTATGAAAGCTCGCCCACCGATCAGGCAGACAAGATCGCGGCCGCATTTGCCAAGCGTTTTCCTGGCGTTACTCTGCAACACACCCGCGATGCGGGCGGTGCCGGGATAGGCGCCAGGGTCATCCAGGAAGTACAGGGCAATGCGCGCACTGCCGATCTGCTCACGGGCAGCGCATCGGTCATCTGGCAGCTGGTCAACCGCGACATGGTCGTCAAGCAGGACTGGAAGGCGATGGGTGTGCCCGCCACGGTTGGCACCTCGCCGTTCACGATTGCCAGCACCACGGCGGTATACGTGTTGCTCAGCAACAAGCAACAGGTGTCGGATGCCGAGGCGCCCAAGAACTGGGATGACCTGCTCAACCCGAAGTGGTCGGGCAAGGTCGGTCTCTGGATTCGCGCCGAACCGCAATTGTCGCTGGCGGCAACCTGGGGCGAGCAGAAAACCGCGGCGTTCATTGAATCGGTCAACCGCCAGAAACCCTTTGTTTTCAAGAGCACGTTCCCGCTGGCACAGCAGGTTGGCGCGGGCGAAGTGCCCGTGGGGCTGGGGCTGTACCACGCAGCCATGGTTCCCATTCAGCGTGGTGCGCCGATCCGCTTCCACTTCCCCGATCCGGTGCCCACCACCACGTTGCATAGTGCTGTCATCGCAGCGGGCAAAAACCGTGAAGGCGGTCTGCTGCTCGCGTTGTGGCTGGCTACCCCCGAAGGCGCCAAAGTGTATGAGGCCGCCACCGGTCGCGGCCATGCGGGCGTTGATGGCACCGAGGTTCAGACACTTCTGGCCGGGCGAAAGCTCACCGAGTTTTCGCCGGATAAGGTGCCTGACAACCTCGACATGTTCGAGCGCTTCAACAAGTCTATCGCTGCCGGCGGCCAAGCTGTCAAGTGAGCGCGGCGCCGCAATCGGGCGCGTGGTCTTCCCCATCGGGCTCAAGCGGGTGGGGCGCGCGCCTCAGCGCGGCAGCGGTTGCACTGCTGCTCGTCTATCTGGTGATCGTGCCGCTGGTGCTATTGGGCATCAGCAGCATCCGACCGACCGGCTTCCCGCTCGAGCCGGGGTTTACGCTCAGCAACTTCAGCAAGGTGTTCCTGGCGGGTGATTTCGGCCGCCTGCTGCAGACCACCGTACTGTTCGCGTTAGGTTCAACAGCGCTCGCGATGGCGCTGGGAGTCGCGCTCGCCTGGCTGGTTGAGCGCACCGACCTGCCAGGTCGCAATGTGTTTCGCGTGCTGGTCATTCTTCCGATGGCAACGCCGCCGGTGCTGCTTGCCATCGGTTGGGCGATGCTGTTGTCGCCGCGCACCGGGCTGTTCAATCTGCTGCTGAAAGACGGGCTGGGACTGAGCGCAGCGCCGTTCAACGTGTACTCGGTGCCCGGCATGATCTTCGTGGAGGCGCTGGCGCTGGTACCCACCGCGTTTCTGTTTCTGGCGCCTGCCTTTCGCAACATGGACCCCAGCCTCGAAGAGGCGGCCATTGCCAGTGGTGCCTCCACCTGGCGGCTGATTCGCAAGGTTCTGTTACCGCTGTTATGGCCTGCACTGGCTGCCTGTGCCGTGTTCCTGCTGATCGTGTGTTTCGTGGTGTTTGATATTCCAGGCACGCTTGGAATGCCGGCACGCATCTATGTGCTAAGCACAAGAATTTTTTACCTGACCGCTGACAGTCCGACCGGTGTGCCGCTGTATGGGCAGGTCAGCGCGCTGGGCTCGTTCTTCCTCCTGATTCTCGCCGTGCTGGGGGTTGCCTACTTCCGTTTCACTCGAGAAAGTCAGCGATACCGGACCATCAGCGGAAAAGGGTTTCGCCCGCGCCAGGCTTCACTTGGCGTGTGGCGTTGGCCTGCCTTTGGCGCGGTATCGGTTTATTTTTTGCTGGCAGTGGTGGCACCGCTGGGGATCTTGATCTGGGCAAGCCTGATGCCCTATCAGACCCGACCCAATCTAGCTTCGCTGTCGCTTGCCACGCTCGATAACCATATGGATTTCCTGCGCAATGCGCGGCTGATCACCGCCACACTCAATTCGCTCACCATCGCGATCGTGTCCGCCACGCTGGTCGCTGCGCTGTCCCTGATCGTATCGTGGCTGGTGGTCAGGCAGCGTCCTGCGGGCGCCACGCTGATCGATAACCTTGCTTTTGCGCCGATTGCCATTCCCGGGGTCATGCTGGGTGTTGCGGTCATTTATGTGTATCTGTCGCTCGATCAGGTGTTCCCTGTGTACGGCACGATCTGGATTCTGGTGATTGCCTACGTGACGCATTACATTTCGTTTGGCAGTCGCCTTGCCAACGGCGTCATGGTGCAGATTCACCCCGAGCTTGAGGAGGCGGCGCGTGCATCGGGAGCGGGAGGCTTTCGCGTGCTTGCGCGCATCACGGCGCCGCTGGTGTGGCCAGCGGTGGCGGCCATCTGGATTTGGGTGGTTGCTCACGCAATGCGGGAACTCTCCACGGCACTGATGCTGGCCAGTCGTAACAACACGGTATTGCCCACACTGCTCTGGGATTACTGGACGGGCGGCGAGCCGACTCGGGCCGCCACCGTGGGCGTTTGGCTGGTCTTGGCGCTGGCGCTGTTTCTCGCGCTGTGGCATGCGCTGTCCACGCGAAGCGCAAGCCGCACCTCCTGACGACCTCTTATCGATTAACCGCCATGCTTCAAGTTGATCAGCTTCGCAAACGCTACGACCGAACTGACGCGAAAGCCTTCGCTGTACAGGAGGTGTCGTTCAATGTGAAGCTAGGCGAATTCTTTACACTGCTTGGACCCTCGGGCTGCGGCAAGACGACCACCCTTCGCTCGATTGCCGGCCTTGAGATGCCCGATGAAGGCGAGATCAGGATTGGTGAAGACACGGTGTTTTCATCGGTCCGGGGCATCGCGGTTCCTGTGAACCGGCGCAATATCGCGATGGTCTTTCAAAGCTATGCGATCTGGCCGCACATGACCGTGGGGCAGAACGTTGCGTTTCCGCTCGAGGCGATGGGGGTGCCGACCGCTGAGGCGGCGCGACGAATTGAACGTGCACTCGAAATGGTGGGGCTCGCCGCGTTTCGCGACCGACCAGCGCCCATGCTTTCGGGCGGACAGCAGCAGCGTGTGGCGTTGGCGCGCGCTTTTGTCAAAGAGGCGCGGGTGCTGCTGCTCGATGAGCCGCTCTCGAATCTGGATGCGAAGCTGCGCGAACAGATGCGCGTTGAACTCCGCGATCTGCAGCGCCGTGTAGGCACCACCGCCATTTACGTGACGCACGATCAGGAAGAGGCGATGAGTCTGTCCGATCGTGTGGCGGTGATGAACGAGGGGCGTATCGTAGAACTGGCTCCGCCACGCGCGCTGTATCTGCGCCCGCGTACCCGGTTTGCCGCGCAGTTCGTCGGGCAAGCTGACCTGCTGGACTGCACACGGGTAGGCTCCGAGGGCAATGCCTGGATCGTTGACACCCCGTTGGGACGCTTGCGCACTGCCGATTGCAGCGACGCCGAGGCAGGCGCCAGTAAAACCAGCCTGCTGATCCGACCCGAGCATATTGAGTTGCGGGCAAGCCCAGAAAACGGGCTGAACGAAGTGGCGGGCGTGATCGAGCGGCTGGTGTTCTCCGGGCGGATCGTCGAGTACATCATCCGGGCGGGTGACCGGCTTGTGCGCGTTCAGGGAACTTCCCGCGAAATCTTCGAGGCTGGGCGGCAGGTGGTGATGTCGCTTCCGCCCGAGCACTGTGTGGTGGTCACCGACTGAGCCGGTGGGTGGCGCCGCGCGCTTCACATGAACGATTGATTGAAGTGCATCACGATGGACATGAAGGAAGTCCGCGCCATTATCAGACCAACCCGTGCGGGGCGCCTGCGAGACGCGCTCCGTGCGATTCCCAATTTTCCTGGGGTCACGGTCTGGCCGGCGGAGGGATTCACTGCGCCTGCCTCGGTCACCAAGCGAACCGTGCGCGATGAACTGACCGATTTTTCACCCAAGGCGCTGGTGTGCGTGCTGTGCGAGGCCTCAATGGTCGATGCGATTCGAGACGCGATCTTTGAGAACTGCAGCACGGGAACCGTTGGGGACGGTCTGGTCTGGGTGATCGATGTTCAGGCGACGCATCGGATTCGCGATCGGTCGCAGTTGTGAAACACGACGCAGTCTCCATCACCATTAAGGTACCCGAATGGCACGACTATCCGAACTGACCGAGCACGAGCGCGATCACTTGCTCAGCATGCGCGACCAGGCGCCGCGGCTCGAACCGAAAGCCTTTGTGCGGCCCGGGCCGTTATCTGAGGCGCGGGTAGCGATCATCAGCACGGCGGGCCTGCATCAGGCCGACGACCCTGCGTTTGCGCCAGGCGAGGGTGCTACTGGCTACCGGGTGATACCGGGGGATGTCAATCCTGCCACCCTGATGATGAGCCACATCTCGGTCAACTTTGATCGCAGCGGCTTCCGGCGTGATTCCGAGGTGGTGTTTCCGCTTGCCAGGCTTCGCGAACTGGCCCAGGCCGGGCACATCGGATCGGTGGCGGACTTCCATTATTCATTCATGGGCGCGCCGTTTCCGCCCACCCGGTTTGAATCGAAAGCACGCGAGATTGCTGGCCTGCTGCGATGCGACCGAGTGGATGCCGCTGTTCTGATGCCCGTCTGACCGAACTGCACGTGCGCCGTGAGCGCCATCGGTCATTACCTGGAATCAGAGGGCATTGCCACCGCAGCGATCAGCCTGGTTCGCGAGCACACCGAGGTGATGCAACCTCCGCGTGCGCTGTGGGTACCGTTCCCGCTGGGGCGTCCGCTTGGGGTGGCGCATCACGCCGACTTTCAGCGTCGCGTTCTGAGGGCGCTGCTCAGCCTGTTCGAACGGGCATCGGGTCCGGTTCTAGAAGACTTTCCTGAGGATGCGCCCGCGGATGTCTTGAATGAAGCCGATCACGCTCAGGGCGAGGCCTGTCCCGTGTTCTTTGGTTCACAA
The DNA here is from genome assembly GCA_016868375.1 of Betaproteobacteria bacterium. Classification (GTDB taxonomy): domain Bacteria; phylum Pseudomonadota; class Gammaproteobacteria; order Burkholderiales; family Burkholderiaceae_E; genus SYIM01. Next base: position 1,579 of record VGHA01000154.1, on the reverse strand, counting down.
ACGTCGTTGTCGAACGCGTCAACCGCTGCACAGTTGCAGGCCGAGATCGCTGCGCTCGCGCCCTGGCAGGCGCTTGCTGCACGACGTCGGGGTGCGAGCGCGTTTGGCCTCAGCGGGTTGGCGCCATCGGCACTGGCCAATACGCTGGTCACGCTCGCTGCGGCTTCCACAACCACCGCATCGGACTGGCAGCGCGTGAAACTGGCGGTGGATGATTTGCGAACCTACTACGAAGAGGCCGCAGCGGCGCAGCCCGCACCCCTTCCGCCCGCAGAGCTTGAGCAGTGGTTCTATCGACAAACAGCGGTTGGTGCGCTGTTGCGTGATCTGCGCTCCGTGGGGATGGCCCATGCGGATGCACCGGTCCGGCTGATTGCAGAGCGGATGCTGATTCCGCGCAGGCTGCTCTAGCCGGATGAGGCGATTTGCTCGGCTTCATAACCGATCTCTGGAGGGAAACCGATGGCTGCTTTGCGGGGTGTGGTGTTCGATGCCTACGGCACGCTGTTCGATGTGTATTCCATTGCCAAGCGCGCCGAGCAGCGTTTCCCGGGCATGGGTACCGCGCTATCGGTTGTCTGGCGGGACAAGCAGATCGAGTATTCGCGCCTGGTCACGCTTTCTGATCCGTCCGCCGCGGGCAGCCGCTACTACCAGAACTTCTGGGACCTGACCCGCGCGGCGCTGATCTATAGCCTGCAAAGGCTGAGCCTGCAGCATCAGCCCAGCGATATCGATGACCTCATGAGTGGCTACGCGCGACTTGAGCCGTATCCGGAATGTGCCGCGGTGTTGAAGGCTGTCAGGGCGCAAGGGCTCGCGACCGCCATTCTTTCCAACGGGTCGCCAGACATGTTGAGGATCGCCGCTGACAGTTCAGGTCTTGCGCCGGTTCTTGATCACATCATTTCGGTTGATCCCATCAGGCAATTCAAAACCAGCCCGCTCAGCTATGCGCTGGCGACCAAGGTGCTGCAGGCGCCAGCCGAGTCTCTTGTGTTCGTCTCTTCAAACGGCTGGGACGCGATGGGCGCAACCTGGTTTGGGTTTCGCACCTGCTGGGTCAATCGGCAGGCTCTGCCGTTTGAAACAATCGGCGAGCGGCCTGCGCACAGTTGCGAGACGCTTGAGGGGGTTTTAGCGATGCTCGGGTAATTCTGAGCGTACCCACTGCTTGCCGCCGCGCAGGTTTAGGGCGGGAGACTTTGGCTTGATCAACCGATCGCGCTTCGGGTAGCATACTCGATATGCAGTAATACTGGTCTGCTTGCTGGGAATCACACATGGCTGCCACCACGCTCCGGGCGTCTTACACGATCGCCGCGCCGATCTTGCAGCGGTTCAACGCTGTTGTGCCGCATGGCGAGCGTAGCCGCGTCATGGAGAACCTTATGAAGCAGGCGCTCGCTGAACGAGAAGCAGAATTGGAGCGCACGGCAGAGGTCTACATGACCGACCCGGCGTTCGCTAACTGCCGCGAAGACGTAAAACTCTGGGACGTCACAGTAAGCGACGGTCTGGAAAATCTCTAAGCCAGCGGCACGATGGACCTTCAACGCGGTCGTGTGTTTCGAGTCAA
>VGHA01000153.1 GCA_016868375.1 Betaproteobacteria bacterium | reverse complement strand
GGCCACCGACCCGGGTGCGGACTGCAGTTGCGTGGACACCATCGTTTGGATCGAGTCGATGACCACGACCGCGGGACGGCTCCGTTCGATCTCGGCACAAATACGTTCAAGTTCAATTTCGGCAAGTACCGGCAGCGCAAGCTCACCCAGGCCCAGGCGGCGGGCGCGAAGCGCTATCTGGCCCACCGACTCTTCCCCGCTCACGTAGAGCGCGCTTGCCTTCACGCACAGATGGGCCAGGGTTTGCAGCAGCAACGTGGACTTTCCGATACCGGGGTCACCACCAATCAACACGACTGATCCCGCGACCAAGCCGCCACCCAGTACCCGGTCAAATTCTTCGCTGCCCGTGGCAAGTCGGGCCACCGTTTCAGGCGCGACCGCGTCGAGCCGTACGACCGGTTGCGCCTCGACCAACCCTCGATGACGTTGTGTGGCTGCGGGCTCAACCACCGTTTCGACCATGGTGTTCCAACGCTCACATTGCGCGCACTGCCCCGACCACTTCGGTGCGCTGGCGCCGCATTCGGTGCACTGATACTGGGACTTGGTTCTAGCCATCGTCGTCCTGAAGCACTCGCGCTACCCGTGGCGCAATCGCGCAGGTCAGTTCGTAGCCGATGGTTCCGGCGCTGGCCGCTACATCATCCACCGCAACCCGCTCGCCCCAAAGCTCAACCGCACTGCCGATGCGCGCATCGGGAACCGGGCCGAGATCGACCGCCAGCATGTCCATTGACACACGCCCAACGGTTCGTGTGCGAACGCCTGAAACCGCAATCGGCGTCCCGGTTGGCGCATGTCGCGGGTAGCCGTCCGCATAGCCGCAGGCCACGATCCCGATCACCATGGGACGGTCGGCTACGAAGCTTGACCCGTAGCCCACCGCATCGCCGACAGCCAGGTGCTGCGTCGAGATCAGCCGGCTCTCGAACCGCATGACCGGTCTTAGTCCGAGCGAGTCGGCGCTACGATCCGCAAATGGCGATGCGCCGTAAAGCATGATGCCCGGTCGCACCCAGTTGCGATGCGCCCCCTCGTAATCGAACAGCGCTGCCGAGTTGCACAGGGATCGCTCCCCTTCAAGCCCGGCTGTCACTTCATCGAATCGCTCGATCGCCCGCGACGCGCCGCCCGCCACGTCGGCGTTCGCAAAATGCGTCATCAGCGTGATCGACGACACCTGAGCAAGAGACCTCAAGCGCCGCCAGGCATCATGAAAGCCTGCGGGATGGAACCCCAGGCGATTCATTCCAGTATTGAGTTTGAGATGTACCCGCAGGCGCGCTGCCCCGCCGAACCTCTCGATCCATTCAATTTGCTTCGCCTCATGCACCACCAGTTCAAGACCGTCCGCAGCAGCAGCCTGGACATCCGCGTAATCAAACGCTCCCTCAAGCATCAGAATGGGTCGGTCCCAACCGGATTCACGAAGTTGCCGAGCCCACTCAAACTCAACCAGCGCAAGACCGTCCGCTTTGGCAAGGGCGGGCGCGAGCATCATCAACCCATGTCCGTAGGCGTCTGCTTTGACCACCGCCCAAACCTTCGAATTCGGCGCGAGTTGGCGAGCCCGGCCCAGGTTATGCCGGAACGCGGACAGGGAAACAGTGACTTGGGTGGGACGGGCCATCGCACCAACTATAACGTGCGAGACGCCCCGAGGGCATACCCTCACAGAAACCTGGGCATCTGCGTGCTATAAACGCGCCTTCACAGCGGGTTCGTTCGCGTTTCGATGACGTCATAGCCCGTATTCAATCGCTGGATGGCTCGCCCTCCGGAGCCGGAGACCCACGGATGAAGCGCGGCTTCTACACCATCATGGCGGCGCAGTTCTGCTCGTCGCTTGCCGACAATGCGCTGCTGATTGCAGCGATTGCTCTGCTTATCGAGCTGTATGCGCCAGAGTGGATGAAACCGCTTTTGAAGCTTTTTTTCACGGTTTCCTACGTGGTGCTGGCGCCATTTGTCGGCGCATTTGCCGACTCCATGCCCAAGGGCAAGGTGATGTTCTTTACCAACCTCATCAAGGTGGTTGGTTGCGCACTGATGTTCTTTACCATTCATCCCTTGCTGGCGTATGCGGTGGTTGGGTTTGGCGCCGCGGCATATTCTCCTGCCAAATACGGCATCCTGACCGAGCTTCTACCCCCAGAGAAACTGGTTGCGGCCAACGGCTGGATCGAAGGCACAACGGTTGGGTCGATCATTCTTGGGACGGTGCTTGGGGGCGCGCTGATCAGCCCGAAAGTGTCAGCCTATCTGTTGGGATTCGACATTCCACACATCGACACCGGCATCGACACGCCCGCCGAAAGCGCGATTCTCGTCATCGGAGTCGTTTATCTGGTGGCGGCGGCATTCAACCTTCGCATCCCTGACACCGGCGCACGGTACCCGAAGCAGAAGGTCAACCCGATTGAACTGGTGCGGGAGTTCGCGCACTGCTGCCGTGTGCTCTGGCTGGACAAACTTGGTCAAATTTCCCTGGCTGTCACAACCTTGTTTTGGGGGGCCGGCGCAACGCTTCAGTTCATCGTTCTGGATTGGGCGAAAAGCGCACTCGACATGCCGCTGAACCGGGCGGCCATCCTTCAGGGTGTGGTTGCGGTGGGTATCGCTGGAGGTGCGGTCATCGCCGCCCGTATCCTGAAGCTGCGTGACTCCGTCCGGGTGTTGCCCGTTGGGGTGGCAATGGGTCTGGTGGTGCCTCTGATGACCCTCGTGAACACTCAAACGGCTGCCTTTCCGCTACTGATTCTGATCGGCGCACTGGCCGGATTTTTCGTCGTGCCCATGAACGCGCTGCTTCAGCATCGCGGGCATGTGCTGATGAGCGCTGGGCATTCAATTGCGGTTCAAAACTTCAACGAAAACCTGAATATTCTCGTGATGCTCGGCATCTACGCAGGGCTGATCCGCCTGGGCCTGCACGTCAATATCGTCATCATTCTGTTCGGCGCGTTTGTTGCGCTCACGATGGCGTTCGTAATCAGGCTGCACCGCTCGAATCAGCGAAAGTTTGATTCGGTATCGCTGATTGGCGAAGCAAGGCACTGAGCTCGCGGCGGGCCAGACACCAGTCGGCCCACGCCAGTCGTTTGTCCGCAGGGTTCCTCAGCAGGTAGGCGGGATGATAGGTGACCACCGCGGGAATCGCCATGCCGCCCAACTTCACCGTATGCAGGCGCCCCCTCAGGCTGGCAATTGATGCCTCGGTGCCCAGAAGCGTCTGGGCAGCGAACCGGCCCATAAGCATCAGAATCTGCGGCCTTAATAGCTGCACCTGCTGTTGAAGATGCGGCTCGCACTTTGCAACTTCATCACGCTCAGGATTGCGGTTTCCCGGCGGGCGGCACTTGAGCACATTGGCGATGTACACATCACGGGCGCGATCGAGTGCGGCAGCTTTCAGGATCGCATCGAGCAGCGCGCCAGCGCGCCCCACAAAAGGCTCGCCGGAACGGTCTTCCTCGGCACCGGGGGCCTCTCCCACCAGCATCCAGCGAGCAGATCTGCTGCCTGTCCCAAAGACCGGGTGCTGACGCGTGCCGCCAAGCGGACAGTCGCGACAGGCGCTGACCCTCGCCGCGAGCGCTGACCACCTATCTGCCAGGGCAATCGGGTCCGTCTGATCGAACGGCTCGCGGTGAACCTCTGCGACGGGCGGAACGATTGCCGCCGTGGGCGCGGCACCCGCGTCACGCGTTAATGGCGCGCGGGCCACCCAGGCCGGTCCGATGCCAAGCGCCTGAAACGCGCTTAATTTTCGGGAATCAAGCATCGAGTCGGCACCGCATCACGATTGCATCTTCGCGGGTATTGTTGAAATTCGGGTAATAGCGGCGGCGCAGGCCGATGGGCTCAAAACCCATTGTGCGATAAAGCGCCTGCGCGGCGGCATTTGACGGCCGCACCTCGAGCAGCATAGCGCCTAAGGCCTGCGCCTGCGCTCTTTCGAAGAGCGTGAGCAGCATCCACCGACCGATACCCTGTCGCCGGCAGGTCAGAGCGACCGTCAGGTTGAGCAGATGTATTTCCTCGGGAATCGACATTGCAACCGAGTAAGCGATGATCTTTTCGTCCTGAACAAGAACCCGGGCGTCATAGCCTGCAGCGATCGAGTCGAGAAAGTTGCCCCGAGTCCAGGGAAAGGGATAGATCTGGCGCTCGATCGCATCCACTGCATCGATATCTTCACTGTCCATCGCTCGGAGAACGGCCTGGGCGACCGGGCAGATCCCGGCGCGCGGACGCAGAGTGATGCTCATCCGATCTCCGTTCGCCCGGATCGGGCGCTCGCCGCGGCCTGCTCATCGACATCGAGCGCCACCTTGTTCCTGACATAGCGAGGCACGGGCGTACCCTCAATGCTTTCGTTGGCATCACACTGCCACAATCCCACCCGCAGCACGGAACTGGCATCCAAGGTCAGCGCAGCTGATGACACCTGCAGCCCCCAACCAGCCTTTGCCGCAGCGTCCTCGAGCATCGGCATCAGTGCCGGAACGGCCACGAAGGCGTTTCCCGCAGCAATCAGCTGCGATACCCCGCCTGAAGCGCTGCCCGGCCCTGCCGCCTCCCAAACCTGGTCAGGCGGCACGACGACACAGGGTCTTGACTCCTCGATGTGAGTGGGCTCGCCGAGACCATCAACGCTGACGTCAACGGTTGCGGCGTACACCTCGCCCATCCGGGCATCCAGGGCAACCAGTACTGAGTACGACCCGGCTTCGCGACCCGCCACTGCCTGCAGCGCCAGAGCCCGGGTCGCCCAAACTTCCCGGACCGGCGCGCCTGTGGCAAGCCCGATTCCCTGAGCCACTGAGCACGCCACGCGAAGCGCGGTAAACGGCCCTGGACCGGTGTCGACGAAAAGCTGCGCCAATTGAGCCGGTGTCAGACCATTGGCACGAAGCAGACCATCGATCATCGCGAGGAGCGAGTCGGACTTGGCCACCGCGGCGGGCTCGCGCCAGGACTCAATCGATCGCCGCGGGCCAGGATCGGCCCGCACGAGCGCAACCGATACGCCATCGGCCGAGCAGCTCATGGCGAGCGCCGGGAGGGATACAGGGGTCGACAGATCCGTTGCCTGCGACAGGGGGCGAGGTTGCATGGCGATATTGTCGCGCGTTCCACGCCGGCGCACAGCACCGAACCGCGCGCCGCGGGGGTCTTGGCCTGCGTCGGTGCGAATCAGGGTTGGGGCGGTGAGGGAGACGACCCTTCATCAGCCCCGCGAGACGCGCCACGGCGTAGCGCGCGCTGTTCGCGCAACTGACGGCGCAGCTGCTCCCGCTCTTCATCGCTCAGCGCCATTCGACCGTGGTGGCCGCCCACCATATCGCGCCCGCCCCAGCCTTCGTGTCTCACGGGGCTGGAACCGCCGGGCTCCGGCGGAGGTGTTCCCGACTCCGACGCCGGCCCGGGCGCGGACTCTTCGTGATTCGCAGTGGACACCGTTGCTTCCGAGGCCTGCGGCGGCGGATTGGCATCGCGCATTCTGTCGCGATGCGCCTGCCGCAGCTCACGCCGCAGTCGGATTCGCTCTTCGAGGCCGAGGCCATGCGAATCCGGCTGGTGCGCCCAAGCGCCTTTGATGGTGAGCGGGAGCAGCAACCACGCCAGGAGCGCGCGACGCGCGCCGGGTTGGCACGGGAGGCCGCCGTCGTGCGGACGCGATGGGCCTGGGGTGGACGGGATGACGGACATCGCCCCATTGTAGGCGCGGCGACCGGCGGAACCTTGCGGCGAGCGGCTCGAACGTGTAACAGACCGTAAGCAGTGCATCGCGCGATTCGAACGCTGGCACCAGACCCGCTATCATCCTGGGATGACTGCCCGACCCAAAAAAATTCTGGTGGTTGACGACGACCCACGCCTGCGCGACCTGCTGCGGCGATATCTGGGCGAAAACCAGTTCGAGGTCAGCCTCGCCCACGACGGCCCGTCCATGTGGCGGCTGATGCAGCGCGAAGCCTTCGACCTGATTGTCCTTGACCTGATGCTTCCTGGTGACGATGGCCTCACGCTGTTGCGGCGTCTCCGTGGACAAAACGACCGAACGCCGGTCGTGATGCTGACCGGAAAAGGCGACGAAGTTGATCGCATCATCGGACTCGAGGTGGGTGCCGACGACTACCTGCCAAAGCCTTTCAACCCCCGCGAACTGCTCGCTCGAATACATGCTGTGCTGCGGAGAACGCCGGCGCCTGAGCTGCCTGGCGCTCCGGGCGCCGCCGACGAAGAAGTCAGTTTTGGGCCCTTCATTTTCAATCTTGGTACCCGGCAGCTCCGGCGCGGCACCGAGCCCGTGCCGCTCACCACCAGCGAGTTTGCTGTGCTCAAGGTGCTGGTCCAACACGCGAGGCAGCCGCTGTCGCGCGACAAACTGATGACGCTTGCCCGAGGGCGCGAATACGGCGCCTTTGACCGAAGCCTGGACGTTCAGGTTTCAAGGCTCCGAAAGCTGATTGAACCTGACCCTCAGCAACCCCGCTACCTCCAAACCGTCTGGGGCGTGGGGTATGTGTTTGTCCCGGATGGGAATTAGCAGCAGAGCCGACGACCCGAGCGCCCGCGAAGGCCGGCTCGACACGCTCAGACTCATTACCCGGTCAGGCCAGTTCTGGCGAACCTTTCTTTTGCTCGCCGGCCTGGTCATCGCCAGCATCGTCTCGGTCTTCGCAGCCTACCGCCTGCTCGAGCGCGCGCCTCCAGAGCAGCGACTCGCCTGGGAAATCACTTCGATCGTCAACCTGACGCGGTCAGCGCTCCTGGGCTCAGACCCCGCGCGACGCATGTTGATGCTGGAAGCGCTCGTCCGTGAAGAAGAGGTACGGGTATTGCCCCTCGAGCCCACTGATCGAATCGATACGAGTCGCACGACCCCATCGCTGCGCGCGCTCGAATCACGATTGGGAATGCTCCTGAGCGACACCACCACGGTGGCAGGCCGCGTCAACGACGAGAACGGGCTCTGGGTGAGCTTCGATCTTTCCGGTGACAGCTACTGGCTGCTGCTCCCCGCGCGGCGTGCCGACCGGCAGATCGACCCGACGCTGGGCGTCATCGTGCTGATTGCCGTGGTTCTGGCAAGCGGAGGCGCTCTGGCGATCGCGTGGTTCATCGACCGGCCGCTCGCTCAACTGTCGCGTGCAATCGGTGCGTTGAGTCGCGGAGACACACCTCCCCGGCTCAAAGAGGATGGTCCGCCTCAACTGGCGCGGGTCAATCAGCAGTTCAATCGAATGGCACGCGATCTGGCCGATCTTGAACACGATCGGACCCTTGGGCTTGCCGGAATTTCGCATGATCTCAGAGGTCCGCTGACTCGTTTACGCATAGAGGTCGAGCTTGCCTCCATTCAGGCGCTACAGCGCGAGGCGATGGTTGAGGACATCAGTCGAATCGATGCGATCGTTGGGCAGTTTATCGACTATGCGCGGAGCAACCAGCCACCCCGCACGCGAACCGTGGACACCTCCGAGGCACTGACGGTCATCGCCGACCGTTACGCACCCGACATCCGCTCCGGCAAGCTTGTGCTCAGCACCGCGATTGAGCCAGCGGTCACCTGGCAGGGCGACCCGACCGATCTGCAACGGCTGGTTGTCAATCTCATCGATAACGCAATTCGTTATGCCAGTGACGAGACGACAGGGCCTGCTGTCGTCAACCTGAAACTTGAGTCCATAGCGCAAGGAATTTCGATCGACATCCGCGATCGCGGCCCGGGAATTCCAGAAGACCGGTTTGATGAGGCGCTCCGCCCTTTCGCCAGGCTGGATGCAGCGCGTACCGACCCCGGCGGCACACATCCGGGCACTGGACTGGGGCTTGCGATCGTCGCCCGGATTGTTCGTCGCTATGGGGGTACGCTCACTTTGTCTAACGCCCCTGAGGGCGGCCTGTGTGTCCACCTGCAACTTCCAAATTGGTCGCACCAGGTTTGACCTGGCGCAACCCCACGGGTCAATAGTCAGATTCAATCAATTGGATTTGTAAAGTCAATTGGAAGGGTTAATCGGGCGCTGCTACAGTTCGACTCGGTTCGGCGATGGGTAATGGCCCCGCCAGCCCACCTTCTCAATGTTTCGTCCAGGAGATTGCTATGCCCAGCCTCAAGGGTACAAAAACCCACCAGAACCTGAAGGACGCTTTCGCCGGCGAAAGCCAGGCAAACCGCCGCTATCTGTATTTCGCAAACAAGGCCGACGTTGAAGGCAACCCGGAAGTTGCGGCCCTGTTCCGTTCGACCGCAGAAGGCGAGACTGGCCATGCACACGGCCACCTCGACTATCTGGCCGAAGTCGGTGACCCCGCTACCGATCTGCCGATCGGTTCTTCGGCCAACAACCTGAAGGCCGCTGTTGCCGGCGAAACGCACGAGTACACCGACATGTACCCGGGCATGGCCAAGACCGCTCGCGACGAAGGCTTCGACGAGATCGCAGATTGGTTCGAGACACTGGCCAAGGCCGAGCGTTCGCACGCGAACAAGTTTGCCAAGGCCCTCGAAGCGCTGGCCTAAGGTTCCGCCCGAGGTACGCGGGCGCGCATGTACGCGGCCTCGACCGCCGGTCAAGGGGGGAGCATGGCTCCCCCCTTTGTATTGGAATTCCAGCAGATCACCGACTGCCCGCTTCCTTCCTCATTGCCGCGTACGGCTTCCGATCCCAGGAGATCACCATGACTGTTCGAGAAGGTTCCCTTGAGGCACCCACCCGACACCCGCTCGACTGGTTGAACCCTCAGTTTTATGACGAAGCCGCAGCACTCGCTGAAATGGAGCGCGTGTTCGATATCTGTCACGGCTGCCGCCGCTGCGTGAGCTTGTGCAATTCATTTCCGACCTTGTTTGATCTGGTCGACGAAAGTAGTACTGGCGAAGTCGATGGGGTCGATAAAGCCGACTACTGGAAGGTGGTTGATCAGTGCTACCTCTGCGACGTCTGCTATCTGACCAAATGCCCCTACGTGCCACCGCATCCCTGGAATCTGGATTTCCCGCACCTGATGCTGCGCGGCAAGGCGATCCAGTTCAAGCAGGGCACACCCACCCGTTTCCGCGATGTTCAACTGGCCTCCACCGACCGCAATGGCAAGCTCGCCGGAATTCCGGTGGTGGTCAAGGCGGTCAATGCGCTCTCACGCAACGACACCGTCCGCGGCTTGCTCGATGAGCATTTGGGCGTCCACAAAGATGCGTGGCTGCCGTCGTTTAGTGCAGACACCTTTCGCAAGAACCTGACGCCTTCGAAGCCGCATGTAATTCGCGACGGCCAGCGGACGCCTGGGAAGGTTGCGATCTTCTCGACCTGCTACGTCAACTACAACGAACCCGGTATCGGTCACGATCTGGTCAAGGTGCTGGACCACAACGAAATTCCGTTTGTGATCGCCGAGAAGGAAGCCTGCTGCGGCATGCCCA
>VGHA01000152.1 GCA_016868375.1 Betaproteobacteria bacterium | reverse complement strand
TAACCGTTGGGCTCTGCGCGCGCAACCTGAAGCGCACCCACATTGCCACCCGCACCGGTCAGGTTCTCAATCGCGATTGACTGACCCAGCGCCTGCGCAACCCGTTCGCTGGCAATACGTGCCATGTTGTCGGCTGCGCCCCCAGCGGCAAATGGCACGATGACGCGAATACTTCGCGAGGGAAAAGTCTGCGCGCAAACGGCACCGGTAGCCATCAAGGCGAGCGTCGAAAGCGCCGCCGCAAATAGACTTCGATTCATGTCGGTGTCTCCATTATTGGTTTGTACGTCGCTGCGCGTTGAATTTTGACTAGGGGGTGGAAAGCACTTCTTAGTGAAGTACTGTTGATAAGTTTAGAGGAGACCCGACGCGGAGTGAAGCGCAGAAGGCTGAGGCCAGCCGCCGACTTTCGCCAGATCCCGTGATGCGGCACCAGCAATCGCTACCGCAGACGGTCTCATCATAGTCCCGGTGCGGGGTGAACTGGTGCGCGGGCTTCATCTATGACAGGATGGGATGCCCGTATGATCGAATATCCACCTTAACTGGCCGCCAGGCCAAGAAAGGCGACGCCGCACCATGAAACGGATCGCGGCACTCCTCGCCCTCCTACTCGCCGTACCCCTCTCAAGGGGGCAGCAACCGACCGCCCCGCAGTACGGGGCCGCGCCTTCGGCCTTGCCAACCTACGCAACGACCAGGGTCGAAGGCACCGATAACGTCTACATCTTCAGAAATGTCGCCCACCAGGCCATGTTTGTCGTCACGCCCGAGGGCGTGATTGCCACCGATCCAGTCGCCTACGGTCGGCCCAATGGTGGACAGCTTTTCCTGGACGAAATCCGCAAGGTGACGAATCAACCCGTGAAGTACGTCATCTACAGCCATCACCACTTTGATCACATCGCCGGCGGGCAGGCGTTCAAGGATGCCGGTGCGATCTTCGTTGCCCACCGTCGGGCGAAGGAGCGATTGGAATTGATCAAGGATCCGCACACCGTACTACCTGACGAAGTGGTCCCCGACACTAGCCGAGTCATCACGCTGGGCGGTACCCGCCTGGAACTCACCTACCATGGGCTCAATCACTCCGATTCGACATTGGTGATGCGGCTACCCAAGGAACGGATCATCTTCGTGGTCGACACCATCCCGGTGGGTACGCTACCCGGGCGCGGAATGATCGATTTCCACCCGCTCGAGACCGAAGATTTCATGCGTCAGGTACTCGCTATGGAATGGGACCGGCTGATTCCCGGCCACCCAGGCGTTCCAGGCGGACGTTTAGGCACTAAAAAGGACGTACAGGACCAACTTGAATTGTTGCAGGCTGCCAGTGCGGAAATGAAAAAGCTCGGCCAAGAGGGCAAGTGCTGGGACCAGGCTGAAAAAGAATTTCGCATGCCGGGGTATACCAACTGGCCTGGCTACCCAACCAACCTTCAGTTCATTGCCCGCCGATTCTGCGGCCTCTGGGGGCGGGGAACCTGAACTCGGTGGTTCAGCGTCAGATCTTTCCAGCCATTGCCCGTGAGTGGGATGGGGACGATCTGGTTCGGCGCCGGGCCTGGCTGAAACCGATCGCCCGAGGCCGGGAAAGTCAGGGAACGATCAAAACGGTCCAGGTGACTGCGCAACCGATGAGGCTAAGCAGTACCGCGGCGCTACCGGCGTCCTTCGCAATTCCAAGAAGCGGATGCGCCTCAACGCTTACCGCATCGCAGACAGCCTCGAGCGCTGTATTGAAGAGTTCGGCGAACCAGACAAGCAACACCGATCCGATCATCAACACCAGCCCGGTCCGGTCGGGTGCGAGCCAGGGCGATGCGACAAGCATCGGCACGCCGATCAACACTTCCTGGCGAAAAGCGATTTCGCGCTGCCATGCGGCAGCCAGCCCCTTGAGGGAGTAGCCAAGCGCCACCGCCGCATGCATGAAACCCCCGCGTCCTTTGATGGGCGAATTCACGGTTTTATTCTCCCTGGTACGGTCCGGTCGAACCGGCACTGGCAGTGCTGCGCACCATCGACGCTTGCATATCTGCCCGCCGCGCGGCGCCAAGGCCGCCCCGCGGCGACTATACGGCCCTGCCCCGAGAGCGTCCAGGCAGATCTGATTTGTTGAAGTCGGTATCGCGGCCTCACAATCCTCTGCCCTGCAAATTCATCGAGGCGGTACTTGTCCATCCCCGACGTGAGCGCGCGCCTGTCAAGGCTTCGTAAAGCCCTGCCTTCCCATCCGGCGGTCTTTGCGATCGGCGCAGCCATCGTCAGCGCACTGTGGTTCAACGGCGCGCTATGGCGCTATTTGGCCTCGCAACTCGATCTGCCCTCCCCGTTTGCGCTCGCGAGCGGGCTGGCCGTGGCGCTGATACCCATCACGCTCAACCTCATGCTGTTCATGGCCCTTGCGGTGTTCTCCAACCGCCTGTTGAAGACCTTGCTGATCGCCTTATCGCTGGGAAACGCCGTCGCGCTCTACTTCATCGATCAGTACGAGGTGTTTCTGGATCGAACGATGATGGGCAATGTGCTCAACACCGATACCGCTGAGGCAGGCGCTTTACTGCACCCCCAACTGCTGCTGTATCTGTGCTTCTGGGCCGGTATTCCGGCATGGCTGGTCTGGATCTGGCCGCTTCGGCGGGTGCGCCTTCGCGAGCGCGTTCTCGCCCTGGTGCTGGCACCAGGCCTGTGCCTTGGCACGCTCTATGCGCTGTCCTTCACGTGGCTGTGGATCACCGAACACGACAGCCGGCTGGGGGCCCGCATTCTGCCCTGGTCTTATGTCATCAACACGGTACGTTTTGTGCAGACCGAAAAACGCGGGCAGCAGCAATTCGACCCCCTGCCCGATGCAACCCCTGCAACGCTCGGCGAGCGAAAGCGGGTCGTGGTACTGGTTATTGGTGAGTCCGCGCGTGCCGACCGTCAGAGCATGCTGGGATATACGCGTGACACCAATGCGCAGACTCGCGCAGTCAACGCGGTGGCCATTCCGGGCGTACAGGCCTGCTCATCCTATACGCTCGCTGCGCTCACCTGCATTCTTTCTCACAAGGGCGACACCACACCCGATCGCGCGCAAATGGGTGAGCCCCTTCCCAGTTATCTGTATCGGCAAGGCATCGATGTGATCTGGCGAAGCGCCAATTCCGGAGAGCCCCCACTCAAGGTTCGTCTCTACGAGCGGTTGGGCGACATGGCAGCCTACTGCCCTGAGGCGCCCTGTGAAGCACCGCGATGGGACGGGTCTCTACTGCACGGCCTGAGCGGCCTGATCGCGCAATCGCCCCACAGGCGGATATTCATCGTGCTTCACCTGAGCGGCAGTCATGGCCCCGCTTATCACACCAAGTATCCGCCAGACTTCGAGCGCTTCAAGCCCACCTGTAAAACAGTGATCCTCAAGGATTGCGAAGCACAGTCTCTTGCCAATGCTTATGATAATTCGATCGCCTACACCGATCATGTCCTCGCGAGCCTGTCGAATATTCTCGGAAAGCTTGATGCTGCTTCGGCCTGGCTTTATCTTTCGGACCACGGCGAGTCGCTAGGTGAAGGTGGGCTTTATCTACACGGAATGCCCCGCACGCTCTCGCCCCGCGAGCAGCTTGATATTCCCTTTTCGCTTTGGTTCTCCTCCGCGTTTGCCCAGGAGGTACCGGTCGACACCGGCAAGGCTGCAGCGCTGCGAGGTGTCGGCCAGGGGCATGTGTTTCATACCGTCATGGGAATGCTGGCGCTTAGCGGTGGTCCGTACAGGCCTGAACTTGATCTGTTGAAACTCCTCAAATGAACCGACCGGTGGCGCGCTTTGGCGAGAGGCTTCTTGCACTGGGGCGAGCATTCATCTCGCGCTGGGACTGGGTCATGACCGTCGCGAGCCTCGCTTTTCTACTCTGTCTGGTAATGCCGGCACCCCCAGTATCGCGCGGGGCAGTCCAGCCAGTCGCACAATGGGTTGTTTGGGTCGAAAACCAGGGGCGGTTTGTGAACACCGTGGCACAGATTGCGCTGCCCCTCATGACCCGTGACATCCTGGGACTCAAAGCCCTCATCTGGGTCACCCTGACAGGCACCAGCGCCACGCACGGACTCAAGCGTACGCTCAACGACGTTGACATGAGTGGCGTCAGGCTGGGGCAGCGCCCCTCTTCGGAGGACAGCCGGCACAATTTTCCCTCGGGGCACTCGGCGCTCGCGAGTTCGGGCGCTGTCTTTGTGGCGGCGCGCTACAGCCGTTATTGGCTGCTGTTGTTACTGCCGATGACGCTTGCCACCATGTACGCCCGCGTAGCCCTTGATGCCCACACCTGGAGCGCAGTGATCGCCGGCGCGGCCCTAGGCGTACTTTTTACCTGGCCGCTCTGCCGAAGGCGTCCGAGCCGCAGCGCCTGAGGCACATCCTTGTCACGCGACCCTTGCATCAGATTCGCGCACGCCCCGTCCCTGAACGATTCTCGACCACATCACCAAATTCCCTCGAACTGGTCACTTCTGCGCGCGCCTCATCCACGGACTGCGCAAACGCCCGGATGCGCGCTCGCCGGCTCTCAAGTACCAGTCGCTTGGTCAATTGCATAGCAAGGGACGAGTTGCCTGCGAGCTGCCGCGCAAGCCTCAGAGCGTCTTCGAACGGGTTCTCCGCCACCTGGTGAACGAGGCCAATCGCAATCGCCTCCTGCTCGTCAAGCAGACGACCTGTCAGCATCAGATCCAGCGCACGGGCTTCGCCAATCAACCCTGGGAGCGTGATCGCGCTGATGCCTGAGAGCATGCCGTGCTGCACCTCTGGAAATCCCATTCGCGAGCCTCGCGAAGCGATTCTGAAATCGCAATGAATCGCGAGGGTGAGCCCGAAACCAACCGTAAAGCCATGTAGCGCCGCGATGATCGGTTTTTCGAACGGCGTTGACACTCCTGGGATGGCAGCCATCAGGGTGTCGGTCGTCACCATCCGTCCCGTTCGTCGCATCTCCTTGATATCGGATCCCGCCGAAAAACCGCGCTCGCCCGCGCCGCAGAGAATGACTGCACGGACCGATGCATTCTGCGCCGCCCATGCCCAAATTTCACCCAGGCGCTCCTTGGCGGGAACATCGAGCGCGTTCAACACGTGGGGGCGGTTAAGCGTCACGATCAGTACGCCGTCTTCCGGCTGCGAAGTCAGAATGCGCTGGGTCATTGATGCTCCTGTGTATGCGCGAACGAAACTTTGATTTCAGCCGATGGCACTGCGCGTTGACCACCCCGCAGCCGCTTGCGACTATACGGCGCGCCTCCCCTACCGACAACCAAGTGCCAGAGTGGCCCAAGTAAGGAATCCGAGTTGAAAGCGATCATCCTCGAGGCGTTCGGCGGTCCCGACAACCTGATCGCTCGGGACGTTGCGCAACCGCGACCGGGGCCGTCCGATGTCGTCGTGCGCGTTCAGGCCGCGGGCGTCTGTCATCACGATGTGCTGCACCGTGCCGGAAAGCTGCCCGGCGCAAAAACCGGTGTGGTTCTCGGCCATGAAATCGCGGGGGAAATAGTCGACAAGGGGTCTGCGGTCGATCGCCGGGCGATAGGCGATCGGGTCGTGGTGTATCAGCGGAGATTCTGCGGTGTGTGCCGCAGCTGCCTGATCGGACGGCAAGACATGTGCAAGGCTTTCAGCGCGCCCGCGATCGATACCGAAGGCGGGTACGCCGAGCTGATCGCGGTGCCCGCTTCCATGACGATACCGTTCCAGTCAGGAATCAACTGGCCTGCCGCCGCGCTTGCCTGCTGCCCCATCGCGACCAGCCTCCGCGCGATACGAAGCGTCGGTCAGATGCAGCCGGGTGATACGGTTGCCATCACCGGTGCGAGTGGCGGCCTCGGCGTTCATCAGATCCAGATTGTCCGCGCGCTCGGCGGATATCCGATCGCAATCACAAGCAGTCCAGACAAAGCAGCCTTTCTGCGATCGCTCGGCGCGGCAGAAGTGGTGGTATCGCCGGACCTGACGTTCGCCTCGGACGTTTGGAATTTAACGGGAAAGCGAGGCGTGGATCTCGTCATCGACAATCTTGGCCAGACGCTTGCCCAGTCTGTCCGTTGCGTCACGACCGGCGGCGCTGTTGTGGTGCTTGGCAACCTCGATCAATCAGCAGCAACCATCCAGCCCGGGCTGCTTATCGCACGGCGCATCAGGGTTCAGGGCTCCGGCATGGCTCCGATCGATGAAGTGAGGCACGCACTTGCGATGATTGCAGGCGGCTTGATCAAGCCCGTCATCTCGGCGGTTCTACCCTTCGATCGCGTAAGCGATGCGCACCGTCTGCTCGATAACCGGCAGACCAACGGGCGCGTCGTCATGCAGGGCTGGTAGCCATGTCAATCGCAGGGCTCCTGCGGGCGGCTGGACACAGGGGGGGCGCAGCCACCGCCGTGCAGGATGCAAGCGGTCATCGCAGCATGGACTTTCGAACGTTCGTGCAGGCATGCCTTGCCTTCGGTAACCGTCTGCAGCAATTGTCGGTTCGCCGTGGCGATCGGATCGCCTTGATCGGCGACCAGCGATTCGATTACCTGCTTGCTGACTATGGCGTGATGGCAGGCGGCTTCGTCAGGGTGCCTCTGGACCCCGCACTGTCCGCCTCTGAACTGGCTGCGCAGATCGGCGATGCCGGTGCGACCCTGATTCTCTGCAGTCACTCGCGAAATGAGCTCGGTCAGGGGGTCGCCTCGCTCACACGATTACCGGTTCAGGGCATCGAAGCGTTGGTGCAGGATGCCCTGCATTCACCGCTTGGCCCACCGTGCGGCTTTGATCCTTCAAGCGATGACATCGCATCGCTCAACTATACCGGCGGCACCTCAAGCGTACCCAAGGCGGTCGTACTGACCCATGGCGCATTGCGGGCGGCAGTCCAGAACATCGTCCTCGCCCGCGGCGCCAGGGCGGGGGATGTGATGCTGAACGTCAGACCGCTCTGGCCGATTGCCGCGATCGTCGTACTGGCTCACCTCTGCGCAGGCGGCACCGTCATTGCAGCCGACAGCTTTTCCGCCGAGCGCTTTCCTTCGCTGGTTCAGCAGACACGCGCGAGCTTCACCAGCCTGGTTCCAACGCATCTGGTGAGAATGCTTCGAGAGTCCGATCGCGGCGCGCTCACTGCGCTCCAGACACTGCGATCGATTGATGTCGGCGCGGCCGCCATCCCACCCGAAACCTTCGCCGAGCTTGTTGATCTGATCGGTCCCAGGATTGGTGTGCTCTACGGATTGACCGAAGCACCGTGGAGTTGCTACCAGCCACCCAACGAGGTCATGGATAACGCTACGATCGATCCCCAGCGATTGAAGAGCGCGGGCCGTGCCATTTTTGGGTGTGACATCGCCGTTGATGATGGCAGCGGAACGCCCCGCCCAGCCGGCGAGGGCGAGATCCTGATCCGCGGCGCCCATCTGATGAGCGGCTACTGGAACAAGCCTGACCTTTCAGCGGAGGCCCTTCGCGGGGGCTGGTTGCATACCGGTGACATGGGGGTCATCGACCCGCAGGGACGTCTCAGCGTCACCGGTCGCCTGAAGCTGATGATCCGTACCGGCGGCAAGTCGGTATCACCCGGCGAGGTTGAGCAGGTGATCCGCGAAGTACCCGGGGTAGCCGACGTGGCGGTGTTTGGACTACCCGACCAGGAATGGGGCGAGGTCGTTGCCGCGGCGGTCGTTGCCGAGGACGGTCAATCGCCAAGCCCTTCCCAAATCGCAGCGCACTGCTTGGGCAGACTGTCTTCGCACAAGCGCCCCAAGCGCATCCAGACCGTACCCACCCTGCCGCGCTCGCACTACGGCAAGGTTCAACTCACCCGGCTTCGGCAAATGTTCGAGAGCCCGGGTAACGACCCAAAGTAACCGATTCTCACTGTTTCTGAATATTTCCCTGCCGAACGATGTCGGCATACATCGACTGCTCTTTTCTTGAGAACTCGGTGAATTTTGCGCCGGTAAGTCCGCCAGGCTCCAGTCCCTGAGACTCCAGCCACTTCACGAATTCTGTCGATGCGTTCACTCGCGCCACCGCCCTCTCAAGGCTTTCGGCAACCGCTGGCGCCAGGGCGCCGGGGCCCCAGAGGCCGTACCACGTAAAGAACTCAAAGCCAGGCATGCCTGCTTCGGCAAACGTGGGCACCTCGGGCGCAAGCGGACTGCGGGCGGGGCCGGCGAGCGCAAGCGCCCGCACCTTGCCGCTGCGCGCAAGCGGCAACGACGTGACCAGCGGATCGAGAATGCCGCTGATCTGACCGCCCACGAGGTCGGTGAAGGCGGGGGCCGTTCCCTTGTAGAGCAATACCGGAATGGTCAGACCGCCCCTGAGTTTGAACGACTCCGCCCCCAGATGGCCGGCTGAACCGTAGCCGCCGGTCGCGAGGTTGAAGGCCTCTGGCCGCGCCTTGGCATTGGCGAGAAACTCTTGAAGAGACTGACCGGTTGCCGGATTGGTAATAAAAAGCAACGGGCCCTTCGCAACCAGGGCGATGCCGGAAAAGTCGCGAATCGGATCGAAAGGCGGCCTCTGCGCGGCCACCACCGGGTTCACCACGAAGGTCGATGCACTGAAAAGCAGGGTCAGACCATCAGGTGCCGATTTGCCCACGACATCCGCACCAATGTTTCCCGATGCGCCTGGCCGGTTTTCAACAATTGCCGATTGGCCCAGCACGCGGGAAACCTGCTGCGCAAAAGCCCGTGCGACAACGTCGACACCGCCGCCCGGCGCAAACGGCACGATGATCCTCAACGTCCGGTCACCGGCCGTCTGAGCCGAAGCAGTCAAAGACGACAGGATCAGCGCACTCGCGATAACAAGAAAGCGAATCCTCACGGACGACTCCCAAGATTTTTCATCAATCATCTGAACCGGCAAGCAGGATCGTAGCAGTCAATTGGATAGGGATCTGTCGACCACCGCCCAAGCCCGAACCGACGCTTTAGTGGTTCGTGCGCCCGGTGGTCGCGCCCGGCTCGCGGCATCGACCGCGGGCATCCGATAGTTTTTGAAAATCGCGCACCCGACCGCCCTTTAGTTGGTTAAGGTTGCCCTCGTTAAACCAGGGTTTCGACGCGCTCGAATGGTGACATCGAGACTCCGACTTGAGCATCGTGTCCAGGGAAAGCCCAAATGTCGGTATCCAACCTTCAACTCGTCAGCGATTCAAACAACAGCGTGCGGCTGACCTACGCCGGGTCTGCGCTTACCGGCGCAATCCAGTGGCAGGCGGTGAATGCGGGTACGAACGGCGCCTTATTAGTAACGCCCCTGACAGGCTTTGCCCCGCGAGCGGATCGGTCGCTTCGACGAGCAATATTCCCGCCAATCTTTCTGCCATACGGGTCGTGGTCGATGACGATACCAACCTGAATGTTGGTGCCTCGGACTCCACGCCTCCGCAGACCGTCCAACACACCTTCTCCA
>VGHA01000151.1 GCA_016868375.1 Betaproteobacteria bacterium | reverse complement strand
TCGATGTCGACCTCGACGGCGGTGTCCTTGCGAGCGAGGCGCTTGCGCGCCAAGGCCACCATATCGCGGTCGTCTGTTTCTTCGATGATCGCTTCGAAAAGGCGCGGGGTCAGCATGTAGAAAGCCGGGCGATTGTGATTCAGCACCGCAACGGGTTTCTCGCCAGCATTGCGCAACACCTCAGCTGGGTTCTTCTTGAACGAGGACATGCTGATGGAAAGGTCGGCGTAGATCACATCCGTGACAGGCTCCGAGGGCACGTTGAACGGCTACAAATATGATCCGATTTCGGCTCTTATCCAGGGTAAGCGCGTTTACTTCCCATCCACCCCCGCCATCGCCTTCACCTCAGCCGCCACCGTCTCTCGCAGTTCCGCCGGCGCAATCACCTCGCAGTCCTTCCCAAACCTCAACACATCGCCGATCAGCTCACGCGGATCGTGATACGGAACCTCGCCGCGCATTCCAGCAGCGTAGCGGCCTGCACTTCAAGAACGCGCCGGTATCAAAGACGCAGCCGGTTGCGGTGGATGGGTGAACATACGGATGCCCCAACATGGCGTGGTGTACGACCACAGCCCGGACAGGCTTCACTTTTTCCCGTAGGTACTGTCGTGCTCTGGCGCTACCGTCAGCAGTCGCATGTATGAGCCGTCGCGGTATGCCGTTGCCCTGCGCGCTTGAGTGAGTCGCAGCGAGTAGATCGCCTCGATCCCTGGCGGAGGACGCACACTGACGACTTTTTCCCACTTAAGCCCGTTGTCTCGGTACACCTGAATCCACGTCAACTGCCGAATCTTCTTCAGCGTTTCCAAAGCGGCATGTCTTTCCGGCTTTTGCAGACCGAACAGGCTCGCCTGAAAAACGGGGTTGTTCAGATCCAGCAAGACTTTGTCAGTCGTCTCACTTGCGGTCATTGCGTAGTCGCTTCATTACCGCGGGCGTGTTCTTGTCGGTGGCAGCGTTCGCCGTCGCCCAAGTGAGGGCCGAACGCAGATCAGCCGCTGCTTGCAGTTCGTGCAGCCAGCGTTCGTTATCTGGAATGACAGTGGCGGTCCGCACAATCCAAACGCCGGGTTCACGCTCCTCAACCAGCACTTGCCGGCCAGCGAACTGTTTACCGAGGGAGATTTGCCCGTTGGCGCCGACGACCTTGACGGCGACGTTGGAAGCTGCAGCAGTCATATGTTCGTTCATTCGTAAATTGGTGCGGCACGATCTTCGTGCAATCGTAAGCGTTTGTCAAGATCGAACTTTGAGAATGCCGCCGGAAAAGTAGCGCCTGCTGGGGTGGCACGTGCTGTACGCACTTGAGGTTCTCGCACCACTCACCGCGGCAACCCATCTGTAAAGGGTTCATGTACCACTATTCTCGATCATGAACCCGCGCTCATGAGGAAACCGATGACCATCGAAACCACCTACCGCCCGGCCCGCGAGCAAATCAAGTCGCTGATGGGTCGCGCCGTCGCAGACCGCGAAGTCATCGCGGTGCGTCGTCGCGCGGGTGGTGATGTCGCCATGATTGCGGCCGACGAACTGGAGAGTCTGGTGGAGACCGCCCACTTGCTGCGATCGTCCAAAAATGCCCAGCGCCTACTCTCGGCGCTGGCACGGGCCCGCTCGGACTCCGTTGCGCCGACTTCACTGATAGACCTGCAAAAGAAAGTCGGCTTCGACGCGTGAGGGCGAGCGCGTCGCCGTCTGTTACCCAGAATTTTTGGAAGACCTCCAGTCCTGGATCCAGATTGATCGCCGCGCGGCCAAGATCGCCACATCTTCAGCATGAGAAAGGCAAATGATCGTGAGCAAACTCGCCTCGCGCCGTACCTTGGGCTCTGATCTCAAGCGCGTCGATTCGCATGTGATCAAGCCTCATGAATACAAGGAACTTCCCGAACTGACCGAGGATATGTTGGCTCGAGCCACACTGAGGAAAGGTGGGAGACCAAAATCAGAGAACCCGCGTCAAATGATCAGCCTTCGTTCACCACCGGATGTCATCGAACGCTGGAAGGCGACTGGACCTGGCTGGCAGACTCGTATGGCGGAAAAATTAGCGAAGGGGCCTTCAACACGCGCCAAACGCGCCGCTTAGCAAAACCCTCTGACTAGGCGGACCAGATAGCAGGTTCGAATCCTGTAGCGAAGGCCGGGATTCGGTCACCTCGCCTCGCTGCGCTCGGCTCCTCGACTAACTCGCTCAGTTTTCAGATCCCCTGCTTTTGGTGCGGTTGGGGATTCGACCCCGTGGTGGGTTCATACGCAACCCTTAATCCCTTACTGGATGGCCTCTGTCACGATGCCGAAATGACCGGTCACGATCCCGAAATCGGCGGTCACGCTCCCGAAATGATCGGTCACGATCGGCCGGAATACGCATGCAACCATCACCTCGGCTGTCGCAGCGAGCGTCACCGAGTTCAAAAAATTATTGGGGAGTTTGGTGGCGTGACCGTTTCCGGTTTCGCCCATATGAACGACCTTGGCGGCAAAGTGTCTGAACACGGGATCGAGCGTGGCATCGATGCCGGGAGGCCCACCTATCATGAGCGTGAGCGTGCCCTTGTCGGCCGCCGCTGCACCGCCCGAGATGCCCGCATCCACGAGCACCACACCACACCCCGCTCTGCAAAGAGGGCTGCCAGGCGGCGAATGGAACGGGGTGCTGCCGTAGAAAGATTTACAAACGTCTGCCCCGCGCGGCAATGCGCAAGGAGGCCCGCGTCGCCCTCCACCACCGCCTCGACCGCATGGCTGTCTGGCAACGACAGGAGGATGAGCTCACAGGCCTGAGCTATCTCTGCGATCGTGGCGGCCAGCGATGCACCGCACTGCTCGGCCTGGCCGCTGCGCACATCAAACCCGAGGACGCTCACTCCGCCTGCCACCAGCCGGCGGGTCATTCGCCCGCCCATATTGCCCAGTCCTATGAATCCGATCGGCTGTGCGGTCATTCATCGACCCCGTGGAGCTTTTTTGGTGGCCTTGGTGGCCTTGGTGGCCTTGGTGGCCTTGGTGGCCTTGGTGACCTTGGTGGCGCCCCCCTTCACCCCGGCCTTCTTCGCGGCGACCGACTTGCCGAGCGGCGCAGCGCTGACCAATACCGCCGCAATCACGCAGGGCACATCACCGCGGACGCTCCAGGAATGATTGGTACCGCGCTGGATGAACACATCGCCCGGCTTCAGCAGGACCTCGCCTTCTTCGACCACAGCGTAGATCTCCCCGGAAATCACGATGATGTAATCGACCGTGCTGGTCTTGTGCATCATCGGATCAGCGGATTGCTTGTCCTTGGCGTGCCCGGCACCGATCGACTCGAACGCCTTCTTGGCGTCTGCACTGTCGCGCCATGCCTTATCAGGCGGAAACTCGACAATACGAAGAATGGACCCTCCGCGTGGCGGCTCGAGCCGGACAGTGCGATCCGCGGCATCAGCATTGCCCTCGTTGCTTGCGAGGGGTCCGGAGGTCTCCCACAAATCGGTGAGCGCAAGGCCCGGCATCGACGTCATCTCCTTGACGTTGGGGGCGAAACCGTCCTCGATAATGACCGCTCGTCCCTTCTTGTTATGACCGGTGTAGACCCTGCGAACTCGCCAGACCATGATTCATCTCCTGATTTGAAGTAACCGAGAGAGGACCCTCAAAGAAGCGCGGTGGCCAGCCACGGAAACGCGATGACCAGTAGCAGCACCCCCAGCATGATGGCCGTGAAGGGAAGTGCTCCCGCGAAGATATCGTTCAGCGTGATGGGACTGCTATTACCGAGTGTCGCCTTGATGACAAATACGGCAATGCCAAACGGCGGCGTAAGCAGCCCGATCTCGACCGCCAGCAGCGTTACGATCCCGAACCAGATGAGATCCACATTGAACGACACCAGCGCAGGCAGCACCAGCGGGATGGTGATCAGCATGATGGAACTGGAGTCAAGAATCGCTCCAAGCAGCAGCACCACCAGAACAAAGATGGTGAGAAGCCCCGGGAAACCCAGACCAGTACTTACAGTGAGCGCGCGAAGCAGTTCGGTGACTCCCGATACCGCAAGCATTCGCGAGTAGAGTTGCGCGGCAATGATGAGAAAACAGATGGACGCAGTAATCCGCCCGGTTTCAACCAGCACCTGCCAAAGCGCCGCGCCTTTCAATTTCCGCTTGATGATCGCAAGCACCAGCGCACCCGCTGCACCCACCGCACCCGCTTCCGTGGGAGTGAAAAGCCCGGCATAGAGTCCCCCCAGAACCAGGACTACCAGTGCGACCACAGGAAGCATGCGTACAGCCATGTCAGCCACGCTCATGAGCGGCGCTGCCTGCTCGGTGTCGGAGACTATCCGCCCGCCTACGAATCCCGGCGTAAAGCGGCCCATGAGCAGGATGCCGACGGAGTAGGCGATGGCCAATACGATCCCAGGAATGATGCCAGCCACGAAAAGATCGCCAACCGATTTCTCTGTCAGCACGCCATAAAGAATCAGCAGCAGGCTGGGCGGAATAAGCATGCCCAGAACCGATGAGCCCGCCACCACGCCCACCGCAAAACGCGGAGAGTAACCGTGCCGCAGCATTTCGGGCACAGCCACCTTGGTAAAGACCGCAGCCGAAGCGATGCTGATACCCGTAATGGCGGCAAAGACTGCGTTCGCCGCCACAGTGGCGATTCCCAAGCCACCCCAGACTCTGCGAAAGATCTGGTTGGCCACCTCGAATGAGTCTTTGCCTATGTCGGCAACCGCCACGAGCAAACCCATCAGCACAAAGAGCGGCACCACTCCGAACACGTAATCGGAGATGGCGTCTGACGCGGCCAGCGCAAGAAGATTGGCAGCAACCGTTGCATCACCGCGAATCATCCAGACACCGACAAAAGAAAGCAGCGATAGAGCGATTCCCACATGCATGCCGGCGTATATCAGTACCAACATGACGGCAACCGAGGCCAGACCGATCAGAGTGGGTTCGTTCATTCTCCAGGCCCTCCCACTGCGACAGCTTGCTCGTGACCCAGCGGTACCCGGGCGTCATGCCAGGCAAGGAGCAGGAACTGCAGCGCCATGGCGCCACTTCCGATCAGCATGATGACGTAGAGCGGTCCAGTAGGAATCTGTATGAGACCTGCCGACCCGTAAAAACCCCCTGCGCTGAAGGCTTCGATCATGATCGGCCACAGCGTGCCGAACAGGATCAGGAACAAAACCATGCCAGTCAGGTGAAACAGTCCCTGCAAGGCGTAACCCACCGCAGGCCTTTTCTCAAGCAATCGCCCGAGCAGAACATCGGAGCGAGTGAGCCCGCCGGTACGAAGCGTCTGGGGCAACTGCAGGAAGACAATGGCGACGATTGAGAAACGCACCATCTCCGGGACACCAAGCAGCGGCGAATTGAATGCGCCGCGGCCCACAACGTCAATCAGGATCAACACCATCAGGAAAAAAATCCAGAGCGTGCCGATCGCTGACAGCAACGCAATCGCCCTGGCGTGGAGGGGCATTGGCCCGGAAGCCGCCGACGGGCCGAGCCCGGATTCCATATCGACCCCAGCGCTGCTTATTCTTTATCGAAATCACGCGCGAATTTATAGCCTGTGGCGCGAACCGAGTCCATGTACGCAGACAGTACCTTCTTGCTGTTTGGCCCTGCCTGCTTGATCCATTCACTTGTGGGATTGGGCATGGCCTTGACCAGACGCACTTGCTCCTCGGGCGAGAGCTGGACCACCTTGCCACCACCCTTTCGCCATGCGGCGTATGAGGCCTCAATCCGCTCGGTCTGCTCGCGGATGTAGTTACCTTTATACGCATTGGCGCCCCGGCGGAGGGCAGCCTTCACCTCATCAGGCAGCTTATCCCAGCGATTTTTGTTGATGGCCACCGCGCCCGCATACATCGCCCCCATATTGGTGACCGTGTAGTAAGGCGCCACTTCAAACAATTTGGCCGGTACCGCAGAAGTGGCAAACGCCACCACGCCCTCATACACGCCAGTCTTGATGTCGTTGTAAAAGGTATTCAGGCTTCCCTGAACTCCGACTGCCCCTGTGCCGCGGAACCATGCCAGATTGGGGCCAGCACCGCCGATCTTGCGACCCTTAAGATCTTCCAGACGGTTGATCGGGAAACTGCTGGCCAAGCCATAGTTGTCGATTGCGAACCCGGCCAGATACACCGTGTTGTACTTGGTCCACTCGGCCGTGAGTTCAGGCAAACCCTGCACATAGTCAATGGCCTGGGTGACGACATTGGCGTCAGCGGGGCCGTAGGGCACGAAGTAGGTGACATTGTTGAGCGGAAGTTTGGCCGACTGAAACACCGTGGCCACGATACCCATGTCGGAGAGGCCCTGCTGCATCGTCTCGAGCTCGGACCCAATCTTGGCGAGCGTGCCGCCATAACTCTCATTCCACTCGATACGGTATTTGCCGGTTTTCTTGAGTTCGGCGTCTACCGTTGCCATCAGGCTTTCCTTGATGTGCTTCACCCACAAGAAAATGGGTGGATGGCCCGCAGCCACCTGCAGGCGGATCACCTCCTGAGCCTGTGCACCACCGAGCGCCACCGTGCAGGCCGCACCCGCGACCAATGATTTAAACCATCCTGCGTTGCTGTTCATGCGGTTTCTCCTGTGCGTGTAAGCCGCCGGACATCGGGCCCCTTGGGGCGAATCATCACCCTGCCGGGCTTTCATTGCAAACTCCGCCAGGTTTCGCCACGATTTCGGAACGCCCGCACGCTTGACAGCCTGACGCCCGCGGCTCCTAATCAGACCGGAAAAGTGCGAGTTACACAGGGTCAGGGGCCAAGACAAGAATCGGGGGAGCATATGAAACTGGTGACCTTTCGGAACGGAAAAGGCCAGCCCCGCGCTGGCGCACTGGTTGATGGCGATCGAAAGGTGCTGGACCTGCAGGCAGCACATCGCCTTCAGCACGGTCGGTCATCGCCAAAACTATCAAGCGTGCTGGCCATGGCGCAGGCCGGTGACGACGCTCTCGACCTCGCTCGCCCTCTGATCCGAAGTCGCGCTCGCTACAAGGAAGCGCTATTCTCGAGGAAGGAGGTGCAACTGCTCGCACCCATCCCGCAACCGCCACAGATGCGCGATTTCCTCTGCTTTGAAAAGCATCTGCTGCAGGCTTTTTCTACCGCCCGCGAGGTGCGTGCCGCGGGGACGCCCGACCCTGATGCTGCCATCCGCGAAATGGAAGCCAAAGGCATCCTCGCCATCCCGCAGGCCTGGTATGAGCGACCGGTGTTCTATCACCCCAACCGTCTCAACGTCGTCGGGCACGAGACCGATATCGAGTGGCCGTCCTTCTCCACCATGCTTGATTTCGAGCTCGAATTCGGATGCTTCATCGGCAGGCCTGGTAGTGATATCAGCAAGGCCGACGCGCGTCGGCATATCTTCGGCTACACCATCTTCAACGACGTATCAGCGCGCGACGAACAGATGAAGGAGATGCCCGGCCAGCTCGGTCCGGGAAAGGGAAAGGATTTCGATACCGGCAACGTGCTCGGCCCCTGCCTGGTCACAACTGACGAAATCACCGATCCGTATCGGCTCAAAATGGAGGTACGGGTCAATGGTGAACGCTGGGGGGGCGGCAACAGTGGTGAGATGCACTGGAAGTTCGAAGACTGCATTGCGCATGTCTCCCGCTCTGAAACGCTGGTGTCAGGTGAATTCTTCGGCTCGGGAACGGTAGGCTCGGGCTGCGGGCTCGAACAGATGCGCTTTCTCAAGCCCGGCGACGTGGTGGAGCTCGAGGTTGAAGGAATCGGGATTCTGCGCAATCGCTTCGTCAGGCATGAGGCCTGACAAACCACGCATTCTTTCAAGAGGATTTCGCCATGAGACAAGCTGCAAGACGGATCGTCACCGGACACAATGCTGACGGACGCGCCACCATTTCCATCGACGATAGCGGCCCCAATGTCATGGAGGTAAGAGGCTGGCCAGGGCTCTACGTCACCGAACTTTGGGTGACCGGTGAAATGCCGGTCGACAACATGGGCAAGAACGATCAGGGCGCCCGCCCGATGCTTCATGACCCTACACCGTCGGGAACCATCTTCAGGCTGGTGGAAATTCCTCCTGAAAGGAGTATTGCTGGCATCGACACCGGGGCAGCTTTCGAACACATGGGCAGCCACAACAAGCCCCGAGCCGAGGATTCGGCTACCCACCCGTCCATGCACAAGACCAACTCGGTGGATTATCTGGTCGTGATTTCGAGAGAGATGTGGATGGTGATGGAGGAAGGCGAAACCCTTATCCGCCAGGGGGACTGCATCGTTCAGCGCGGCACCAACCACGCCTGGGTCAACAAGTCCGATAAACCCTGTGTGCTGGCTGCCATCCTGGTTGACGCAAAACCCGCGCCATGACCGAGGGCGCCATGAGCCGAAACCCCTTGTCTGGCTTTACTGTCGATCGCTCCTCGATCGCTTATGTGGGTCATGATCTGCAGCGCCCCGAGTGCATACTCGCTGAACCCAATGGCGATCTTTGGTCGGCGGACGCGCGCGGCGGCCTGATGCACATTCGTTCCGATGGCTCGCAGGCCTTTATTGGTCAGAGCACAAGCGCGGCCTTTGGCGTGACGGTCGATGCCGAATCACGCTTCACCCAGGGCACCCTACCCAATGGTCTGGCGTTCGCCCGAAACGGCGACATCCTGATCTCCAATTTCGGGACTGATCGGCTCGAACTCATGGCTCGGTCAGGCAACACGCGCGTACTCCATGACCGTATCGATGGTCAGCCAATCGGGAAGGTCAACTTCGTACTGCGCGATTCTCGCGATCGTGTCTGGATCACGGTATCCACGAGAGTCAATCCATGGACGACCGCCGCAGCCAGCCGTGTCCGTGATGGCTTCGTGGCCGTCGCTGATCAGCGAAGTATCCGCATCGTGGCCGACGGCTTCTCATTTACCAACGAGATCCGTTTCGATGCCAACGAGGAGTGGCTTTACATCGTTGAAACGACCGGGCCACACATTACCCGCATGCGGGTACGCGAATCGGGCAACGGCGGCGTAAGCCTTGTCGATCGCGAAGTCTACGGTCCGGCGCACCTGGGGGGCATGCCCGACGGGATCGCATTCGATGCCTTCGGCAACCTCTGGTGCACGTTGGTCATGATCGATCAGCTGATCGCTATTACCCCACAGGGTGACCGGCTCATGCTGCTTGATGACAGTACCCCGGCGGGGCATGATCTGGTGCGCGCTTTTGACGACGGCAAGGCCAGCAGCGAATTAATGTTCGCCGCCGCTGGCACGATCGCTCCCTGGATGGCCAGCGTGACGTTTGGCGGCCCCGATCTGCGCACAGCCTACCTCGGCAGCCTGCGTGGTACGCGAATCCCCTATTTTCGGTCGCCTGTTGCAGGGCTTCCGATGGTGCACTGGCCAAGCGCGGCCTGAAACCCCTCGAAGCGCTTGGCCAGTTCAATCGCCGCCTGTGGAGCCTCGATCTCAAGGGCCGCACCGTAGTCATTGGATATACCCCGCGTGGCGCGGATCGCCAC
>VGHA01000150.1 GCA_016868375.1 Betaproteobacteria bacterium | reverse complement strand
ATCGCGCGATCCTCCGCACGGCCGGTCTCCTTTTCAATGATCGACGCCAGAATCAGAGCGTGATAGGCCGACTCGAGCGGAAGATTTGCCGATCGGTTGGCCCATTCTTTCTGCAGCAGACGGTCCATCGCACGCCAGGCGTCGCGATACACACTGAGTGCACTGCTACCCGGGGCGAAATGATACGTGTCGGGCAGAAATAAGCCCTCAGCGCTGGAAAAAGGAGCGCCGATTCGCGACAGCAACGTCGACTCGTCCATGGCCCGCGTGTCGGCTGAAAGATGGGGATGGTTGTCAATCAGCTCGCGCACCTGCCGAAAGCTGAGGCCCTCGACCATTCTGAGCAGGGCGGGCTGTCCTTCACCCCGAGCGATCGCATCAAGAACACTTTTCAGAGATTGCCCCGGCATGACGTCATAAAGCGCTGCCCGGTAGCGGCTCGCATCACCCCGCAACTTTATGATCATGCCGAGCCGATTGGGTGAAACATTAAAGCCAGCACGATCAAGTGCCAGTGCGATGGCCGCCGGTCCGGATCCCAGTGTGATGACCAGTCGCCTTGGCTTTGAATCTTGATGAAGCGGCGCAAGCCGATACTGATACAGCACGCTGGACACGAATCCGGCACCGAAGGCAATGACCGTCAGCGCGGCAAGCACCGCGCGTCGGATAAATCGTGGCATCGTCATCAGGGTTTCGCTGCGTTACGGGGGGGCTTCGCTCCCTATAATACTGCCCGTGAACACTCCTCTGATTTCCGCCGTCAGCGACACGCGTCACGCCGAGGCGCTTGCAGTGACCTGCGGCGGCTCGGTGTTGGTTGATGAGTTCGGGCCCCAAATTCACATCACCAGCGCCGGTGCTGATGTCCAATCCGTCCTGAATGGTTGGGTCGCACCGGTTGCCGACCTCGCCGTGCTCAGCGTCGAGGGTGACGACGCGGTTCGCTTTCTTCACTCCCAACTCACCAACGACATCGAGACGCTCAACGAGGAACGGTGGGTTCTCGCGGGATATTGCTCGGCCAAGGGGCGTTTGTTAACGAGCCTCATGTGCTGGAGAACCCAGGCTGGCGTGCGATTGATCATTCCCCAGCCATTTGTTCCGGGCCTTAAAAAGCGCCTATCCATGTTCGTGTTGCGCGCCAAGGTGCGGATCATCGACGAAACCGAGCACTGGTGCCTGTTCGGACTCGGCGGCAGGGGCGCTGCCGACATGGTCAAGGCCCTGGGTGGACACTGGCCTGCACCCAAGGCGGTTGACCAGTCAGGCCCCTTGGTTTTGCTGGGCTGCGTACCGATTCCTGCCGCTGACCTTTCATCGAGTGAAGACGCGGCATCGGTTGCGCGTGCGCTGCTGCTGGTGCCGACACCTGATGGCGCAACCGTCTGGTCGACGCTCACCTCCGGGCTTACCGGCTGGTCGTCCACGCTCTGGCGCTGGGCCGATACGCGGGCAGGTCAACCGCGTCTGGCTGCTGCAGGTCTGGAACGGTTCGTTCCGCAAATGGTCAACCTCGATCTGGTCGACGGTGTCAGCTTCAAAAAGGGCTGTTACCCGGGGCAGGAAGTCGTCGCGCGCAGTCACTACCTGGGTAAGCTCAAGCGCAGGATGTTTCTGGCGCATGTAGCTGGCCCCGCCCCCGCGGCAGGCTCCGACGTGTTGGCGCCGTCGGCAACTGAGCCGTGCGGTGAGGTGGTCATGTCTGCGCCGTCGCCGCAGGGGGGATCGCATCTGCTGTTTGAATCGCAGATTACCTTGGCCCCGCAGGCCTGCCTTGCCGACGGTCGGTTACTTACCCTGCTCGGTCTCCCGTATCCGGTCGAGCGCTGATGACAGAGCCTGCCGCAGCCATTGCGGTGTTCATTTATTTCAAGTCCAGCGCGGCCGACGACGACGCGGTGCTGTCGGGACTCATTCGCCATAGACAGAAGCTAGCTCTTCATGGCGTTCGCTTGCGCTTCTGGCGCAGGTCCGATGAGCAGCCAAACGGTCAGACCACCTGGATGGAAAGTTACGAGTGCGCGCCTCACCCCCTGCAGGCTCTGGCTCAATTGATCTCGGACAGCGCCTCAGCCTCCGGCCTGATGCAGCTCGCGCATGGGCCGAGGCATGTTGAGGTGTTCGAGCTCATCGAGCCGATCGAGCCCTGATCATGTGCCTGATCGCGTTTGCCTGGAATGCCAGTTCGCGCTACAGGTTGCTGCTGGCGGCGAATCGAGATGAATTTCATGACCGGCCCGCTTTGCCCGCCCACTGGTGGTCAGACGTGCCTGATGTCTACGGGGGGCGCGATCTGAATGCCGGGGGAACCTGGCTGGCCATAGGACGTCAGGGAAAGCTTGCCGCCGTCACAAATTTTCGCGAGCGGCCGCATCGCGGCCCCGGGGAGCGATCTCGGGGCGAGTTGGGCGCTGCTTATGTTGCGGGGACACACTCGCCCGAACGCCATGCGTTGGCACTGCAGGCGAGCGCCGACCGTTACGCAGGCTTCAACTTGTTGCTGTTCGACTGGTCAGGCAATGCGCCCTCTTGCGCCTACTTGTCGAATCGTTCGCCAGACACGGTGCCGCAAATGCCCCCAGCGGGCGTACACACCCTATCCAACCATCTGCTCAATACCGAGTGGCCCAAGTCGCTGCGGCTTAGCGCGGTGGTTCAGGAGGTTCTTGACCATCAGAACCCGGTTGAGCAGCTGTTCGATGCGTTGACGGATCAACGCCCGGTGAGTGCGCACGAGGTCCCTGCAGACGCTAATCAGTCGGATCCGGATGTGCTTATCCGAACGCCTTTCATCGTGAACGCTCGATACGGAACGCGCGCCTCAACCGTCGTGGCAGTCAAGCACGACGGTAGCCTGCTGTTTGTGGAGCGAACCTGGAATTGGGGACGTGATACGCGGGGCAATGAGGGGCCAGTATTCGCAGGTGAACGGCGACTCGAACTTTAGCGAGCGGCGCAGGCCTCAGCGGGCTAAAGCGCGCGCCACATCTTGACGTGCTCAATTCCCGCTTCGAGATACATCGATCCCTCCCGCGTGAATCCATGACGCCGATAGAACGACTCGACATAGGCTTGGGCGCTGAGCTCGATCCGGCGATGGCCGCGCTCACGCGCCGCAACGATCAGCTGCTCGAGAATCAATCCACCAACGCCTGAGCGCCTGAACTCGGGCAGCACTGCCATGCGGCCGATATGACCGCCGGGAAGCAGCCGTCCGGTGCCAGCGGCTTTGCCGCCCGACCAGGCCACGCAGTGCAGGCAATCGCGGTCGGCCTCATCAAGTTCCAGAGCAGGATCTATTCCCTGCTCGCCCACGAACACCCGAAACCGGATGGCCTGGCAATGCGCTTGCAGAGCATCCCAACTGCCTGTTTCCAGGCGGATGCCAGCCTGCGTGATGGCGGCTGAGGGCGACAGCGCTGGTCGTTTTCCAAAGGGGTCATCGGGCTCGGCACCGGACGCAATTGCAGCGTGTCGTCCTGCAACCGCCGGAAGAATGGCCGGGTGCGTAAAAAGATAGAACTGACGCGATTCAATTGCCTGAAACGTCATCCCTGCGATATCGGCTGCGGACAAACGCCCCGCTGACACCGCGCGCTCCATGACCGCCTGCGCGCGCCGTGTTGCCTCGGTGGGCGCCTGATCACTGACCGCGGACGCCGGGCGATTGCGCTCAGAGCGCGCGATGCCCGTGGGAACGAAGGCTGGGCAGAGCACCGTGACACCGATCGAGGAGCCGACCGAACGAAGATCGTGGTGAAGCGTTTCGCTGAGGGTGACGACTGCATGCTTGCTCGCGTTGTACAGCCCCATGGTGGTGGGCGAAATAAAGCCGGCCACCGACGCCGTGTTGACGATGTGGCAGTCATCGGATTGAGCCAGCATGCGCGGCACGAAGCTTCGCAGGCCGTTCGCAACACCCATGACATTCACGCCCAGAACCCACTGCCAGTCGGCTGCGCTGTGCTCCCAGATCAATCCAACGGGTGCAACCCCGGCGTTATTGAACAGCAGATGCACCGCTCCAAACTCGGCAAAAGCCTGATCAGCCAGCAACGCGACCTGCTCAGCATTTGACACATCCGTGACACACGACAGAACCTGCGCACCGGTGGCGCGCAGTTCAGCCGTAGCAACATCGAGCGCGGCGGGCTCGACGTCGGCCAATACCAGTTGCATACCGCGTGATGCCGCATGACGCGCGAATTCAAGCCCGAATCCGCTTGCCGCACCGGTTACCACAGCAACTCGACCAGCGAACTGTTTCATCGCCGCGCAGTCAGATGCGAACCAGCTGCTTGCCGAGATTGCGCCCCTTCAGCAGCCCGATGAAGGCTTCCGGCGCGCGCTCAAGGCCTTCGGCAATCGTCTCGCGCCAGCGCAGCTTGCCCGAGGCTGCCAACTCGGCAAGCTCAGCGAGTGCGGGTGCCCAGCGCTCCATATGGTCCGATACGATGAAGCCCTGGACATGAAGCCGATTCACCAAGATGGATCGCACGTTGGCAAGCGCAATCGGTTCGCCGTTGTAACCCGAAATGAGCCCGCACACGGCAACCCGACCGAATGCATTCATCTGGGCAAGACATGCGTCAAGACACGCGCCTCCGACGTTCTCAAACAGGCGATCGATCCGGGCGCCGCCAAGGGTACGGTCAAGGTCCGCGGCAAGGTTGCCCGCTTTGTAGTCGACGCAGGCATCAAACCCGAATTCGTTGACGACGATTCGACATTTCTCTTGGCCGCCAGCGATACCAATGACACGGGCGCCCCTGGCGCGAGCGAGCTGACCGACGACAGAGCCAACCGCGCCACTGGCTGCGCTGACGACTAGCGTCTGGCCAGGTTGCGGCGACAGAATGTCATTGATTCCGACCCATGCTGTGACACCCGGCATACCCACAGCGCCCAGCCATGCCTGCATCGGAACCCGTCGCGTATCGATTCGACGCAGTTCCCGCGCGGGCACATTGGCAAATGACTGCCAGCCGAGTCTGCCGACCACCTCATCACCTGCTTTGAAGTCGGCGTGCCGGCTTTCAACGACCTCGCCTGCCGTACCGCCCTGCATCACGGCCCCAAGCGCCTGCGGCGGCGCGTATGACCTGGCGTCATCCATCCTGCCGCGCATATAGGGGTCGAGTGATAGCCAGTGATTGCGGACCCGAACCTGACCATCCTCCAGGGGCTCGAGCGGACACTCCACCCACTCGAAACAGTCAGGCGTCACCGCTTGCGCCGGTCGGCGCGCCAGCCGCCATTGGCGGTTCATTTCAGCCATCGCTAGGGCTCCTTCGTCGTGACATGAAGCGAAAGGTGCCCGATGCCCGGGCGATCAAAGCGCCTGATTCATCCCGAATCTCGGCTTCACAGAATGCCAGGGCACGAGTCTGATGAATACAGGCGCCCGTGCAGAGGAGCCGGCCTCGTGCGCCCTGCATAAAACTGGTTTTCATCTCGATGGTGGCCATGACCGTGTCTTCGGGACCCGGGTCGCGCGCCACCATTCGCCCGGCAATTGCCATCGTGACATCAAGTAGCGTCATCACGGCACCGCCGTGCGCATAACCGGCGGAGTTCATGTGATGCGCAGCAAGACTCAACTCGGTTACCACTTTGTCCCGATGGGTTTCGAGCAGTCGAATGCCGCTGTGCTCGACGAACGGGATCGCAATATCAAAGCCCGACGGGCGATCTGAAACCAACATGCTGTCAGACCGCTGTCAGGCCGCCGTCGATCGCCAGAATCTGACCGCTGATGTGGCGCCCGGCTTCGGAGCAAAACAGCACGGCTGCGCCCTTCATGTCTTCGGCGTCACCAAGTCGGTGCAGTGGCGTAGCATCAATGATTGACTGGCCGAACTGCGCCAGGGCAACCTGTGTCAGGCGCGAGGGGAAGAAACCCGGTGCGAGCGCGTTCACGGTAATACCGAATTCACCCCACTCGCCAGCCAGTGCACGCGTGAAATTGACCAGGCCGCCCTTGGTGGTGTTGTAGGCGATGCCTTCATTGGAATTGGGCGGGTTGCCGCGCAGCCCCGCGGTGGAGGCGATATTCAGAATACGCCCATAGCGACGCGGGATCATGGAACGTCGGCCGATCTCCTGGGTGAGGACGAACACGCCGGTGAGATTCAAATTGACCAGTTTCTGCCACGCCTCAATCGGATGGTCTTCGGCGGGCGCGACCCATGCCGTTCCGGCATTGTTGACCAGGATGTCGCAATGGCCGAGCTGTTCAACAGCCTGCTCGGCAAACTGTCTGACCGAATCGACCTGCGTCATGTCACACGCCATCGCGCAGGCACGGATGCCAAGCGATTGCAGATGCGCCACGGCCTGGTCTAGCTCAGCCTGTTTGCGGGCGGCGATCAGGACCTCGGCGCCCATTTCGCCGATAGCTTCGGCGATCTGCAGGCCCAATCCACGCGAGCCACCTGTGATGATCGCTTTGCGACCCGCCAGGTCAAATAAATTTTTGACTGACATCGATGCAACCTCAGAAGCGCCGGCAGAGCCAGGCAGCTTTCAATGAATGATCTCGAAAAGCCCGGCTGCCCCCATACCGCCCCCGACGCACATCGTGACCACGGCCCAACGCGCCTTTCTGCGTCGACCCTCAATCAGTGCATGCCCTGTGAGCCGCTGACCGCTGACGCCGTATGGATGGCCGATTGCGATCGCCCCCCCGTTGACGTTTAAGCGGTCTGCGGGGATGCCGAGACGGTCGCGGCAGTAAAGCACCTGCACGGCGAACGCTTCGTTTAGTTCCCACAGATCGATGTCTTCAACTTTGAGGCCGGCCCGGGCCAGCAGCTTTGGTACCGCGAACACCGGGCCGATTCCCATCTCATCGGGTTCGCAGCCTGCCACAGCAAAGCCGCGGAAATACCCAAGCGGCTTGAGTCCACGTCGTTCGGCCAGGCCCGCTTCCATGACGACGCAGGCCCCCGCGCCGTCGGAGAACTGGCTGGCGTTACCCGCTGCGATGACACCGCCGGGAATGGCCGGCTTGATCTGCGCCACGCCCTCGAGTGTGGTGTCGGCACGCCGCCCCTCATCGTCAACCAGCATGACCTCACGCGTAGCGAGCTGCCCGGTGTTGCGATCAGCGGTTGCCATCATGACGGCGATTGGCACAATTTCATCGGCAAATTTTCCAGCCGCCGCAGCTTCACAGGCTCGGTTCTGGCTCTGGACCCCGTACTCGTCCTGGCGCTCGCGCGCAATGTTGTAGCGCTTGGCAACCTGCTCGGCGGTTTGCAGCATGTTCCAATAGATTTCAGGCTTTTTGCGCTCGAGCCGGCTGTCCACAAGCATGTGCTTGTTCATTTCGTTTTGAACGCACGATATTGACTCGACGCCGCCCGCCACGAACACATCCGCTTCGCCCGACAGGATGCGCTGCGAAGCCATGGCAATGGTTTGCAGGCCGGATGAGCAGAAGCGGTTCACGGTTACGCCTGACACCGTGACCGGACAGCCTGCGGCCAGCGCGATCTGACGGGCGATGTTGGCCCCCGTTGCACCTTCGGGGTTGGCGCACCCCATCAACACGTCTTCAACTTCCGCGGCGTCGATTCCTGCCCGCTCGATAGCTGCGCGCACCACATGCCCGCCCATGGTTGCGCCGTGGGTCATATTGAGCGAGCCACGCCAGCTTTTCGCGAGGGCGGTACGCGCGGTGGAAACAATCACTGCCTCACGCATGGATCTCTCCTGATCAGATTCGTTCGGGGCTGATGATCAGCCGTTAAAGCCTTTGCCGGTTTCGACCAGCCTGGCGAGCAGCGGTGCAGGCGTCCAAAACCCCGGGTCGCCATGAGGATTGCGCGCGAACTCGTTCATGCGAGCGGCAACGTTGTAAAGCCCATAAAGGTCGGCGTACAACATGGGCCCACCGCGATGAACCGGGAAACCGTAACCGGTGAGATAGACCATGTCGATATCGGAGGCACGAAGCGCAATGCCCTCCTCGAGAATTTTGGCGCCCTCGTTGACCAGCGCAAACACCAGACGATGGACGATCTCATCGTCGGAGAGCTTTCTCGGCTTCAGACCGATCGATGCGCGATGGTCGACAATCATCTGCTCAACGACCGGGTCTGCCATGGCATCGCGCCGGCCCGTTTCGTAGCGGTAGAAGCCAGCGCCGGTTTTTTGTCCGAAGCGCCCTTTCTCGCAGATCAGGTCGGCAATGCGCGGGTACTTCATGTCGGGCTGTTCCTGGTAGCGCCGCTTTCGGATATACCAGCCCACATCATTACCGGCGAGATCACTCATTCGGAAAGGCCCCATCGCGAATCCGAACTTCTCAATGGCGCGGTCGACCTGTTGAGGCAGCGCGCCCTCCTCGAGCATGAAGCCCGCCTGCCGGATGTACTGCTCGACCATCCGGTTTCCGATGAACCCATCACAGACACCGGACACCACGCCGGTCTTGCGCAGCTTCTTCGCCAACTGCATGGTGGTGGCGAGCACATCTTTGGCGGTTTTGGCCCCGCGCACCACCTCAAGCAGCTTCATCACGTTGGCAGGGCTGAAGAAGTGGGTGCCGATCACATCCTGAGGGCGGCTCGTAAAGGCGGCAATCCGGTCGACATTCAGTGTTGAAGTGTTGGTAGCCAGAATTGCGCCTGGCTTCATGATCTGATCGAGCTTGCGAAACACCTGTTCCTTCACCGCCATGTCTTCGAACACTGCCTCAATGACGATATCGGCTGATGCGATGTCATCGTAGCTGAGCGTCTGACGGATAAGACCCATGCGGGTTGCGACGTCTTCCGGGCTGATCCGCCCCTTCTTTGCTGTGTTTTCGTAGTTTGCCCGGATGGTCGCAATGCCTTTGTCGAGGGCATCGGCTTTCGCCTCAAGCACGATCACCGGGATGCCGGCATTGGCAAAATTCATGGCGATGCCGCCCCCCATGGTGCCCGCCCCGATCACCGCGGCGGATCGGATCTCCCGGAGTGGCGTGTCCTCAGGTATGTCGGGAATCTTGCTGGCAGCACGCTCACCAAAAAATGCATGGCGGAGCGCCTTGGATTCTGGCGTCTGCACCAGTTCCAGAAACAGCGCGCGCTCGAATCGCATCGCTTCGTCAAATGGCTTGTCGACCGCTGCTGCAACCGCTTCAATGCATTTCATGGGTGCCGGAAAATTGCGGGCCACCAGCCCAACCGTGTTGCGAGCGAACTGCAACAGCGCCTGCGCATCCGGATGCTCGATTCGGATGTCGCGCACACGGGGCAGCCCCTTGCCTTCGTCGACCGCCTTTCGAGCAAACGCCTTGGCTGCGGTGACCAGGTCACCCTCGACGATCTGATCGAACAGCCTGGTTGCAGCAAGCCTTTCGGACAGAACCGTCTGACCGCTCACGATCATATTCAGGCCCATCTCGAGCCCCACCAGGCGAGGCAGTCTCTGGGTACCGCCAGCGCCCGGCAGCACGCCCAGCTTCACCTCGGGCAGGGCGATTTGCGCGCCGGGGCTCGCCACCCGATAGTGACATCCCATGGCAAGTTCAAGGCCGCCGCCCATGGCCACCGAATACACCGCGGCGATAAC
>VGHA01000149.1 GCA_016868375.1 Betaproteobacteria bacterium | reverse complement strand
CTACTCGTACCGTACGTCGAGAATTTCGTATTCGCGCGTGCCACCGGGCGCGGCAACCTTTGCCATATCCCCAGCGCTACGGCTGATGAGCGCGCGAGCAATCGGACTCGATACCGAGATTTTTCCGGCGC
This sequence comes from Betaproteobacteria bacterium, assembly GCA_016868375.1. Lineage (GTDB taxonomy): Bacteria > Pseudomonadota > Gammaproteobacteria > Burkholderiales > Burkholderiaceae_E > SYIM01. Next base: position 9,534 of record VGHA01000149.1, on the reverse strand, counting down.
GGATGTCAGCCTCATCGTCACCCACGATCTGATAGGTGACCTTATCGCCGGACTCAACGTCTTCCAGGTCGACCGTTGCGCCAAACACCACGCGACCGTCGGCATCGACCAGCCTGGGATCGATGATCTGGGCGTTTGAAAGTTTCGATTCGATTTCAGCGATCCGGCCTTCAACAAAAGCCTGCCGCTCACGCGCCGCGTCGTACTCGGCGTTTTCAGACAGATCTCCCTGCGCGCGCGCCTCGGCGATTGCGGTGATGACGGAGGGCCTTTCGACGTGTTTCAGTCGCTGTAATTCTTCGCGCAGCAGTTCGGCGCCGCGAATGGTCAAAGGAATCGTGGGCATGGATATACCTTGTCAGAAAGCAGCACGCGCCGGGCGATTGACGCGCAAGCAACTCAAACCGTCAGCGCAGCATGCAGCGATTGGAGACTGTAAACGTCGAGATCGCGAAGATGCCGCATACCCTCGACAGCAGCACTCGCTCCCGCGATCGTCGTGTAGTAGCTGACCCGCTGCGCGAGCGCGGTGGTTCGGATCGAGCGGGAATCGGCAATGGCCCCGCGCTTTTCCTCGACGGTATTGATGACCAACGCAATTTCACCGTTTTTCATCATGTCAACCACGTGTGGGCGACCTTCCTGAACCTTGTTGACCGCCGACACAGGAATGCCCGCGGCGGTGATGGCCGCTGCGGTGCCGCGCGTGGCGACCAGCTTGAAACCGAGTTCATGCAGACCGCGTGCGACCTCAACCGCCCGCTGCTTGTCAGAACTGCGCACCGACACGAATGCGGTACCGCCCTCGGGAAGCTTCACACCGGCGCCCAGCTGCGACTTGACGAAAGCCTCGCCGAAGGTGTGCCCCACGCCCATCACCTCGCCCGTGGACTTCATTTCGGGCCCCAGGATCGTGTCGACACCCGGGAACTTGACGAACGGAAATACCGCTTCTTTCACCGAGTAGTAGCGCGGCGTGACTTCTTCGCGAACACCCTGCGAGGCGAGGCTGCGCCCCACCATGCAGCGCGCCGCGATCTTGGCCAGCTGCATGCCAGTGGCCTTGGACACATAGGGCACCGTGCGGGATGCGCGCGGGTTGACCTCGAGAACATAAACCGTTCCGTCGCCCGAACCGTTGTCACTGCGTTGAATGGCGAACTGCACATTCATCAGGCCGCAGACGCCCAGCGCGCGCGCCATGACCGCGGTCTGGCGCTTGAGCTCTGCCACCAGCGGTGGCGACAGCGAATACGGCGGCAGCGAACACGCTGAATCGCCAGAGTGAACGCCCGCCTGCTCGATGTGCTCCATGACGCCGCCGATAAACACCTCGGCGCCGTCAGACAGGCAATCAACATCGACCTCGATTGCGTCATTCAGGAAGCGATCGAGCAGTACCGGGCTGTCTTCCGACACCTTGACCGCCTCACGCATGTAGCGCTCGAGGTCGCGTTGCTCGTGCACGATTTCCATGGCGCGACCGCCCAGCACATAGCTGGGACGCACCACCAGGGGATAGCCGATTTCGGAGGCCAGCGCGAGCGCCTCGGGTTCGGTGCGAGCCGTGCGGTTGGGCGGCTGACGCAGACCAATCTGCTGCAACAGTTTCTGGAATCGCTCGCGATCCTCAGCGATGTCAATGGATTCAGGCGATGTGCCAACGATGGGCACGCCGTTGGCTTCAAGCGCCAACGCCAGCTTGAGCGGAGTTTGACCGCCATACTGAACAATGACCCCGAAAGGCTTTTCGACCGCAACGATTTCCAGCACGTCTTCGAGCGTGACCGGTTCGAAATACAGGCGATCGGACGTGTCGTAGTCGGTGGACACCGTTTCGGGGTTGCAATTGACCATGATGGTCTCGAACCCGTCTTCGCGAAGCGCAAACGCCGCATGAACGCAGCAGTAATCGAACTCGATGCCCTGTCCGATCCGGTTCGGGCCTCCACCCAGCACGATCACCTTGCGACGGTCTGACGGCTGCGCTTCGTCCTCATCGTCATAGGTGGAGTACATGTAGGCAGTGCCCGTAGCGAACTCGGCGGCACAGGTGTCCACGCGCTTGTAAACCGGCCTGACCCCATGGCCGTGGCGATGCGCTCGGATGGCATCGGCGCTTGAGCCGGTCAGCCGTGCGATACGTCGATCAGAGAACCCGCGCGATTTGATGAACTTCCACTCGTCGCGCGACAGACTTGCCGCGTCGCGCGCGCGGAGCATCTGCTCGATGTCGATGATTTCGTGAATCTGCGCAAGGAACCAGGGGTCAATCGCCGACTCTTCATAAACCTCTTCAACCGTCATGCCCACCCGGAACGCATCGCCAACATACAGAATGCGTTCGGGACCGGGCTCGCCAAGTTCGGTGCAGATTTCGTCGCGATCGGTGCTGCGCTCATCCAGTCCGTCGATTCCGGTTTCGAGTCCGCGAAGCGCCTTCTGGAAGCTCTCCTGGAAGGTGCGGCCGATGGCCATCACCTCACCGACCGACTTCATCTGAGTAGTCAGACGGGAATCAGCCTGTGGAAATTTTTCAAACGCGAAACGGGGGATCTTGGTGACGACATAGTCGATCGTGGGCTCGAACGATGCGGGCGTTGCGCCACCCGTGATGTCATTGCGCAGTTCATCGAGCGTGTAGCCCACCGCCAGCTTGGCGGCAATCTTAGCGATTGGGAATCCGGTGGCCTTGGAGGCGAGCGCCGACGACCGGCTGACCCGCGGATTCATTTCGATGACGATCATCCGCCCGTCGCGGGGGTTGATCGCAAACTGCACATTCGAGCCGCCGGTATCGACCCCGATCTCGCGAAGAATCGCAATCGATGCATCGCGCATCAATTGGTATTCCTTGTCGGTGAGGGTTTGGGCAGGCGCCACGGTGATCGAGTCACCGGTGTGCACGCCCATCGGGTCGAGGTTTTCGATGGAGCAGACGATGATGCAATTGTCCTTGCGGTCGCGCACCACCTCCATCTCGAACTCTTTCCAGCCGATGAGCGATTCCTCGATCAGCAATTCGCGGGTGGGCGAGGCCTCCAGGCCACGACGGCATATCGTTTCAAACTCTTCAGCGTTGTAAGCGATGCCGCCGCCCGTGCCGCCCAGCGTGAAGCTTGGTCGGATGATGACAGGGAAGCCGACCGATTTCTGTCCCGCCCAGGCCTCATCGAGCGAATGCGCAATGGCAGAGCGCGCCGAGCCCAGACCGATACGGGTCATGGCTTCCTTGAACTTCTGACGGTCTTCGGCCTTGTCGATCGCCTCGGGCGAGGCGCCAATCAGTTCAACGCCGTGGCGCTCAAGCACGCCATGCCGATGCAGGTCCAGCGCGCAATTGAGCGCTGTCTGTCCGCCCATGGTGGGCAGGATCGCATCCGGCTTTTCCTTGGCAATGATGCGTTCAACCACCTGCCAGGTGATCGGCTCAACATAGGTGACGTCGGCCGTTTCGGGGTCGGTCATGATCGTGGCCGGATTGCTGTTGACCAGGATCACGCGGAAACCCTCCTGACGCAGGGCCTTGCAGGCCTGGGCGCCGGAGTAGTCGAATTCGCAGGCCTGGCCGATGACGATCGGGCCCGCGCCAATAATCAGGATGCTTTTGAGGTCGGTTCGCTTAGGCATGGTGGTCAGATGTCAGCGGCTAGCGGGAGCGTGGCCCGCACGGCCCTGCATCAGGCCGATGAAACGGTCAAACAGTGGGCGGATGTCGTGCGGACCCGGGCTCGCTTCGGGATGCCCTTGAAAACAGAAGGCTGGCTGGTCAACCCGCGCCAGCCCCTGAATCGATCCGTCAAAGAGCGACACATGCGTGACGCGCAGCGTGGCGGGCAGCGACAGCGGATCGACCGCAAAACCGTGGTTCTGGCTGGTGATCATCACCGAGCCGCTATCGAGATCTTTCACCGGATGGTTCGCACCATGGTGACCGAATTTCATCTTGAGCGTACGAGCCCCGGAGGCGAGGCCCATGATCTGATGCCCCAGACAGATGCCGAACGTGGGCACGCCTGCCTCGATGATTTGCCGGGCCGCGGCGATCGCGTAGTCGCAGGGCTCAGGATCACCCGGGCCGTTTGAGAGGAACACGCCATCGGGCTTGAGCGCCAGCACATCAGCGGCTGGCGTCTGCGCAGGCACCACGGTCAGTTCGCAGCCACGATCGGCGAGCAGCCGGAGGATGTTGCGCTTGACACCGAAGTCGTAGGCCACCACGCGAAAACGAAGCGAATCAGGCTTGCGGAACCCTTCCCCCAGCCGCCACGACCCTTCGGTCCAGTTGTAGGGCCGGCGCGTACTGACCACTTTGGCCAGGTCCATTCCCGCCAAGCCCGGAAAACCCTGTGCGGCCGCAATGGCAGCGCCTTCATCGAGCGATTCGCCTGGTTGCGTACCCGCGAGCAGGCAGCCGTTCTGCGCGCCCTTGTCGCGAAGCACGCGGGTGAGCCTGCGCGTATCGATGCCGGCAATTGCCACGATGCGCTCGCGCTCCAGATACTGCGCAAGGCTTGATCCGGCGCGCCAGTTCGAAAGGCGCCCGGGCAAGTCACGGATGATGAGCCCGGCGGCGTGGATTCGCTCGGCTTCGACGTCTTCGTCGTTGATGCCGGTGTTGCCGATGTGCGGGTAGGTCAGCGTTACCAGCTGACGGCTGTAGCTGGGGTCAGTCAGGATTTCCTGATAACCGGTGATGGCGGTGTTGAACACCACCTCGCCCACCGACTGGCCAGAAAAGCCGATTGACACGCCCCTGAAGACGCTGCCATCGGCAAGCGCGAGCAAGGCCGGAATTGAATCAGGGATCAGCCTGGGGCCAGAGATATTGGTCTTTAAAGGTACCGTTGCCGCCGGCCCGGTCGACGAGTTGCCGGAGGAGTCGCGATCGGAGGTCAAAGACAAACGCAAGGCCGGGCTCCCGAGAGAAGGTAAAACTTTTGGAGTGTAGCATTTCTGCCTTCTCCCCTTGCCCCGAACCCATGGCTGCCAAGCCTCACTCAGTGCGGCATCAGTGTTTCCGCGATCAGTTCGACCACTTCGGCGCCCACCCGAGCCAGGCCCCATCCCACAGCCCCCGCCAGCATCGCAGCAAGCACCGTTGGGATGGCTCCGAACCCCGACAGCGTCACATGGATGGCGGCGAGCAGCGCCGCGACCGCACCCACCGCCACCGCAAGCTTGCGACCATGCAGCGCCACAAATTCAATTGCCGGATAACGCATTCAATTCTCCAAAATACCCATGATGCTGCGGCCGGCGCGTCGGCCTGAAACAAACGCCCAGCCCAGGTGGTGTCCGTGCCCCTCGATGAGCAGACCGCCCTGCCCGGCTGACCCTGCGGCGTACAGCCCCTCGATCGGCAGGTTGTCCTGCCCGAGCACGCGGTGGCGCGTGTCGACCGCAAGACCACCGTCGGTCAGGGTGACATAGCCACGCACCGGGCCCAGAGCAAACCACGGCCCGTGCGTGCGCTCACCCAGCGACGCCGCGAGCAGGTCCGGCTGCGCGCCAATGAGCCCTGCCAACGCCTCGATCGTGTTGGCCTCGCGATAGATATCAGGTCGACCGCGGCGGTAATCGTCGAGATAGGCGTAAGCGACACCCGGCGCGGTCGACACAAAATTCGGCCAGCTTCGCAACTGAGCAGCGCACCGTGCGTCAAACACGATGTGGCCCATTCGTTGCGGCGTGAGCGGCAGGTGCCTGGCGGTGTTTCGCGGATCGATGGGCACGGCACGCCCGTCGGTATCCACCAGCACAGCCCCGCACCGAAAAAGCGTGGCCTCAGGGCCCAGCGCCGTGGTGAGGAAACGAATCACGAACGGTCGCACCACCCACTGAGGCAAGGTACGCCAGGCCAACGCCATGATGCGCCCAACCCAGGGCGTGGCGGGCAAGCGCTGCAGCCATCCGGGTGGCGCCGGTACAAAACGAAGCTTGGGCGGATTACCCATCCGACCGTTCACAATGCGCGCCCCCACCGCCTCGGCGATTCGTTGAGCATCGCCCGTGGCAAGCGGATTCACAGGGTCGGCCTCGACGACCTCCTGACCGAAGTAGCGCGCTTTCATCTCGCGCGACGCCGAGAAATCTCCCGCCGCAAGCACAACGCCCCGCTCGGCGCGCCATGTCTGAACCGCGCCGTCTGCGCCTTGCGCTTCGACGCCCCGCACACGCCCGTGCTCAACAATGAGCCCGGTCACGCTTACGCCACAGCGAATGTCCACACCGAGCCGGGCGCATTCGCGCGCGAGACAGACACCGAACGCAGCCGAACTGGGTACCACATTGTGCATTCGGGGAACGCGATGCGGCGGCTCCGGACTGGGCCCGACAAAAGAGACACCGAGCTGCTCGAGCCAGGTCAGCGCAGCCGCGGATTCATTGACCAGGATCTGGCGAAGCTCAAGGTTGTCGACCTCGCCCTTGCCCGCATTGAATCGCCCCAGATCTTCAAAGTGATGACCGGGCTGATCGCCGATGCCAGCACGCCGTTGATGCGACGTGCCCGAGGCGCTCAGCGACCCGACCGACCAGCCGGTGCTGCCGCGGACCCGATCGCCTTTCTCGAGCACGAGCACACGGCCACCCGCACGCGCCGCCTCGATTGCCGCTGCGAGGCCCGACCCGCCTGCTCCCACGACAACCACATCCACGCGACTGTCCGACATGGCTTCCTCCCACCCCACCCGTTCAATGCGGGCTTGTTGTTATCGGGGCCTGCGCGCGACCGCCACGCACAGCGATCAGTGACTAGATCACGCCCTGGTCGCGCAATGCCTGAATCCTGTGCGCGTCGTAGCCCAGATCGGCGAGCACGGCGTCAGTATGCTCGCCCAGCGCCGGCCCGAGCCATTTCGTTCCACCGGGCGTGGCAGACAGCCGCGGAACCACCGCCGGAATGGCCAGGCTTGAACCGTCATCAAGGGTGGTTTTTTCAATGATGCCGCGGGCCTGGTATTGCGGGTCGCGAACGATATCTTCAATGTTGTAGATGCGACCGCTGGGCACCTCGGCGCGCTCCATCACCTCGAGCGCCTGCTCAAGCGTGCAGGTGCGCGACCAGGCGGCGATGGCTTCGTCAATTTCATTGACGCGAAGCACACGCCCGGCGTTGTTGGAAAGCGAGGGGTCGTCAGCCAGATCGGGCCGGCCAATCGCTTTCATCAGTCGCTTGTAGATTGAATCGCCGTTGCCGCCAATGACGATGTGGCGGCCATCCGCCGTGGGATAGGTGTTGGACGGCACGATACCGGTCAGGTTGGTGCCAGTGCGCTCGCGCACCACCCCATAGCGGTCGTATTCGGGAAGCGTGCTCTCCATCAGGTTGAACACTGCCTCGTAGAGCGCGACGTCGACCACCTGGCCTCGCCCGGTCGTGTGGCGCGCCTGAAGCGCAGCCAGCGCCCCCACCACCGCATGCAGCGCCGCGATCGAATCGCCGATCGACAGGTTCATTCGGACCGGCGGGCGGTCGGGAAAGCCCGTGACATGGCGCATGCCGCCCATCGACTCGGCGATTGCGCCGAAACCGGGGCGATCACGGTACGGGCCTGTTTGCCCGTAGCCTGACAGACGGACCAGGATCAGGCCCGGATTGCTGGCCGACAGCTGCTCATATCCCAGACCCCATTTTTCAAGCGCACCGGGTCTGAAATTTTCAATGACGATATCGGCTTTGGCCGCCAGGTCGCGAACAATCTGCTGACCCTCGGCCTGCCGCATGTCAACGGTGATCGAGCGTTTGTTGCGCGCCTGCACAAACCACCAGAGCGATGTTCCCGAAGGATCATCAGGATGCAGTTTGCGCCATTTGCGCAGCGGGTCTCCGCCCTCTGCACCTGGTTTGGCGGGCGGCTCAACTTTGATGACATCAGCGCCAAATTCGGCGAACAGACGTGCTGCGAAAGGGCCGGCAATGAGCTGACCGAGTTCAAGGACGCGCAGGCCGTCAAGCGCCATCGGGCCAGCGGGTTTGGATTGGGGAGTGCTCATGGCGTCGTAATAGAAGGGTGTTGCAAGGTTAGTCAGAGACCGTTCTGCGATCGCGTAGCGCCTGCGCAATCGTGCCCGCGTCGACATATTCAAGTTCGCTGCCAATTGGAACGCCGCGTGCCAGGCGCGTGACCGACAACCCTCGGGCACGCAGCATCTCGCCAATCGTGTGCGCAGTGGCCTCGCCTTCGTGCGTGAAGTTGGTGGCCAGAATGACTTCACGAACCAGCCCATCCGTGGCCCGTGCGATCAGACGATCAAAATGCAGATCGTTGGGGCCGATGCCCTCAATGGGCGACAAGCGACCCATCAGCACGAAATACAGGCCGTTGTAGGCCATCGTCTGCTCAAGCATCAACTGATCGGCAGGCGTTTCCACGACACACAGCTGCGACGGGTCGCGGCGCGGCGACGCACAGGTATCGCAGAGTTCGCTTTCACTGAACGTGTTGCAACGCGCGCAATGGCGGATCTGCACGAGGGCGTCGGCGAGCGCGCGGCCCAGCTGTTCAGCACCTTCGCGATCATGCTGCAGCAGATAAAACGCATGGCGCTGCGCCGAGCGCGGCCCGACACCGGGCAGACGGCGCAGCGCGGCCGTCAAACGGTCAAGCGCAGCGAGTCCTTTCATTGCCTGGGAAGCGTCGGATGAGGCATCAGAAAGGCATCTTGAATCCGGGCGGAAGCGGCAGCCCCGCCGTGACCGATCCCATCCGCTCGGAGGCGGTTTGCTCAGCACGGCGAAGCGCATCGTTGAGCGCTGCCACCACCAGATCCTCAAGCATGTCGCGGTCATCGGCCAGCAGGCTCGGATCGATGGTGACCCGCCGGACTTCATTACGACAGGTGACCACCGCCTTGACCAGACCAGCGCCCGACTGGCCCTCAACCTCAACATCGGCCAGCTGCTCCTGCACCCGCTTCAGGTTGTCCTGCATTTGTTGGGCCTGTTTCATCAGACCCGCAAGCTGAGCTTTCATCATCGAACGATCTCCTGCATGGAGGGATGGACTCAGGCGGCACCGCCACCCAGCGGTGTCACCGAGTCGGGAAGGATTCGTCCGCCGAGGTCGCTTAGCAGCGATTGGACGAACGGATCGGATTCAAGCGATTCGCGCGCGGCCTCGAGCCGCTCGCCGCGTTGTTGTTCGGCGACGCTCGCTGCCGTGACGCCTGCGAGTGCACCCACTTCGACCTGAAGCCTGACCGGATGCCCGAAGTGTTGCCCGAGTCGCTCGCGGACGCGGGCCACCGTGCCAGGCTCGGCAAGCGGCCGAATCGGAACGCGCAATCGAATGCAATCCGATTCGACACTCAGCAGTTCGCTCTGCTGAAGGAACTGGCCGATCAGGCCCGAGGCATTGAGCTGACGTGCGAGCGCCGGCCAATCGCCATCAAAGCTTGCCTGCAGACCCGCTGCAGCCGCTGGCGCAACTCCGGGACCGGGTGGAACCTCGGCGGCGGCCGGGGACGGTTCGGTGCTTGATGCCGGTTCGGCATCGGCGGGGGCAACGTCGATAATCGACGCCTGCTCAG
>VGHA01000148.1 GCA_016868375.1 Betaproteobacteria bacterium | reverse complement strand
GCCGTTTTGGGTAATCACCAGCGGTTCGCGTTGCTCTGTGAGGTGCGTTAGAACCTCGGCAGCATTGGCCTTAAGGTAGCTAATGGGCTTGACCTGTGATGAGAAGCGCATGACTATTCTCCAGACTGGGATAGGTCTGAATATAGTCCTTTAAAGGTCTCTTTACAAGAGGGGGTCGTTTATAGGGAGATTCATCATTTTTGCCCGGGCACGTCAGAGCCTACCCTGTATCCCATCGCACGATAGCCACGCTGCCGCTTGTCCCACATCCGCAAAAGCGCGGGGTGACCAGTGTCAACGAAATCGATGATCCGCACGTTGGTTTTGCTAGCGTGTTCTCGGTGCAGGCGCCCGGCGTATTGCTGTAGCGTACCCCTCCAAGACACAGGCATGGCCAGCACCAGTGTGTCGAGCGGCGGGTGATCGAACCCCTCCCCAACGAGCTTGCCGGTCGACAGCAGCACACGTGGTGAGTTGGGCGATAGCGCTCCTAAGTCACTGACCAAAGCCGCTCGCTGCTTTTTAGACATTCGACCATGCAAAACGAAGGGCGTAGGCTCTAATCCATCAAGGGCTGTTTTGATCGCATCAAGGTGTTCCGTGCGCTCGGTCAGCACCAGCACTTTACGTCCTTGCTTGATAGCTTCGCGTACTTCGTCGGCAATGGCTTTGGTTCTGGTTTGGTCATTGACGAGATGCCGGAACACGTCCTGTATGCCTGCATCGGTTGGCAGGTCGATTCGCTCGAAGCGTGAACGCGGCAGCACTTCGAGATCGTGCGGTACACCCGCAGGCTTGGCTGCTGTGTATCGGATCGGCCCGCACTGGATGAAGATGATTGGCTGCTGACCATCACGGCGGATCGGTGTCGCTGTCAGGCCCATCACGTATTTGGCTTTGGACCGTTTCAAGATCGCGTCGAATGATACTGCGCCGACATGATGACACTCGTCCACGATCAACTGTCCGTAATTTTCGACTAGAGGATTGACTTCACCCTGGCGGGAGATCGATTGCATTACGGCGATGTCAATCTTGCCGGTGGGTTTGGATTTGCCGCCACCGATAGTGCCGATTACCCCTGTGCCAATACCCAGAAAAGCCTGCAGACGTTCCTGCCATTGCTTGAGCAGTTCCGTTCGATGCACCAGGACCAAGGTGTTTACTCCACGACGCGCGATCATCGCAGCTGCAGTCACAGTCTTGCCAAACGCTGTTGGCGCGCACAGCACCCCATTATCGTGACTCAGCATTTCAGCAATGGCGGCCTCTTGGTCCAGACGCAAAGTGCCGACGAAGGAGACATTGATTGGCTCCCCGTAGAACCGCTCGTCTCGCAGGTCAACCGCGATACCGTTGTCTTTCAGTAGATCCAGCGCGGCATCGAGGCAACCACGAGGTAAGCCGATATGCTGCGGGAAATTTTCTGCATTGCCGATGACACGGGGCTTGTCCCAGACCGACATGCGCATGGCCTGAGCCTTGTAGAACTCAGGATTCTGGAATGCAGCCAGACGAATCAAGCGGTTGGTCAGTGCCTGCGGCAGTTGGACCTTCTCAAAGTAAATCAGGTTGGCTAGCGTCACGGTCAGCGACTTGGGCATCTGCCCAGCTAGCTTATTGGTCGCGGTGCTCTGCCGTTTCCAGGGTGTGGCCAGGTCCTCATCGTCGATGAAGGTGACGTCTAGCGGATGAACACCGCCCGTGGCACGCACGATGGTAAGCTCAATATCGTGTGCAGCCATTGGCTGCATGGATGCGAGGAAACCCCACTGATCCGGATGCGGACAAAAATCAGCATCGACAAACACACTACAACCATTTTCACGAGGCAATTTCTGTAATGGCAAGGCGATCAGGTTACCGAAGCCGCCTTTGGGCATCGTGTCCTGGTTCGGGAAAAGTCGGTCATAGGATTTCAACTTTAATTGCCGAGTATGCGAGCAAATGTGGCTAATGATGGCGGTGCCGAGGCGTCGGGCGTCACGCGCGGGAACAGGGCTTGCGAAAAACAACCACGCGTGGGCGCCATTCCCAGACCGAGAGATTTCCAGCGCAGCCGGAACAGCGAGTTCTTTGCAGGACCGCATAAAGGCTCGCGCGTCATCGCGCCAGTCGGACTCATCAAAATCAACTGCCAAAAAATAGCAGGTGTCATCTTCCAGCAGCGGATAGACGCCAACTGTATGTTCGCCGGCAAGATGATCGAAAATCACCTTATCCGATAGCGGTAGAAGCAGACGGTTGTTGCAGTCACCGCACTTGATGCGCGGTTTCTCACAGACGCCTATGCGCCATTCATTAGCACAGGCCGGCGCGTAGCCCGACCTACCCGTGGTTTTGCTTTCCCAGCGGACTGGATAAACATCTGAGCGTCCACGAAATAATCGCCGGAAGATGTCAATTTTTTCTTGCGTTGAAAGTCGAGCGGTCTTCTCAGTTTGGCCACTTGTTTTTGCGGGCTGTTTGGCTCGCCAGTCAATTCCATGAGACTCGAGTAATGCGATTAAGCGAAGGTTCTCGGCCTCAAGGAATTCGGTTTTTTCCTGGTCGTGCATTTTGTTTTAAGGGTCAGGTGGCTCTGACTCTATTCTGGTCCTGTTTGGACTTACTGGGACATCTCTGGACGACCGGCTGGCGGATGGCGCCCGAGTCTACACCTGGTTATAAACCTGAACTGGACGAGCCTGGACTTGCGGACTGTAGTGCTCCCGGCTTGGCGCAAATGGGTCACTTAGAAAGCAGCTCAACATAGGCTTGATAGCTGTAGCTTCTGTTCTTCTTCTGGCCCGTCATTTCAGCAACGATACCGAGATCTTCTAGCACCTTGACGGCCGCTGTAGCGGTAGGAAAGCTGGTGTCGAGTTGCTGGCGAACGCGCTCAATGGTGAAGCGCGGCATCATCGGCAGCATCTCGAATAATCGGTAACTGGCCGGCCCCGCCTTTGGGGACTGCAGCAGGCGTTTGCGGTCTGCTGCTACGAGACTGACCACTTCGATAATGCTGTGCTCTGCATCTGCGGCAGCGACGCACACACCTTCTAAAAAAAAAGTTACCCAGGATTCCCAATCGCCTTCGGTGCGGATGTTTGACAGGCGGCGGTAATACTCGGCCTGGTGTTTTTTAAGGTAGCCGCTGAGGTACATCAGCGGCTCCGCAAGCAATCCCCAGTGCTCAAAAAGCGCTGCAATCAAGAGGCGCCCAATACGGCCATTGCCATCCAGAAAAGGGTGGATGGTTTCGAACTGTGCATGGATCAGCGCCACCTTCACCATGGGTGGTAAATCGGTATCACCGTCATGAATGAATCGCTCCATGTCGGCCAGCAACTGGGGCACGTTTTCTGGCGGTGGCGGTATGAACACCGCGTTTCCCGGCCTTGTGCCACCGATCCAGTTTTGTGAGCGACGCAGTTCCCCTGGCTGCTTGCCTGCGCCTCGAACGCCATTGAGTAATAGGCGATGGGCAGCGCAGAGCAGCCGCATGCTAATGGGCAGCCCCTTGGGGTCACGTAACTGCTCTTGAACCAATCGGAAGGCTCGAAGGTAATTCGTGACCTCTTCAACATCGTCAGTGTTGCTCACCTTAAACCCAGCCTCTTCGTCAAACAGGTCGGTCAGGGTGGCCTGCGTGCCCTCGATCTGCGATGTGAGCAATGCCTCCTTGCGGATCGCGCCATAAATTAGCCAGTCGAGGACCAAACCCGATAGGCCCGAGAGGCGCGCAAGCGCCATCTCCGCTTTGCGGTTCAAGTCCTGATAGACCTCCAATGCCAGGGCGGGGTTTTTGGGCGGCAATGAATCCGGCACGAACGCTTGCACCACCTCCCCAAGGGTGGTGGATTTCACATAGGTCCCAGTTGCCCGTTTCATGATGAAGGTCGCTTTAATTGGATTCATGAATATTAAAGAACTATTTAATATGACTCAATCATTTAAAAGTTTTCTTTAATAAATTACAGACATCTGCGTCGGTCGGGGGGGGGTAAGGTAATGCAATTGCATTGACATCACAATGCAGTTGCATTACTTTTGACGATTCAACTCAAATCCTCAGGAAGCTGCCATGGCCGCGACCCTTGAAGTCGAATCCACACTTACCGATCGCTACCAGACCACGGTGCCGGAATCCGTGCGTCGAGCCTTGAAGCTGGGCAAGCGCGACAAGATCCAATACACCATTCGCCCCAGCGGAGAGGTAGTGCTTTCGCGTGTCGAAGCAGCTAATGGGGATGACCCTGTGCTCGGCCAGTTTCTCGGCTTTCTGGCCGCCGATATCGCACGCCACCCTGAGCGGTTGCAAGCTGTGGATGCAGGTCTTGTCCAGCGCTTGCAATCATTGGTGGGCGAAGTTGATGTCGATCTCGGTGCATCCCTATCAAAAGACGATGAATGAGCGAAGGCCTGTCCGCGCCATTGGTGATTCATGGTTGGACGATCTTCGCCCATCCACTGTTTCTTGCGCAGATTGAAGCCTTAGCGCAGCAGGTCGAGACCCTAAAGCATAGGGACCCGGCCGGATACAAAAATAAGAATGCCAGCAAAAGACTGGCCGCGGTTACCAAGCTGGCGTTTGACGTTATTCCGCAGGATCCGACACGACCCGACTATCGCCAGGGCGGAACGCTCGGTGAAAATCACAAACACTGGTTTCGAGCCAAGTTCTTTCAGCAGTACCGACTCTTCTTTCGTTATCATGCCCCAAACAAGGTGATCGTTTATGCCTGGGTGAATGACGAAGATACCAAGCGCGCTTTTGAGAGTAGCGATGATGCTTATCGCGTTTTCCGAAAGATGTTGGAGGCCGGGCATCCGCCTAATGACTGGGATCAGTTATGGGCTGAGGCGCAGGGGGAATCGCAGCGGATGCGCGAGTCACTAGCTAGGGCGGGGATGGTTCCGACATCACTTTGCTGCGCAAAGTGAGTCTTCGCCGAACTCCGCAGCCTTTGGCTGCTCCGTTTCGAACCGCGCGTCCGTGTCGTCCGCGGGTTCTCAATTCAACAACCCTATCCAAAAACACAAAAAGCCCACGAGGGGCTTTTGTGTTTTTGGTGGCGGAGGGTTGACCATGTGCCGACTGGCTTCCCGAGCCAATGAGCACTGGCGCGGGCTGCTGCGGGTTGGCACGGCCGGAATGCATCAGACTTGTCGCTTCAAACGTTCCACTTCGGTGACGAAAGCAGGGGTCAGTTCCGCAATCAGCGTTTCGATGTCGCGCACTTGGTGCTGAATGGCCAGCACCGCGATACCTTGCGGCACGAGGTCGTAGATCACGAAGTGCTGCCGCGCCGGAATCATCAGAAACGGCGCCGATCGGTACTGCCGCAAGCGCCCCTTCTCCGGATTGGCGGCCGCAATGCCCATTGCCGCGTACAGATCGGCGATGTAACGGTCGGCAACGTCTTCCCCCCATTCACGGCGTGACCGCGCGTGGATGCGGCGTAAATCCAGCGCCGCATTCCGGGTCAGCAGGAACGTGGTGGGAGATGGCACGTCATTTCCAGCCATCGGCTTCCTTGCGGTCGAGCACTGCCATGTCGGCCTTGAAGTCGCCGCTGGAGGCAAAGACTCGGCCTACCGCCACGTCTCGGTAACCGGCAAGGATGGCATCCTGCACAAACTGGCCGTCACGCCGTTCCATGTCACGCCGGATCAGGTCGCGCACGTATTCGCTGGGAGTCTCGTAAAGCCCCGCTTCACCGACCATTCGCTCCACGAATTCAGCCAAGGGTTGCGACAGACGAGCGTTGATGCGTTCAGACATGGCAGTTCCTTTGCGATCAGATGAGCCGATTGTCGCACAAAGGGATCGACCTGTCGCACTTATTGCGACAAAGAGGATGGGTGTCGCACCGGGGCCGATATCGCTCGCTTCTATCCGAGCAATCGCAGTTAAGCCATCGTGTCGAAGCAAACTTCGCTGATTTCGCCAAGCTCGCGTTGCGCCTTGACGCGGTACCCCATCGCCGGGTAGCCACGCTGGCGCTTGTCCCACATCCGCAGCAGCGCTGGGTGCCCGGTGTCCACGAAATCGATGATCCGCACGTCGGTCTTGCCGGCGTGCTCACGGTGTAGGCGCCCGGCGTACTGCTGCAACGTGCCCTTCCAGGACACAGGCATCGCGAGGACCAGGGTGTCGAGCGGCGGGTGATCGAATCCCTCGCCAACCAGCTTGCCGGTGGACAGGAGGACACGTGGGGCGTCGGGTGGCAGGGCATCCAGGTCAGCCACGAGCTCCGCTCGCTGCTTTCGGGACATGCGACCGTGTAAGACAAAGGGCGGCGGCGTGAGGCTAGCCAGTTCCGCCCTGATGGCATTAAGGTGTTCCGTACGTTGGGTCAGGACCAAGACCTTGCGTCCCTGCGCGACGGCATCACGCACCGCGGCAGCGATTGCAGCCGTTCGGGCGACATCATTGGCGAGATGTCTGAAAACGTCCTGGATGCCAGCCTCCTGCGGCAAGTCGATCCCGACATGACGGTAGTGCGGCACCACCTCAAGATCGTGGGGCGCCCCGGACGGTTTCGTCGCCGTGTGGCGGATCGGCCCGCACTGCATGAAGATGATCGGCTGCTGTCAGTCGCGGCGGATCGGTGTGGCCGTGAGGCCCAGCACGTATTTCGCCTTGGTCCGCTTGAGGATCGCGTCGAAGGAGACTGCGCCGACATGGTGGCATTCGTCGACGATCACCTGCCCATAGTCCTCGACCAGCGGATTCACCTCGCCCTGTCGGGACAGGGACTGCATCACGGCGATATCGATCTTGCCGGTCGGTTTGGCCTTGCCGCCGCCGATGGTGCCGACCACGCCCTTTGCGACGCCAAGAAAGGTTTGCAGGCGCTCCTGCCATTGCTTTAGCAACTCAGTGCGATGCACCAGCACCAGGGTGTTGACGCCCCGCCGGGCAATCATCGCGGCGGCGGTGACCGTCTTGCCGAAGGCAGTTGGCGCGCATAGCACGCCAGCATCGTGGGGGAGCAGTCCCGCAATTGCGGCTTCCTGATCGAGGCGCAGGCTGCCGACAAAAGACACGTCCAGTGGCTGCCCGCCGAAACGTTCGTCTCGCAGGTCACAGGCAATGCCGTTCTCACGCAGCAGGGACATTACGGCATCGAGGCACCCATGCGGCAGGGCGATGTGCTGGGGGTAGCTCTCGGCGCATCCGATAACGCGCGGCTTGTCCCACACCGATATCCGCATCGCCTGGGCCTTGTAGAACTCGGGGTTCTGGAATGCCGCCAGCCGGATCAGGCGGTTGGCCAGGGCCTGTGGCAGCTGAGCCTTCTCAAAATAGACAAGATTGGCCAGCGTGACGGTCAGTGACTTCAGCATTGGACCGGCCAGCTTCTTGGCCCATGAGTTCTCGCGCTTCCAGGGGGTGGCCAGGTCCTCGTCGTCGATAAAGGTGACGTCCAGCGGATGGACGCCACCGGTGGCCCGGAGGATAGTCGGCTCGATGTCATGCGCAGCCATCGGCTGGATGGACGCAAGGAACGCCCATTGGTCCGAATACGGCCGCAAATCTGCATCGACGAAAACACTGAAACCCTGTTCCCTCGGGCCCTTCTGCAGCGGCAGGGCAATCAGGTTTCCGAACCCGCCTTTCGGCATGGTGTCCTGATTCGGAAACAGCCGGTCATAGGATCCCAGCTTCAGTTGCCGAGTGCGCGAGCAGGTAAGACTGATGATGGCGGTGCCGAGACGCCGGGCATCACGGGCTGAAACGCGTCCAGCAAAGAACACCCACGCGTGCGCTCCATTCCCGGAGCGGGAAATCTCCAGCGCCACCGGTACGCCCAGTTCAACGGAGGACTGCAGGAATGCCAGCGCATCGTCTCGCCATTCCGCATCGTCGAAGTCGACCGCGAGGAAATAGCAGCTGTCGTCCTCCAGCAGCGGATAGACGCCTACCGTGTGCTCACCGGCCAGATGGTCGTAGATCACTGCGTCGGACAGCGGGATCAGCAGACGATTGCCGCAGTCCCCACACTTGATGCGAGGCTTCTCGCATACACCGGCTCGCCATTCATTTGCGCAGGCCGGCGAGTAACCTGACTTGCCCGAGGTCTTGGCCTCCCAGCGGATCGGGTAGACATCGGTACGCCCGCGGAACAGGCGACGGAATAGCGCAACTTTTTCGGCAGTGGACAGCCTAGATGGTTCGGGCTCGCGAACCTCGTGGTTCTTAGGCTGCGACGCCTGCCAATAAATCCCGCGCGATTCGAGCAAGGCGATCAGGCGGTCGTTTTCCGCTCGGAGCCTTGCAACTTCGGACGCGCCGTCCATTGAATCCCCGACTGACTGCATGGTGCCTCACCCGCGAGGTGTCTCTTGAAAAAGAAACATCAAGGCTGTGCGCAGATCTTGCACAGTCTTTTCCAGAGACGCGGCCGTTAGTTGATTGCGATTAACGAAGGCAGCCCATTGCATGAGCTTCTGGCGATCGCTCGAAAACTGCTCACTCAGGCCAATCGGTACCCCTGAGGGCTTTCTTGTACCGCGGCGATTCAGCGTGGCCTCGACCGCCTGCATAAGAATGTCCCGGTCCAGTTCCGCGTCTCGCAGAATGACCCACAAGTCGAAGTAATCCTTCATGCGACTGTTGGCCATACCCAGTGAGATGATGGCCTCCAGCTTCTCGGCCACCACCGTATACCGTGGATAGACCCGTAAGGTCGGTGCTGGCATGTCACCGAACATCACCGGGTAGCGCGCTGACTCCGGCGCAGGGGTGACCGCATCTCCGTAACCGACGTCGATCTGAACAGGGCAACGGGCCCCATCGATCGTGCCGGTCAACGTTAATCGGATCCCCGCGTAGTTGGCCTCTTTTCGGATTTCGTCCGCACGTATTGACGCCGCATCAAATGCCATGCCGTCGTCGACCTCAATCGCGCAGATCCCTTCAAAGGCGGCGACAAGGTGAGGAATTTCCGCCAGTCCAAATCCCAGCAGATCGATATCCCGGGTTGGGCGTAACGGCACGTCGTACCACAGGTCAAACAGCAGTGCGCCCTTCAGCAGAAAATTGTCCCGCTCAGGCGAGACGCTCAGCCGATACAGCAATCGCTCCAGACCGTAGCGAGTGAGCAACAACTGAAAGTCCACGCCGTCGGCTCGCGCCTTGTTGAGCAGTCGCGCACGCACGGACGCGGCTGGATTGCGCGTCGTCATGCCAGGCTCTCCAGGTAGGGGCGCATGACGTTGGCCACCCGGCAAAGCTGGGCCGACTCCCACAGCTCATCCATGGTGACTTTTTGTTGTCGCCAGGCATCCCTGAGCGCCTCCAGCGCGATGTCCAGTCCGATCTTGTTGCGGAACTTGAAGCAGTCCACTACGGTCTTGGCGATCGAAGTCACGGGAATATGGACAACACCGTCGAGCGATATCGTCACGACCTGGATGTCCGGGTCAGAGAGCCGAACGATGCGAAGCGGCGGATAGCTCACCCGTGGCGGCCTGGCGTTGGGTGAGATCGCCACCCAGACTTCGTGGGGAGCCTGCGTGGTCAGCCCGTGGATCTGGAGCGCGGTCAGCAGACAAAACACCATGTGGGGGTATCTGATCGCCAGCTGTGCCAGCTGATCATGCTCGTTCCGCGCCCTGTCTGGCGCCGCATAGAGGCCCCGACTGATCCTGACCAGGGCGCCACTGCGCAGAAGTTGCTGGAGCGTTTCACCCGCGACACCGATCCGGGCGAGCTCATGCGCACGAACCATCCCCTTCTTTTGAAGAAGTT
>VGHA01000147.1 GCA_016868375.1 Betaproteobacteria bacterium | reverse complement strand
AGACGCAGTCGGATCTGAGCACCGGCCAGAATGGGAACATCGTTCTGGTCGCCACGCTGGGCAACATCGTTCTGAATGCGGGGACGGCAACCGGGGCGGGTTCCTCGGTCAGCGCTCATGGCAGCGGCAACGTGTTGCTGCAGGCCACCGCTGGCGCGGTAACGCTGAATGCGGATGCCGATGTAGTGACCGGGACCGGGCACCTCACACTGAGAGGCGCGACTGGGGTCGAATTGAAGGCGGGTGTGGATCTGCGTGTCGGGGGGCAGGGCTCGCTGCTGCTCGACGGCGGGTCCGGATCGCTCACGTTCTCAGCCACGTCCGGCCTCGACATTGGCGGCAACGCACAGCTGCAGGCCGGCGGCAGTATCACGCTCGGTACGCTGCGTGCCGGCGGGACGCTTTCGATCAAGTCAGGGTCAGGTGCGATCGGTCCTGCGGCGGGGCTCAACGCCCCGTGGATGCTGTCGGCGGGCGCGCTGAAGCTTGACGCTGCCGGCGCACTGGGTACTGCAACCGCGCCGCTCGCGCTTGATGTTGAAACGCTTGCCGCCCGCACCGGCGGCTCTGGCAACGCGGGGCTTTTCCTGCGCGAGCGCAACAGCATTGTGATTGACGCTGTCAGCGCTCCGGTGAAGCAGGTGGGCACTGACGGTCAACTGACCGAGCGACCCGATGACTGGGTGGGCGATCTCGTCGTGGCATCCGGCGAGGGTGCGATTGTGCTCACGACCGAAGCGGGTTCGATCACGCTTCAAGAGGGCCGTGGGCCGGACGTGACCACACCCGTGACGAATGCCGGCAACGCTGTGTCCACACCCAGCGCTGGCAACATCTTGATCCGCGCCAACGGCACGGGCTCCACGCTCAGCGTCCAGGGCGATATCCGGTCCGGCTCGGGCAATATTTCACTGACCGCCGAGGGTTCGATTTCGGTGGGCAGTCCCACCGTACCGGGCGTCGAGATCGTCACCGGTCAACCGGCTCAGAATGTTGCGCCCGCTACGGTTCTGGTTGAGTCGAAAGCCGGTGCCGTTCTCATGCGGGGCACCAGCGCAATCGCGGCTCCGGGCGATGTGCTGATTCTCGCGCGTCAGGATATTTCGGTGGGAAGCATCACCGCGGACGGTTTCTCGGCCAAATCGGCAGAGGGCAAGGCGTCTGTCGGTGAGGGCGGCGCGCCCGAGACCCGGGTCTCTGAGTTGCTTCTGACCACCATTGGCAGCATCGGTGCACCCGATTCACCGCTGATCGTGCAGGGTGGCCGCCTGTCGGCGCAATCGGCAAGCGGCGATATTTACCTGCAGTCCAAGAACGAATTGCGTGTGGTATCGGTCGGTATCGATGTACGCGAGGTGCAGGCGGATGGTTCTACCGTCGCCAGGCCGGTCGCCGCGCAGAACGGCATTCGCAGCACCACGCTGACGCCGTCAACGGTTTCAATCGATGTTGAGCAGGGCAACCTGGTGATCGATACCGGGCTGGTGCGTGCTGACACCGTCAAACTCACTACCCGTCAGGGATTTGTGGTTGACGGCAACGATGGCGCATCGGGCAATTTTGCTGATGCAGACCTTGACATCGATGCACGTCGTCTCATTCTTGACGCACCTTGGGGGGCGCTCGCGCAGCAGAATCGCCTGGTGCTGCTGGATGCGTTCTCCAGTGCGCGAACCCTGGCCGACGGAACTCACGCTGGTCAGTTCCTGTTCGGTGCCATCGGCGACAACAACTCGATCGCGGCGATCGAATATGGGGTGGCATCGCAGGCGCAGTACGATGCCTGGCTGTATCCCAAGGGGGATGGCAACGCCAACATCGCCAACCTCAGACAGTTCGCGAGGACGCTTGAATTCGTCGCGAATCGCGAGCCAGAGCGTGCTATCACGCTCGCTGCGATGAATAACCCAAGCCGTGCAGATGACCGCGGTGAACTGCGCACAACCGGCCTCAGAGTAACGGGCACCACGGTGCGCTTCGAAACCGCTGTGGTCGCTGATCTCTTTGACCTGGATATCGGTCCGGTTTCCGGTAGTGGTAAGGGGCTGCTGGTTCTGAACGGCAAGCTCAAGGCGTCCGGCCTGGGCGGGGTCAACTTCTCAGATCGGCCGTTCGATGTGCAGGTGCCTTCAACCTTCCGGGTTGCGCCGAATGTCGTCACCGGCAGCCTGGAACTCGGTGGCCCTGCGCTTGGCGATGTCACCGTGCGCAGGGTTGATGGCAAGCTCGTTCTTACCCGTGAGGGAAGCAACGTCGACATTCCGAACCCTGAGGCGGTCACCATCAACCTGCGTGCAGGCGAGGTGCTCACGGGCACCGCCGATGCGTTCAGCAATCTCCGAATCACCGGCGCGGGCAATGTCGTGCTGACCTCGGTCTCCGCAGCGCCCGTTGCTCAACCCGTGCTCATCAACCTGTCCCAGATCGCTGGAAGCAGCCTGACCCTGGCCGTGACGAATTCGGTGACGCTGGATGCTGCGTCGAACCTGGGTCAGTTCAAGGTACGTACGGCGGCTGGCCAGACACTGACGCTCAACGCGGCGCAGGCCAGCGGCAAGTCCATCAACGGCACAGGATCCGTCACGATTACCGGACTCGGCGCAGGATCCGCCCCGGTTGATCTGAGCGGCGTCGTGTCCTCCGGCGCACTGTTGGCTGAAGCTGTGCCAGGCGCGGTTCTATCCAGCGCTAACGTTCTTAACCCGCGTTTCGTGATCCAGTCCGCAGGTCCCAACGGCGCTCCCCAGACGTTGACGCTGGCGTCCTCAATCGCAAATGGCCGCCTGATCCGGGCGGCGGGCGAGGTTGTGGTCACTGGTCTCAACGGAACGACCGTTGACCTCAGCCGGGTGCAGGCATTGGGCTCCGCGGCGCTGAGCCGACGCGTTGTCATTGCGGCCGACACGACGCTTGCCGCAGCCACCGAACTCGGTTCTTTTGCAGTCGAAGTCAACTCTGGCCGGACGCTTACCCTCAACGCAGCCCAAGCCAACATCCGCTCCGTGACGGGGCCTGGCAGCGTACAGGTAACCGGGGTCGACGATCGCACACTCGATTTCAGCCAGTTGGCAGTGGCTGGAACCCGGTCTGCCTCGTTGGCGGCGGGCTTCTCTTCGCTGCGCCTCGATCCCGCGACCGTGCTCGGCAGCGTTCAGTTGGCGGTCGGCGCCGGCCAGACATTGACGCTCAGCGCCAGCCAGGCAAGCCGGCTCGCGGCGGATGCGGGTCGGGTTGTTGGCGCAGGCGTCACGCGCGTTGCTGAGCTTGGTTCCTCCGTCGTCAATCTGTCGGCCCTCAGCTCGAACCGGGTCGAGGCCACACTGACTTCGAGCGTGTCCGCCCTTGCCGCAGGGTCCGTGTTGGGCACCGCCATCGTGACGGTACCCGCCGGGCGCACGCTGTCGATAGCGGCCTCGCAATTGGGCAGCGCCCGTTTCGAGGGCCCGGGCACGCTCTCGCTTACCGGGTCAATCAATGCGAGTACGTCGCTGGCGGGCGCGGCAACCCAGACGGTTGATCTGACCGCCGCAGCGCTTGCTCAGACCACCACGCCTGGAACTGAGATCACGCTGACGAGTGCATCGCGCTTCATCGCCACGCCGCAGCAGCTTCAGCTCACCAACATCCGAGGCAATGCGGCCAACAACACGCTGGTGGTTGATGTATCGGGTCTGAGCTTCACGTCTCAGGCAAACGGCCCGCCGACCGCTCTGGTGCGTCTCAACGTGGCCGATTCGGTGGGCGGAAACGACACCATCACCTTCCGGTTCGGATCGGGGAGTGTCACGCGTGTGGTCCGACTGGATCCAGCTTCCGTCATCCAGTTGGGTCAGGTCGGAAACGGCGAAAGCAATACGCTCGAATCGAGTAATGGCGTGCTCGATATCAGCCAGGTACCGCTCGCCAACCTCGGCGGATTTTCACGGGTGCTGGTCAACTCGGCACTCACCGTGTCGGTAGACCAGATGAAGCAGCTGCTCGACACGGGCGGCCTCGCCGAGTTCCTGGGCGATGGCGTACTGACCGTGGAAGGTGCTATCACGACACAGGAGATCGATCTCAGGAAGATCGGCTCCTTCCAACCTGGTGGCGCGCTCAAGCCCGAGATCCGATTCGTCAATGCGTCGGCCAATTCCATCAAGAGTGCGTCGACGCCCGGAGGCGGGATCATCCTGCCGCCGGCGGGGAGCGCCGTGCAGATCCGACTTGGCTCGGAACTCGTGCAGGGATTTGATACGCCAGGGGCGCCGATTGCTCCAAACGCCAGCGTCGTGGTGTTCAACGGACGTCAGCTCGAGGCACTGGTCACGCACGCCAGTGTTGCAAACATCGCGTCGCTGACCCTCTCGGGAGACATCGCGGTCACTGGTTCGGTGAACCTTGCAGCGAACGGACCGTTCAGGCCGGATCTCGTCCTGATCAACAACGCCGCATCGCTCACTGTCGGGGCGGGTTCGACGCTTACCCTGAGCGCCGCGCAGGCTGCTTCCGCGAAAATTGGTGGTGCCGGTCAGGTGCGAATCACAGGACTTTCCAGTCTGAGTCAGGCGCAGTCCTCGCTGACCTTGGCCGACATCTCAGCGCCGACGACACTGGTCGTTGATTCGTCGATGGCGCTGTCTGCAGGGCTCGACCTGGGCCTTGCTGCCCTCGAGCTGGCGCCTGCTGTCGAGCTCACTGCGAGTGCCGAGCAAATCACCGGTCGTACGGTCAGGGCCGCGTCGGGGACCAAGCCAACCCTGACCATCGTTGGCCTGACTGGTGGCACCGTTGATTTCAGCGCGGTTGCGTCCGCCTCCGAACTGAACAGCCGCGCTCTGGTGCCGTCGAACCTGTGGGTGTCTTCGGGCAGCAGGCTGGGGCCGGTGGCACTTGTGTTGTCTGGCGGGGCCGAAGTCAAGATCGCCGCTGCGCAGGCGAGCGCGCGCAGCATCACTGGCTCGGGTTCGGTCAGTCTGCATGGCCTCGACGCCCCGGCGTTCAACCTTTCGGGCATTGCTGTTCCGGCCTCCGCGATGATCGGTCGCGGCACCGATATCAATGCCGAGTCTGTTCTGGGCAACAGCCTCACGCTGCAGCTCGTCGACGATGCGACGCTCGGGCTGACCGCTGCGCAGGTCACCACGGGTAGCGGAGACACGGCGGGCGGACGCTCCATTACGGGCACAGGATCGGTGACGGTGACGGCACTTGGCGCCAGCCGTGCCATGTTGAACAACATCACGGTCACAGGCCTGGTGGCCGCACAGGTACCCGCAAGCGCGGTGTTGGACGCCGCAACCAACCTCGGTGGCGCCACGCTGTTTGTCGACGCCGATGCAACGCTCACCCTTGCTCCTGCGCAGACAGTTGTCGGTAGCGGGGCGACTGCAACGGGGCGCGATATCCTCGGTGCGGGCGCGATCAGGCTTGTATCCGCCACAGGCACAGCCTCATCGCCCACCGTCGTAAGCGGCGCCAATTTATCCAATAGCGAGGTCACGCTCCGAGCAGGCGGCCATCAGAATCTCTCGGCGATCGCGCTGGGTGCGTCCTTGATTTCGGTGGATGCAGACAGTTCCGTCACGCTGACAGCGGCGCAGGCCAGTGGGCGCAAGGCGAGCGGCGCGGGTCAGGTGGTCATCACAGGGCTGGGCTCGGCGCCACAGGCCGATTTGTCGGGTGTTGTTTCGGCGACCGCGACTGCGCTGGTCACGTCAAGCTCGATTTTCAAAGGAACGCTTGGCAAGACTCAGCTTGTAATCAGCCCTGCTGTGGTTCTCACGATCAACGGACCCATCGTAAGTGGCGCCACCGTAACGGGTGGCGGCCGACTGATTGTGGTAACCGGCGAGGTCATCGGGTCCTCCGGCGGTGTTCTCACCCCAGTCGAGGCATTGGCCACGTTTGATCTATCCAAGGTTGCCAAGTCAGTCACCGTCGAAGCGCGCCTCAATTCCGGTACCGAGCTTGAGACCGATGCAGTGGATATTCGAGCGCTGGGTCAACTGGCTGGCGCTAACGACGTGGTTCACTTGCGCCCCACGGTCGATACCAAGAGCATTCGTCTGTCGGGTACAACGAGCGCCAGTGCCGCTGACTCGCTGTTCGTCAACACCACTGAGTTGAGCTCGCTGGCGGTCAAGGAGCTGATCGTCGGCTCCTACACCGGTAAGCATGTCATTGAAGTGGGCGACGCTGGCAACACAGGCACCATCGCCTTCAGCCTGCCGCTTACGCTACAGGCACCTGCCGCGGGTGGACATATCTTCGTCAATCAGCGGATCACCGGCGAGGCGCTGAAGATCTACGGTTCAGGCGCCACGACGTCGCTTAACAGCGACATCCAGATGCTTGATGACGTATTGATTGACGACAGGGTGATTGTCACGGGTGGCCGGACCATTGTTGCCAGAACAGCGGTACCTGGCGGCCTCGGTGCCGACGGCATCCGGATCACCGGCGATGTGGTGACCAACGATGCCGCTGGAGACGACAGCCTCACCCTCACGGCTGGCAACTACGACATCACGTTCAACAAGTCGGTCAAGCTCAACAGCATGTCGATTTCGAACTTCGATGACCTGAAGTTCGAGGGTGACGTCGAGATCGATAAGGGAATGCTCGAGATCACCTTGGGGGCGGGCGACACAGTACGGTTTGGCGGCAAGCTCACGTTGAAGAACGGCGCCAGGCTGGTGGTCAACGGCGCTGCCAACGCGAGCGAGATGGTGATCTTCGATGGCGGTCTGGTGGTGTCTGATGGCACGCCCGCTGCGGTAACGGCCACCTTGCTGAATGTCGATCAGGTGGTGGTGAACAATGCCGCCGGCGCCGCGGTGACACCCGGAAACCTCACCATCAATAACGCGAGTGACGTGAAGCTTACGGCGGGGGCCGCCAGCGGCCGCACCCTCATCGAGGCAAGTCGTTCCGACGCCGCGGGTATCGTGTTTGGTCTGCCGTCGTATCCGGCGAAGACTGGACTCGTTTCGCCCGCGGGTACGGCGTCGATGTCGCTCAGCAACATCGATCTGGTGATCAACGCAGCGGGCACTGTGCAGTTCAATCGGGGTCTCGCGCTTCTGGGCGGTTCAACGCTCGATATCAACGGCGGTTCGGTTGTCGGGGCGACGAATCACGTCGTGTTCGACGGCGGGCTGCGTAGCGACGTCGGGGTTTCCACCACGCAGCTCACCATCGATAATGTGGCAAGCGTGGATTTCGGCGTCCTGAGACTGCCCGCGAATCCGGCAACCGTTCCTACGACGGCCAACCTGCGTCTGTCGGGTGTGATGCCCGGTGGTGCAGCAGGCTCACTCAGCCGCGTCGACATGAGCTTTGGCGCTGCGGACGCACAGCAGCTTCTGATTCGACCCGCTACCGGTCACGGCGTTGCACTGGGTGCCATCAACACCCTGACGCCGGTGGTTGCCTCTGACACGCGCTTTGACATCACTTCGGCCGCAGTCAGGTTCGACCAGTCCATGTCGATCAATTCACTTTCGGCGCGAAGTGACGCCGGTGGAACGCTGACACTTGCGTCGGGCGCGCCCACTGGG
This sequence comes from Betaproteobacteria bacterium, assembly GCA_016868375.1. Lineage (GTDB taxonomy): Bacteria > Pseudomonadota > Gammaproteobacteria > Burkholderiales > Burkholderiaceae_E > SYIM01. The sequence continues at coordinate 2,352 of VGHA01000147.1, read as the reverse complement.
CAAACCGTCACGATCACAACGTCTGCGACCAGCGGTCGAGCGGTTGACCTGGCAGCGGATTCGACGATTGACATCGCGGCGGCGGTGCGGCTGCGTGGATCGGGCGGCGAATTCATGCTCCGTCCGGCCACCGATACCCGCTCGATCGTGATTGGCGATCTGGTAAGCGATGTCGGGTCGGTCCGGATTCTCGCCCGCGGTGGTTTTGACAGCGCGCTTGATGGCTTCAGTGCCCTGGTCATCGGCAGTGACCAGCAGCAGGGTTCCATCACAATGGGCCAATCAGGTGCCGGGCTAAGGTTCGCTGACCCGATCGAGGTTCGCGTCAAGGCTGGCGCATCGGTACCCGTGCGACTGCAGAACGATATTCGAGGGGTATCTCTCACGACTAGCTCGGGCAGCGCGGTGGTCAGTAGCGGACCGCTCCTGAGCTTCTCCGAGCGTGTCCAGCTGGGAGGCTCTGTCCAGATCGCGGGCAGCACCACCCTCCAGTCGAAGACCGTTGATTTCGGCGGCGGTGTCGGGTCGGTGACTGCCACAGGGTCCGCCACGCTCACGCTTCAGCCCGCCTCTCGAGACGCGCAGGTTCAATTGGGCGGCACTGAAAACGGCAGTTATGTCATTGACCGTGACTCAGTGCTCGCGCTCGCAAGTGGCAGCGGCCGCGTGGTCATCGGCTATGACGCCACTCAGGGTGTTGGCACCCGTGGTCAGGTCACGGTGTCGGGTGCGGTTGCGCTTCAAAGGCCGCTGTCGATCTTCGGCCAGTCGCTGGTGATGACGGCCGCCGATTCGATCACCGCAAGCGATGTTCAGGTCCGCCTCACTGGCGATGCCTCGATATCCACCCTGCGGGGCGAGTCTTCGGTGGCCGTCTACAGCACGGGGGGCACACTTCGCTCCGCCGATGCGAGCCTGCTCAACATCGGTAGCACCCGCCCGGGCGGTGCAATTCCGCTCCTCGTGGTGAGCGGCCGCGGCCCAGCGGTTGGGTCCGGACAGGCTCCGCTGACAGCCTCGGCAGACAGCGTCAATGTGATGGTGCCGTCGGGTGGTGTTGATCGTACGCAGCTTGCCAATGGCACAACGCGATACCTCGGCTACGACGCCGGTGGCCGGTATCTGATGCTGAATGTGTCAGCGGGTCGCTCGCAGTTCAATCCTTCAATCTACGACCCGCAGGGCGACAGCTGGCAGCAAAGCCAGCTGGGCGCTGCGTCAGTGGCCTACCGCGCCACGCCGTCGGGTACGGCCCTGCTGGCACTGAAGTCGCTGGACACCGCGCCGTTCATTTCGTCCGGGTCATCGTCCACTTCGGGCGCACCCGCGTTGAAGGGGCTCAACGCCAGCACCCAGGGCTATCTGCAGACCCTCGGCAGCGTTGAACGCGTCAATGTCGGCGCGGCGCCGAACTGGGGTACAGCACGCTCGGGTGACGGGCTGCTTGACGAACTCTTTGATCCGCTCGAGGCCGATCGAGCCACTGATCCGTCGAGCCTGGAGAACGCATGGCTGCTTGGAACGCACTCGTACCTGCCCGGCGCGACCGGCGTTGACACGATCGGGTCAAGCGCATACGAATACTGGAGTGATGATGATGAACTTAGCATCTGAACGGTGCGTGGCGCCCGCTGATCAGAGCGGATTGGTCGACGTGCCTCAGGCTGTGGCCCGTATGCCAGCGCGCGGGCTGACCGCAGCGCTGCTCACGCTCTTCGTGGCCGGCTGTGGCGGTGGTGGGGGTGGAGGCGGCCCCACCCCGACCACCGCACTCTTCGAAGGTTCAGTCAGCGGACTTGCCAGCGTCAACAGTGCGGGCCTCGAGGGTGGCTCTGTGGTGCTGAAGGGCAATGACGGCCAGACGTACCCCTTGCCAAACACCTCGTCGTCGCTGCAGTTGTTAGTGTCAGGATCGGGCGGTCTGGCAACGCTTGCGGTTGAGCGTCATCCCGTCAACCAGCTCTGCACCATCAACGGCACGCCCAATTTGGCAAGTGCTGCATTGAACGGCCGCGGGGCGGCGGCCCTGTCCTGTGTGTTCACGCCGATCAACGACACGGGTTTGACGCAGTGCATGCCGGGTGTTGAGTGCGCACTTCAGGATGCCGGAGCCGGCCGCAGCGCGCTTGCGGCTCGTCTGGGGAAAGTAAATCCTAATTCCCCTGGTGGCTTCGACTACACGCGAATCTGCAATAACGGGAAGGCGGAGGGGACCTCTGGCTGTTCGCTGGCCGCGGGCGCGCAGCCCGGACCCGCCCAGACCGACTGGGGCTGCACCCGAGACAACGTCACGGGTCTGGTCTGGCTCGCCACTGATTTTGACGGGCGCTATCAGCAGCAAGACGTCAATGC
>VGHA01000146.1 GCA_016868375.1 Betaproteobacteria bacterium | reverse complement strand
CTGCTGCCCGTCGCCGTCACGTTCGACGTGCCCGACATGCTGAGCGCGCCCGCCACCGCGTTCACGCTGATCGTACCCGTCGACGCTGTGGCCACATCGACGCCGTCTCCCAACCCGACATTCCGACCCGCACGGATTGTGATGTGCCCCGTCGAACTTTGAATGTCAGCATTGGCCTCGGTATGGATGTCCGAACCCGAACCACCCGCCTCGAGCAGCACATTGCCACTGCCGTGCGCGACCAGCGCTGCATCCGGATCAAGATCCGTCTCGGCCGTACCCTCGCGCAGCGTGATTGACCCGGCCACCGTCCGAATCACAATGCTGCCGTTCGATCCGTTGGTGTTGGTTGTGACGACATCGCTCTGCGAAAACTCGCCTGCGAATTCGGTCTGCCCTGTGCTGAGCACCTGGTTAATCTGGACCGCCTGCTGAGTCCCCCAACGGCTGACCACGTCGCCAATGATCAGTTGATCGGCCTCGAGCAGATTCAGGCCATCCGCGCCGCGCACCCGCGCTGACAGCGTATCAACCCGCGTCTCGATCGCGTTGACGTCGAGACTCAGCGTGTTGCCCGTGAGCGTGCCCGCGCCAACCCCTGCCAGGATCAGGAGCCCACGTGCCACAACATCAACCGTTGCGTCGTCCGCCGGGCTGACCAGAACATCGCTGTCAACGATGGAGCCAGCGGTTACCAGGCCCACGTTCGCATTGGTGGCCGTGACCACACCCACTGTCAAACGATCGCTGGCGTCATTGCCGGCACGCAGCAGGATGTCTCCGTCAACGGTGGAGACCGATGCGGTCGGCGCCATCGTCAGGTTGCCGCTTTGTGCACTGACCTGCGCGCTGCCGTTACCGGCGGTCGAGACTGCGGCCCCTGCGCCGATCGCGATGCTGCGGCTGGCCGTCAGCGTAATGTTTCCGCTGGCAGACATCACCGATGCGTCGACATTGAGATCAGCGTTGGCGCCTTGAGCCTGAAGCAGCACATTGCCGCTACCGTGTGCGCTGACAGCGCTGGAATCAGCCGGTGTGCTGCCCGAGCCTGGCGCAGACCCGTTTGCAAGCGTGAGGCTGCCCGCGACTGTGCGCACCACAATCGAACCGTTCCCTCCGCTGGTACGCAGATCACTCTGGGTTGCATCGGTGCTTTGAGCGGTGGACGTCGTCGCATCGCTCAGAACGCGATTCACGGATACACCGACGTCTCCGATCGCAAGCGCGTCAGCCTCCAACGCCCAGATACCGCCGTTTGCCGCAGCAGCGGTCAGGGTCGCGACAGTCGTTTCGAGGTGATTCAGCGAATCGCCCACAGCAGTGCCAGCAGCAAGACGCAGGCCGGATGCAATGATGTCCTGATCGGCGTCGTTGACGCGACTGGTTCCACTGGTCACCAGATCGTCAGCGTCCAGTATCGACCCCGACACCGCAGTGATGCTGACCCGTCCATCCGGGAGATCAACATCCCCAACGATGACGTTGGTGGCAGCGCGCAGCCGCGCCGTTGCAGTGGCCCCGGAACTCGCGAACACGCTAGAGGCATGCTGTGAGATTGAGCGGGTTTCAGCCCACACATCGATGCTGCCGCGCAGCGCATTGTTGGGGCTGGCGGTGCGAATGTCTGCATTCTCGCGGAATACGACGGTGTCCTTGGCTTGCACGCTCACATTGCCGCTCGCGCTGACAATGTCAGCCGCTGCCAACACGTCGTGACCGAACACCGACAGCGCCGACGTGGCGATCGACGAAGCAATCACCGTGCTGCCCGAGGTCCGCTGGGCAGTCACGGCGAGTGAATAGGGTGTCTCCCACGCGATGCCGTCAAACAGGATCCGGTTAGCCGCACCCAAATAAGCGCTCACAGCAGAGGCTGCGCCACGCAGGGTGAGCGTGCCCGACCCCGAGCCCGTGACCGTGACGCCTTCAGCCGCGCCATTGCCGAGACTGCTTACCAGGAGCGGGGGCACCCCTGGTGCGCCGCCGCTTACCGCCAGAGTGACCGCAACCGATTCGCTTCCGGTTCCGACAACATTGGTCAGGCGAACCTCGCCACCGAGCGACAGTGTCGACAAGGTGGACGGCAGATTGAGAACCTGAGCCGCCTGCGCCGCACCAACCTCTGGTGTTCCAGTGGCTACGCTCGTCAGCGATATCGTTCCAAATGACTCTGCCTCGACAACGCTGCCCGATGATCTGCGCGAAGTGACAGACAGCGTGTAAGGCGTGTTCGCAGACGCGGTTCCGTTAAACCGGATCCGGTCGGCAGTGTCCAGGTAGGCACTGATTGCAGTCGCTGTTCCGGTAATCGTCAGCGTGCTGGTGTTGCTGCCAGTGACCGCGATGCCCGAAACCGCTGATCCATTGATGAGCAGCCTTGGCGTCGCGCCGGTGGGACCTGCGCTCACCGACAAGGTCACGGTTAAGGAATCGCCGGTGGCACCCACCGCCGAATTGCCCAGTCGGATCTCACCATTGGTGGTAAGCGTGGTGATGCTGGCGGGCAGATTCAGGGCCGGCATCGACACCGGCGCGCCATTGACAGGCAGCGGCAGATAGGAACCAGCTGAAGAACCCGCCTGCAGCAGGATATTTCCGCTGCCGTGCGCACTCACTGACGCCTCGTCCGCAGGCGAGTCGGTCGCGCCGGGAGCATTACCGTTGTTGAGAACGATGCTGCCTGTGAGGGTCCGCAGAACAATCGATCCATCCGCCCCGGTGGTTCGGACATCCGACTGCGCCTCATCAGTGACCACAGAGTTCAGCACGGTGCCGTCCGCCAGCACACGGTTGACAGTGTTGACGACGGTGTCGATTACCACCGAGTTGGACTCAAGCAACCAGACGCTGCCCGCACCCGCCCGGGCGCTCAGCGTGGTGGTCGACGTCTCCAGATGATTGACCAGTCCACCAATCGCCGTGCCGGCGTTCAGACGCAGCGCCGACGCATGGACATCGAGGTCGGCATCATTGACCGTACCGCTCGACACCAGCGCATCCGCATCGAGAATCGAGCCTGATCTCGCAGTGACGCTGACGGTACCGTCCGGCAGCACGATGTCGCCGACGGTCACGCTGTTACCCGCCCAAAGGCGCGCGCTCGCCGTGGCGCCTGAGCTTGTGATGACGCTGGTGGCACTCTGCGTGATCGAGCCCGCGATGGCGAGAAGGTCGATGCTGCCGCTACCCGCAGCGGTACTGGTCGTGCGGACGTCGGCGGTGCCGGTGAACTGCATGTCACCCGACGTGGTGATGCTGATGTTGCCGCTCTGGCTGACGACATCCGCATTGGCAACCAGCGACTGCGCACTTGCAAAGGCCTGCAGCGACGCCTGAGCCGTGGTGGCCAGTCGCATGACCTGGCCGGAGGTGCTCTGGACCGTGGCCGACAGAACGTATGCGGTGGCCGAAGCTGCGCCGTCAAACCTGATCCGATCCGCAGCATCGACGAAGTCACGAATTGCGGTCGCCGTGCCGCTCAAGGTGATCGACGATGTCCCGGACCCTGCGACCGTGACGCCGCTGAAGGTTCCGTTACCCGAGGCCGTGGACAAGGTAGGCGCGGCACCGGTTGGGCCACCGCTGACGGCGAGGACGAGCGAGACAGCGTCTGTCCCCGCGCTGATCAAATTGGTAACCCTCACGGCGCCATTCGCAGCCATCGTGGACACGTTGGCCGGAAGGTTGAGCGCAAGCGGTGCGAGGGCCGTAGCCGCTGGTGTGGCGATGCTGCCGACTGCTGCCGTCTCACTGCTCAACAGGCTTGCGGTCGCGGTACGCGCCGACTCGATCACGCCGCCGTTCGCACGCTGCACCGACACGTTAAGTTGGTAGGCGGTTGCCGACGCAGGGCCATTGAAGCGGACCCGGGCGTTCGCTCCTGTGGTGCCCAGGTACGCATTAAGCGCCGTAACCGTGCCGGTCAGCTTCAACGTTGCGGTACCCGAACCGTCGGCGGTGACGCCATCCGCGGTCGTGCCGCTGAGTGTGGCGTTTGCATTGGCGGGGCCGCCGCTCACCGACAGGAACACTGTCAGCACGCTGGTGCCCGTGCCCAGCGCGTTGACGAAGCTTAGTTCCCCGCTGCTTGGGCGAGTGGTGAAACTTCCAGCAAGGGTAAGGGCCGGTGCCGTTATAGCCGTCGCGCTGCCACTGCTGCTGGACATCGTGCCGGGAAGCGATACAAGTACGTTGCCGCTGCCGTGCGCCTGTATTGCGATGTTGTCGCCAGACGCTGTGCCGTCATTCAGCACGAGCGATCCAGCAACGGTGCGAACCACGACGGAGCCGTTCGCGCCAGTGGTCCTGATATCGGACTGGGTCGCATCGGTCACTGTGGAAGCCGTCGTTCCTGCAACGATGGAGCCATCCGACAACACGCGATTGACCGTTACCGCCACATCATCGACCGTCAGGTTGTCTGCCTCGAGCAGCCAGATACCCCCATTGGCCGCGCGCGCCGTCAACGTGCCAGCCGAGGTCTCCAGATGATTGACCGCAGAGGCGATCGCCGTGCCCGCGTTCAGCCGCACCAGTAACGCTTTGATGTCCTGATTTGCGTCGTTGACACCGGCCACCAGCGCATCCGCATCCAAAATGGAACCGGACACGGCGGTAATGCTGACCTTGCCAGCATCCAGTTCAATGTTGCCGACGGTGACGTTCTGAGCCGCGCGCAAGCGAGCCTGCGCGCTGGCACTGGTGTTCACAATCAGACTGGTCGCGCTCTGTGTAATCGAACCCGTCGACGCATCAATGTCAATGCTGGGGCCGGCCGTGCGTACGTCTGCGGTGCCGTTGAAGCGAATGTCTTTGGACGCCAGCAGGCTGATGTTGCCGCTTGCGCTCACGATGTCAGCGTTCGCGATCAGATCGTCGCCCACTGCAAGCATTGAGGCCTGCGCAGTAGTGGCGAGCCGCACCACCCCGCCCGTGATCCGCTGAACCGTGGTGGACAGCGTGTAGGGCACGGTGTTGGAAGCGCTGCCGTTGAAACGAACCCGATCAGCAGCCGCCAGGAATACTCCCAGGTCTGTCGCTGTGCCGGTCAGGCTGAGGACTGACGAACCCGACCCACTGATCGTGATGTTTCCGGTGGTGCCGTTACCCGCTGTTGCGGTCAGCGTTGGGGTGGCCCCTGCCGGTCCGGCCGCGACCGCAAGAACGATCGTGAGCGTGTCCGTTCCGGCGTAAACCACGTTCGCGACACGGATCTCGCCATTGTTCGCACTGACAACGAAGTTCGCTGGCAGCGCCAGAGCCAAGGAGGTCTGCGGGACTGCCGCGCCGCTGTTGGCGACCGCTGCTGTGGCGGAGCTGGTAATCGTTGCCGAAGCAGTGCGTGTGGACTCCACGACCTCGCCGCTCAGGCGCTGGACCGTGACATCAAGCTGATACGCGATGGTGGACTCTACTCCCGAGAAGCGAACCCGCGCGGCGGTATTCAGATAGCTGCTGAGCGCTGCCGCCGATCCGGTGAGCCTCAGGGTGGCGGTACCCGAACCGCTTGCCGTCACGCCATCAGCCAGGGTATTGCCGGCAGAGCTTGACAGCGTCGGGGTTGCCGAGGCGGGGCCACCGCTTACAGCGAGTAGGACAGTGAGCGTCTCGTCGCCGCTGCCCACTGCGTTGGCAAATCGCAGCTCGCCGTTGGTAGGCCGGGTTGTGAAGCTGGCGGGCAGCGAAAGATTGGGCGATGCAATTGACGACGCGCTTCCGCTGGCGCCTGTTGCCAGGCCTGGCAGGGAGATCAGCACATTACCGCTTCCGTGGGCGCTGACCGCAGTGTCGTCGGCCGATGCGGTGCCGTCGTTGAGGGTGATTGAACCCGCAACGGTGCGGAGCACGATCGCGCCATTGGCACCGGTGGTTTTAACGTCGGACTGAAGTGCATCGGTCAACGTGGACCCTGCTACCGAACCATCGGCCCGCACCCGATTCACGGTCACGGTCACGTCGTCAATGGTCAGATCGTTAGCTTCGAGCAGCCAGATACCACCGCCCGCAGCACGCGCGCTGAGGCGGCCCACCGAGGTCTCGAGATGGTCAACCGTTTCACCGACCGTGGTACCGGCCCACAGCCGCAGCTGGGCGCTGGTGATGTCAACGTCCAGATCGTTGGCGTTGGTTCCCCCCGTGAGCGGATCGGCATCGAAGATCGAGCCAGTCAGTGCAGTGATGCTGACCTTGCCGTCGGCAAGCTCAATATCGCCCACCGTCACATTCGTCGTAGCCACCAGCCTGGCGGCCGCCGCTGAACCCGTACTCAGAATGACGCTGTCAGCGCTTTGATAGATCTCGCCTTCACGCGCTTCAATATCGATGCTGCCGCCGGCTGACGTGCGCACGTCAGCCGTGCCGAGCAGCGTGACATGACGGCTGGAAATGATGCTGATGCTGCCGCCAGCGCTCACGACATCGGCCGAGGCGGTCACGTCGCTGGTCGTTGCGAACGTGAGCACCACCGCCTTCGACGTAACGGCGGCGCGGACCACGCCGTCTGAGTCGATCCGCTGCGCGGTGACCACGAGACCATAAGGCGTCGACGACGAGGGACCACTGAACACGACCCGATTCGCGCCACCCAGGAAGGTGCTGATGTTGGCTGCGGAGCCGGTCAGCGTGACGCGTGACGCGGAGTTGGCCACGACGGTCACACCATCCGCCGACGACGCGGTGAGCGAGCCGCCGCTGACGGCCAGGACCACCGTCAATGCCTCGTTGCCGGTACCAACCGCACCCTGCATGCGGATGTCGCCGGAGTGGGTTCCGCCGCTGACGGTGAGCGCCGAGAAGCTGGCCGGTACCGACAAAGTCGGCAGCCCCTCTGCACCCGCTTGGGTTCGCAGGGCGGCATGTGCGGTTGCCGCGCTCTGCACCACATTGTCGGCCATGGCTTGCACGGTTGCAGTCAGGCGGTACGGCACTGCTGATGCTGTACCGTTGAAGCGGACCCGTTCCGCTGTGTTCAGGTAGCTGCTGATCGCCGCAGCAGTTCCTGTCAGCACAAGCTGCGAGGAACCCGAGCCAGATACTGTGACGCCATCGCTCAACCCGTTGCCTGATGCGCTGGACAGTGCAGGCGTTGCGCTCGCCGGGCCAGCATCCACCGTGAGCAGCACGCGCAGCGATGCGCTGCCGTTGCCCGCGAAATCAGCGAATCGAAGCGCACCATTTTCGGCTGCGACCGACAGATTGGCCGGCAGGTTGAGCGTGGGTGCGGCCAGCGTCGTCGCGCTACCGCCGATGTCGCGGCTCACACTCGTGAGTGAAGCCTGCGCCGTTCTGGCCGCACGGATCACACCTGCAGTGGTGCTCTGAACCGTGGCGCTCAACGTGTATCCAACGTTGGACGCCTGACCGTTGAACAGAACATTGCCGGTCGTGCCAAGGTAGCTGCTGATGGCGGTCGCAGTTCCGCTGAGTGTCAGGGTCGCGGTGCCAGATCCGGAAACCAAAAGCCCGGACGCCGCGCCCGCTGCCGACAGCGTCGGGGCAGGCGAGGCGCCGGCAGGGCCGCCGCTCAATGCCAACAGAACCGTGACAGTGTCAGTGCCGGTGCCCACCAGATTGCTGATGCGAAGCTCGCCATTGCTGGACGGTGTTGCGATGTTGGCGGCAAGGTTCAGCACCGGCGCAGCAGCTGCCTGGGCAGTGCCTGTGACCGCAGCAGAGCCCGAAGCGATGCTGGTCAACGTTGCGGTGGACGTTGTCGCAGAGCGAACCGTGGCGCCATCGCGGCTCTGCACGGTCACCGCCAACGAATAGGTCGTGGTCGATGCCGCGCCGTTAAACAGGATCCGGTCAGCAATGTTGAAGTAATTGCTGATTGCCGAGGCAGTGCCGGTGAGCGTGATTACGTTGGTGTCGTTGCCACTTACCGTCACGCCTTCGGCCAACCCGTTGCCAAGCGCGCTTGCAAGCTTCGGCGTGGCGCCACTCGGGCCGCCACTGACCACCATGACCACGGTGACCGTGCCGGTCGTGCTGGTTCCCACGAGGCCGTCGTTGAGCGTCGGCGTCGTCGGCAGCGCGATCCGGATCTGACCGTTGGTGGCGAGAGTCGTAATGGCAGACGGCAGGTTGAGCGTAGGTGCGGCCAGCGGGGTTGAGGTGCCGCTGGCGCCCGTCATCAGTTGCACGCTGGTCAGCGTGGCCTGAGCGGTTCTCGCCGAGCGAACCACGCCAGAGATGACGCTCTGGACCGTCGCGGACAGCGTGTAATTGGTGTTGGACGCCTGCCCGCTGAACAGCACCCTGCCGGCAGTGTTCAGATAGGTACTGACCGAGGTCGCGGACCCGGTCAGACTTAGGGTGGCAGTGCCTGAGCCGGACACCGTGACGCCCGACGCCGTACCGGCCGGTGCAACCAGTGTCGGGGCGGGTGAGGCGCCAACCGGTCCACCGCCAACGCCCAGCAGAACCGTCACCGTATCGCTACCGGTGCCCACGAGGCCCGCGATGCGGATCTCTCCACTACCTGACAGCGCCGAGAAACTGGCTGGCATATTCAGCGTGAGGGGAGCAAACGCCTGAGCGCTTCCGCTGGTTGCCTGTGTAGTACCGGTCGCAGCGGCGGTTAACGTGGCCATTGCCGAGACCGCCGAACGAACGACCATGCCATCGCGGCTCTGCGACGTCACCGTGAAGGAATACGTGGTGGCTGACGCGGTCCCGTTGAACCGAATTCGGTCTGCGACGTTCACATAATCGCTGATCGCTTTAGCAGTTCCGGTTAGCGTCAACGTGGTGGAATCTGTGCCAGTCACTGTAACGCCATCAGCCGACCCATTTCCGAGCGCGCTGGACAGCCTGGGCGTGGCGCCACTGGGGCCGCCACTGACCGCCATGACCACCGTCAGCGTCTCGGTGAGACTGGTTCCAACCAGGCCAGCGATCTGAATGCGGCCGTTCGTGGCCAGCGTCGTGATGCTTGAGGGCAGGTTCAACGGTGGCGCGGCCACCGGGGTCGCACTGCCGCTGGAGCCTGTGGTCACCAGCGTCACATTGGCGGTTGCCGCAGCACGCACCGTGTCGCCGGTGAACGATTGCGCACTGACCGCCAGCACATACGGTGTCGCTGTGGCCGTCGCGTTGAACTGAACACGATTGGCGCTGGCCAGATATGCGCTTAGATTGGCCGCTGTGCCGATCAGTGTCAGCCGGTTGCTGTCGGAACCGCTGATCGTGACGCCCCCTGCGACCCCGTTTCCATCAGCACTCACAAGCTTCGGGGTTGCGCCAGTGGGGCCGCCGCTGACCGACAGGACGACCGTCAACGACTGGTTGCTCGTTCCAAAGGCGTTGGTCAAGCGAACCTCACCGCTGGTGGGCAGCACTGTGAGGGTGGCTGGCAGGCTAAGCGCCGGCGCGGCGGTTGTAACAGCCGACGGGCTGGTCGCGAGTTGTACGCTGTTAAGTGCCGCCGTGGCCGTGGCAGCGACTCTCACCACGCCGTCACTGCCAAGTCTTTGTGACGTCACACGCAGGTCGTACGGGGTAGCCGACGAGGGCCCATTGAAGCGAATGCCCGTGTTGTTCAGGTAGGCATTCAAAGCCGCAGGCAGACCGGTGAGGGCCAGCACACCCGTTCCTGTGCCGCTGACCGTCACGCCAGCGTCGGTCGCGCCCGGCGCGAGCCATGCGCTGACACCTGCGGGGCCGCCGCTTACCGAGAAAACAAGGGTTACCGGGTCGGTACCCGCGGGAACCGCATTCGCGAAGCGGATTTCTCCTCCGGACGCCAGCACCGTGAAGCTGGGCGGCACACTGAGACTCGGAGCGCTGGAGGCTGTTGCCGATCCACTGCCTGTCAACTGCACACTGGTCAGCGTTGCCGAAGCACTCCTGGCCAACTGAACCAGGGTGCCATTCAGGCTTTGAACCGTCGCGTTAAGCGAGTACGTT
>VGHA01000145.1 GCA_016868375.1 Betaproteobacteria bacterium | reverse complement strand
GCGAGGCGCTCATTCTGGACCGAGTGGCAGAGTTGTCGCGGGTACTCGGAGACGACCACGAAGAGGGGGACCTATCGGCTCCGCAGTGGCCCGACTGCATCGAAGACGAGTGAGCGACAGCAGCGCGCTCCACAACTTGAACAGGCAGGTCCCTTCGCCGGGACAGTCCGTCACCCCTTGGAACGGCTTTAGCCCGACAAATGCCGTCGACCGCGAGCGTCTGCGTCAACAGGTTCGGAACTTCAAGCACTGGCGCTGACCGAAATAGCTCAGAGAGTATTTTGCGCGGAGTCACCGACCAACAGGTCGGTGGCTCTGTTTGTTGTGGAGGTGACAGGGGGACACTCCCCTGAAACAAACTCGATCGCCCTCGCTTCAACAACCACTGGATCATCGGGCGGATCGGCTACCGAACGCCCGCAGCGCACCGACGCATCCTCCTCGGGGAGGCCGCGTGAGTACCAACTTCAACTTGTCTCAGAAACTGGACGCGGTACCCCGAATGCAGTATAAAGGGGGGGGCTAGCGCGAACGGCGCGCTGCCTTCCACGGGAGTTCATCACTCTATGCCACCGGACAAGCCGCGCCTACCTGCAGACCTTCCGCCGCAAGCCGTGGTTTCGGGTCACCGCGCTGCCGAGCTAGCAGGCGAGGTCTTCAAGTGCTCCTGCACTTGGGATGGCTCGCCGGCTGTCCTGATCTTCGCAGATCCTGGTGCCGCGGGCAGGGGGCGCCTACAGCGTTTGGAGAATGTGCTCAACGAGCTGGGGCGAGAGTTGAACGTGACTCTAGTCAGCGCCTCGTCCGACGGTGTCCGTGGCACATGGCTGATCGTGAGCGCTGTCTTCGAGGAACATGCCGCACGCCGTATGTCGGTCACCGTGACCGGTCGTGCCGGTCGTGCCACGGCAAAAGAGTGCAAAGACGCACTGCGAGGAGCGCTGCGGGTACTCAAGCTCTTCGCGAGCGGGTCGGTACCTGGGCCGGCGGGAGTGGACTGGTTGGCGCGTGACAAGCGTGGGCGATGGGTCCTGAACATTCTCGACCGCTGCCTCTGGGTGGATGAGCCTGGCAGGACATGGCAAAGCGCTGCATACGACGTCGCTTGGACAATGGCACTTGGGCGCGAGCCCACCATGCGGGATCCGGCGGCCTACGAGGCGATCGCAGCATGTCCGAGGGAGTTCGGGGAGTTCCTGAAGCGGCTCGCTGGACATGCACCGCCGGCCTTCGCGACTGCGGGCGAGGCACTGTCATCGCTCGGTGTACTCCGTCCGCGTCGGATCCTTTGGACGACGGCGATCGCGGCACTGTCGTGTGCGGCGATCGTGGTCGCGTCGATGGCATGGATCGATGCGCGCATTGCGGCGCGCGTGCGAGCGATCGAGGAGCGCTCAGACATCGATGTGTTTCAGCGCAGCGCCGATCTCAGTGCGCTCCTGCAGCAGCACCCGATGCTGGTCTTCTGGCGCGGGGCGTCGCACGACCGCCTGACGCGCCTCAAGGTGCAGTGCGCTCAGGAGCAGTCCGAGTGGAAGCGAAGAGCCGAGGAGATGATCGCGCGGCCTGCCACTGGGGGCATCGAGATGGAGAATGCCATTGCTGGGCTGCTCAAGCAGCACAGGCCCTTCGCCGAGCACGCCACCGTCGCCGTCGGTCAACTCGAGATCAAACTCGCCCAGGTGCGTGCCGAGACCGTGCTGGCAAAGGAGAGCGCGTCCTACCAAGAGATTGTGGCTGCCGCTCGTGCGCTTCGGGACATGGGCCTCGGCACGGATCCGCTACTGGACCGACTCCGGGCTGCCGGGGATGAGGCCCGCTGGCGAGAGATCAGGCCAGCACCCCTCGACCAAGGCGCACCCCGGCGACAGATCGACGAATACGTCGCCGCACTCAAGAAGTACCTGGACGACGACCCCGGAGACGTGGTGCTTGGCGGCAAACTGCGACAGCATAAAGATGAGGCCAAGCCCCGCATCGAGGAGGCCCGTCGTCCGCTCGAGGTGGCCCTACTGGAGGAACTAGACACGCAGACGGAGGATCTGGTCCGCAGAGACGCCCTATTGTTCGCGGCTGATAAAGTGTGTAGCCAGCTGCGTGCACCAGACATAACCGAGTGGATGCGCGGGGAGTTGCATAGCCGTGCAGCACGTGTGGCAACCGCACAGGAGACCCGTGTAACGGAACGACTCGGCAAAAAGGAGCCACTGGCCGAGATTGCGAAGGATGTCTTGGACTGGCATGGAGTGGTCAGCAAGGATTCCCAGGCATTCCCACGCGAGGGTGTTGTGTCTCTGGCCAAGCCGGTTGTCGCGGCGTACGTGGCAGCCGTGATGGATGCGGAGGGCCACACGCGCGTTCCGCCGTTCAGCCACGCGATGACGGAGCTTTCCCTCCTTGTTGGTGGGGTGGTGAATAGCGAGATCAACCAGATGGTTGAAGTGCGTATCCAAGGCTTGCAGGAGGGCCAGCGCAACAAGCAGTATCGCGCACAATGGCACTACAACCATGTGGCTGAGGAACTTGGACTTGATGGCATGGCCGTCATCAATAAGTACCCCAACGTGAATGCGATCGTCATTCGCTTGCGCGCCAAGGTGCCGGACCGGTTCGGTGACGACTGGATCGCGAAGATCACACGTAGCTATCCGGTGGTTACTAATGCAGATGAAGAGATGGACGAGAACTACGATCGGCAGCTCGTGTTCATGATTCCGGAGGCAGAGCAGCTTGGCGAGCTCTACGTTCCAGACGGCCGTAGGATTGAGATCGCCGTGTGGGAGGATGGCTATGGAGATGACCCTCTGCTCTGCAGGGGTCACCTTGTGTTCACAGGTAGTGGGGTCAGGGTCGAAGCTCAGCAAGGCTCAGCGGGGGTAATCAGCGCGACTTTGGAACGCGTGCAGGGGCAGTGATCGAGCAATGGTTCGCAACTAGACGGGAGCATTCATGAGCAATATGACTCGAGTTGGGTACGTGGTGGCAGGGCTGGTGGGAGTGGTGGTGCTCGTGGTCGTGATCCGGCACCTCATGAACGAGCCGCCTCCACCGCCGCCTCCCCCGCCGCCGATTCCGGCTGACCTTGTGCAGGAGGAAGGGCCGCGGGTGATCGAGCCCGATGCCGAGCGCTATACCGAGGTCAATGATTCCACGGTCATCATCAACATCCGAAGACCAGGTCACCGCTACGAGACGGAGACCGTCGCTCAGGTGTCGGGCGATGGCTACCTCAAGGACTGGGGTCTTAAGGGGTCCGGGAAGTTCAACCTCACCTGGGTGCTCACATCGACGGGGGACGTGATCTCCAACGACGGACGCACAATCGTTGAGGAGCGCTCATTCACCTTTAAGGAGGTGGTCAACTACGATGCGGTCAGCGCAGGGCTTGAACTCACCGAGGGGCAGGCCTGGCTGGTGTCATCTCTCGTTGGCGGGATTGTCGACCTCTGTGCCGGTACTCTTGGCGCTACCACGCTGGGCACGAAGGACTGGATTGACCGTGTGAACGGCAAGCAGTGGGAAGTGCCTCCTGAGGCACTAAGGGTGCTTCGAGGGATCGACGAGTACCTCGAACTCGGCGGCATGCTCGATGTCAGCAAGGGCCTCCGCTTAATTCTGCCCCGCCCGGACTTTGCAATGCTCGATGGGAAGAAGGTGAGCCTCACCTTCGAAGATGGTAAGGGCATTGTGAGGGTCGAGCCGATCGGCTGCACTCTCAGTGATCACGAGGCGAACGTGATCACACGTGCCAACGCACTCTCGGATCACTACATCTTCCCGAACCGTGCACGCGAGGTAGGCGCGTCATGGTATGTTCGGGCAGACAATCTCGGATCGATGATCGACCCACGACTCCGCGGAGTCATCATTGACACGAGCGTGAAACTCAAGCGAGTGAACGACTCGCCAGACCCGTCTGGCGGCATTGTCAGGAACGTGTCAATCGACGGGCCTCAGCGAATCACGGTGGGATCGGCTGCTGACGGCAAGGCGGTCACGGGTGAGGTCAATCTCGATGAGGCCCGCTTTGAGCTGTCCGACAAGGATGGCGTGGTGACCAAGCTCGGAGGATTCGGAACGGTGGACTACCGCGAACGGTCGGTCGATCACTTGCTCTTCGAGATGGAGATGCGCGTGCGGCCCTCCTTCAAGGTGTTCGGCAAGACGACTGTGACCAAGGTTCGGTGAACGATGTACCGCTACTGCACCGAGTGCAGGGCGCCTCGATGGTGGCCCGACGCGCGCGTGCGTGCGCCGTGTGGCCACTCGCTCGAAGCCGCGTCCTTGTTGGGCTGCCAGTCCGGGGGCCGCTGTGATCCAGCAGCGCTTCATGTCATCCTGAAGCGCCGGGGAGGGCTCGCGCGCCAGTCGGTCCCGGTCGGGACAGTCGCCTCGATCGCCGATGGCATCGCAATGGAGGCGCGGCTCTCAAGCGCTGGCGTGATCGCCGTGCGATTCCTCCGCACTGCTGGCGAGTCGGGCGGGGGCACCGTGCTGGTTCCCTGGGTCGCGCTCGGAGGTAGCCGGCAGGTGAGCACGGATGGCCAAGGTGACGGGGTCGGCTTCGTCGCAGACCTTGACTTGGCTGTACCTCCGCATTCGACACGTTGCGGTGGCGAGCGCGAGTCGCTCGTTCGGCTTGAGGTGGGCGTCAGCATCGACGTGGCGGCTTCCGAAGGCGGGACCCTCGAGCGAAACCTGGAGTCGCCGGCGCTGCGACTGATCCCGCGTGAGGACAACTGCCTCCGTGCGGTGTGCCTTGATGCCACAGGCGTACGGCTCAATGGCGAGCCGTTCGCGACCGAGCTCATAAGGCCAGGCGACATCGTCAGCACAGCGCGATACGCCTGGCGGTGGAGTGGCCTGGAGCGGGGATTCGTGCAGGCGCCCGAGGTGGGCTCGTTCGAGATCTCGGCCGCTGAACTGTCCCTGGCCAAGCGGGTCCGCAACTTCACGGTTGCATTCAAGTCCGGCGAGCTTGCTGCGATCGTTGGCGGCTCCGGCTCAGGCAAGACGACCCTTGTGCGGATGATCGCGGGAATCCTCACGCCAACCGGCGGCAGTATGACCGTACGGGCCGATGGCCAGTGCAAGGTCTACGAGTCGCACCAGCTCCCGCAGTTCGCATACCACATTCAGTCGCGCGTCGCCTACATCCCGCAGGATGACGCGGTGCTGCATGAGCTGACGGTGTGGCAGGCAGTGGAGTACGCGTACCTCCTGCACCCATCGAACCGCGGGACCGCACGAACGCGCAAGGCCGTGTTGGAGCAGGTCGCGTCGCTGCTGCAGTCTGTCGGGCTGGAGTCGCACGCCGGGAAACTCGTGGGACACCTCTCGGGTGGACAGCGTCGACGGGTGAACCTCGCGCTGGGACTCGTTGGTGACCCGGATCTGGTCATCCTGGACGAGCCGACGACAGGCCTCGACTTCGACAACGAGCGCAGGACCATGCAGCTCTTGCGCAGGCTCGCCCATCAGGGGTGCGCAGTGGTGGTGGTCACCCATTCGCTTGACGCCCTGCAGTTCGCCGACAAGTGCGTGGCTGTGCGGTGGGGTGCGGACGGTGCCGAGATTGCGGCAACCATCGAGGGATCGGATGCTGTGGCTGCATCCGCAGCGCGGGTCGAGGCGCTCATCTCCCGGCACCAGCCACTAGAGGCGTCAGAAGCGGCGGCGCTGCGCCGGGACAAGGCAAGAGCTCCAAGACCGCGGTTTGTGGAGCTGGTGGCACGCGGGTTCCGCCAGTGGATCAACACGCCAGTGCCGGCGCTGCTCGCGTTCATCGCGCTTCCTCTAGCTCTGGGGATCATGGTTCGCCTTGGATCAGGGAACTTCCGGGAGGAGCGTCTTGCCATTGGGCTCGTCGCGATTTTCTGGCTGGGCATCAACCAGTCTGTGCGCGACCTTCTGAAGGACATCGATGTGATCCGCCGGGAGGATCTCGACGGCACATCTCCGCTCCGCCAAGTGCTGGCCCGCGCGTGCTTTGTGCTCGTGTCTTCGGCCATCGGCGCGGTCGTCATGACAGTGCCGTTCCACTGGATGTCGCTCGATGGATGGCGGCCGGGGCTGGACTTCGACGGTCAGTACACGGACTGGGCCAAGGCAACCCGCACAACGCACCTCCACTGGCATTCAACCATCATCGCGTTCTGGGCCGCAGGCCTGTTGGGTGGGCTACTTGGACTCACGATTGCGGCGGCGTGCTCGTTCGCGCGCCGCAAGGCCGAGTCGATCGCAGTTCTCGTGTCGGTGCTGGTCACGCTGCCGCAGTTCCTGTATTCGGAGAAGTGCCTGTCAAACGGGCTTGCACGCGATCCCGAGCACTACGACCTCTTCTTCAAGACCTGGCACAGCAGCGCGGAGCAGGCTGCCGACTGGCTGAGCTTCCTCACAGTGACTAGGTGGACCTACCTGCCGCTTGAGGCGCAGATCTGCGGCATCGAGGGCACCTCGATCGTCGCGCTGTCGGCCATGATGCTTGGGGCTGGTGCGATCGCGAGCATTGTCCTGGCGGCAGGTCTACTTACCACATCGCTCAGCATCGAGCGGGGTGCCGGGTGGGTTCCCCGTCAGCGGGCGCGTGTTCGAATGCGAAGTAGGGGTGTTGGCGGAGCAAGCACATGAGTGCGCCAACGGCGCGGAGAACACAGATAAGATGGACAGTGTGGATGCGTGGTTTCGTGGTATCGGTCATCGCGGTGGCTGGCTTGAACAGGCCGGCGACCGCAGTGCGGTCAGAGCAGGAGGCTGTGGACCGTGTCAATGACTTTGAGACACTTTTGGTCATGAAGCCGCCGCCTGCGGCACGTTGCTTGCGGGTTCCTGCTCGGCCCGGTTGATCCACACCTCGCCGGGGACGGCCTCGGCGACCGGCCTGCCCCGGACGAAGCGTTCCGGATGCAGGTCCCACGCTCTGTCGAGGACGCGCTGGCGCACCTCGCGCAGCGCCAGGTGCCTTCCGGTGTGGACCTCCGCGGGGGTGAAGTGCGCGATCGACGCGTGGTGGTGGCGGTGGTTGTACCAGTGGAAGGCCTCGGGGTGCGCGCCGCGCCAAGGGCAAGGGAGGGGCAGCGCGCCGTCACCGAGACGGCGGTGCCCTCGGGAGCGAAGAAGCGCACCGCGACGGGCGGGTGCCGCTGCTTGATGTGGCGAGCGCCGCGCAGCCAGTCCGCGAACGTGCGCCGCGCGATCGACTCGTCGAAATCGATCGAGAGCGAGCATCCGAAGGCCTCGCGTTCCCCGTCGTTCCACGACGCGTACTTGCGCAGCAGCGGATCCGCGGCGATCAGGGTCGACGCCCACGCACGCCTGTCGGCCCAGGCGGCCCATCCGACGCGCACGGTCGCTGGCAGCCGCATGCTTGGCGACGCGCCTCGCGGCCACGATCGCGCGGAACGATTGCCTCGCGCGCCCGAAGCGCGCGGAGATCACCGATCCGGTACTGACCGCGCTTCTGACCGCGCACCTGCACGACAGCTGGGACGCGATCACTGCGATCCGCGGTGACCTGCCGTACGACGAAGAGAGCGCCCGGCTGGGCCTCTGCCGTCAACCCCAGGTTTCATCTCTCACGCAAATGTGCACGTGGTAGTTCCTGGGATCGCCCATGTTCCTTGTCATCAACATGCCGGTCAGATTTGCAGCCAAGATGCTGCTGAATCCAGATGAGGGAACAACAACTGACAAGCTCTTCTTCTTCGCTTTGGTTCGACGCAACTCGAAGAATCTCTCCATGACTGCTTCCATATCGCCTTCCGATTGAACAAGATAAACTTTGTTGTTTGGTATTCGCATGTTTACTCCCGGACGACATCGCTCACCGTGTAACAGCCCATGTCGCGTCGCTTGATGAGCGCCGCTTGAAATTTCAAGACTTTGCGGAGAATGTCATCGGTGATCTTTGGGAGCGCCGCGCTGATGATCTTTCGCGCGTCGGCGCCGCGTCCCGCACGCCGCAGCAGATCCACGCGGAGGCAGTCCGTCGCGCCGTCACCCTGCTGGCATACAGGCTGACCACTCTCGTTCGTCCGCACGATCATGGCTTCCGCGGCGTTCCGGCAATGCGCCGCGGCAGTGGTGCTGCCACAGTCATCACACGCCCACGCTGCATACAGCAGGCGAATCGCGGCTTGGTTCAGTTTGCCTGCTGCCTCGTGCAGCATTGCTCCACAAAGGAAGCTGTTTGCCAAATCAGGGAAAGCAGGGTTCTGCAGTTGAAGCTGGTACTCGCTGCTCTCAATCATCGATTTCATCTGCGGCGACCCCTCGTGGAGGCTCGCAGCGCAGTAGCCGCACCCGTCGCACCTTTGAATCTTCAGAGCGATGGTCTCCCGCTCCATCGGTGGGGGTCTCAGATCGAGATCCGGCGAACCGAACGCGTTGGTACTTGTCAGAACCTGAACCTGCTGCTCAAAGCCGCACACACCGCACGTCGCCGTGCACACTTGCATCGTTGTCAATATGCCTCCTCTTCTATTGCATTTGCGAAACCCGGGGCGCTCCCAATGATGGCCCTCTACATATAGGGGGGCTGTCAAGGGGGGGTGTGTACGGGGGCTGGTAAGGGGGCGGGGGGCTTGCCGAGGATCGCCGTAATTTCTGGGCTGTCGCGCGAGTTTCTGCGCAGGGTGTTCACGCGCCCGCAGGGGATCGTCGGTCACAATGGTGTCATGGCGGCGGACGGCAGGGAGATCAAGCGCGCGTACTGCGTGTATGTCATCGAACTTGACCGCGCGGTGATGGAAATCGCGAAGTTCCGAGATGCCAATCCTGGCGCGCGCTCGTGATGCGGCTGATGCGCGGGCGGCAGGGGTACAAGACTTGGAACGAAGCCGTCGCCGCCGAACGCCGCTGCGCGGGCAAACTGCGCAGACGCGGCTACGGCGTGTGGTCGGGATGACTGCGCGTGCGAGCGAACTTCGTGCGAGGATCAGCGGCGGGCGATCAGCCAGTCGCGGACCAGCGCCCCACGATCAGTCGACGCGTTCTACGGCGATCCGCCTCGGCTCATCGGCGCCAGAAGCGAACCACAAACACCACTTGCCCCGCCACAAATCCGAGAGTCAGGCCAACGAGGTAAATGATCGCACGTGTCGCATCACCGAAGTTACTGTTATTGGGATACCGTTCACCACGGAAGGTGTTGAACTGAAAGATGCTTTCGTACTCAGGCCAAGCCTTCGACAGAATGCCGGTCGCGATCAGCGCGACAACAAGCCCGACCACCATGCCCGTGATCGAAAACAGGAGGTTGAACGCCGCGCACTGGACGACGTCCATCCGCTGGGGCTCGGTGGGTTGGTGCTGCGACTCCTCATGCAGCGGGTTTGCGGATGGTGGAGTTGGCGGCGGCGGGGGAGCGGGCTCCACGTCTTCGGGACGGCTCTGAGACGCGGCGTCATCATTGGCCCCGAGGGTTTCGCTCGTATCGGGCTGAATCTCGAGCGCCTCCTCTTGTGCTTGCTTTCGTGCGCCTGCACGTGCACCGCCCATTGCCGCTTTCCGCTGCGCGAAGATCTTTGCGAGCGCTGGAACATCACCTGCGCGGTACCAATCGGCTGAACCCTCCTGCTGCAGGAGCATGTCCTCGGTCAGCCTGCCCTCCATGATCCACGGGCGCAGTTCACCCGCATCGATCGGTCCGTAGGTCAGCCCCTGCTGATCCCGCACTCGAAATCGTGCCATGCGATGACCTCCGCTGTTTCACCGCCCGATCGTCCTGACTCACACCGCGATCCGCAAACCGCGGAGCCGGGCTGCAGGCTACTCAGTTCGGCGTATACGGCAGCGCCGACTTGTGCACGCACAGACGAAGGTTGCCATCGGCGCAGCGGCGGAACACGAAGGTCTTGTCGACCATGATCTCCTTGCCGTCCGGACCGGTGATATAGACATTGCCCATCGTGA
>VGHA01000144.1 GCA_016868375.1 Betaproteobacteria bacterium | reverse complement strand
TCGTAATCTCCCGGGCGCTCAAGATCCCTTTCAGCTTCGCCTTATTTAAATGGCCGTTCAAATATGTTGAATGACAAGCCCATCCATTGGCTCGGAGTCGGCGAGGGGCTCGGCCTGATTGCGGCCGGGCGCCTGACTTCGCGAGACTGGGAGCAGGCGTTGCTGGAGCGTATCAGCGCGATCAATCCCCTGGTCAATGCTTTCGTCCACGTCGGGCCCGAGGTGAGGGCGGCCGGGCGGCCAGGAATTGCGGGGCCTCAGCAGGCTCGCGCGGGCGGCCTTCTCGATGGTGTGCCCTTGGGCATCAAGGATGTGATCGATACGGCTGACCGACCGACCACCGGGCATTCCCGTTTGGCCATCGATCGGCAACCGCTCGACGACGCCGCCTGCGTGGCGCTGCTGCGTGGGGCGGGCGCCGTGATGCTTGGGGAGACGGCCACCCACGAATTTGCCCACGGCGGGCCCTCCCTCGATCTGCCGTGGCCGCCCGCCCGCAACCCCTGGCATCTGGACCATTTCACCGGCAGTTCCAGCAGCGGCTCCGGGGCGGCGGTTGCGGCAGGGCCGGTGCCCGCAGCCCTGGGCACTGACACGGGGGGATCGATCAGGATACCGGCGGGGATGTGTGGCGTGACCGGGCTCAAGCCGACCTATGGTCGTGTGAGCCGCAGGGGTGTGCTGCCGCTTGCGGGCAGCCTCGACACCGTGGGTCCGATGGCGCGCAGCGCCCGGGACTGTGCCTTGTTGCTGCAGGTGATTGCAGGTTTTGATCCTGCCGACCCCTCCAGCGTTGATCGAGCGGTTCCTGATTATTGCCAGAGCATCGATCACGGCATCGAGGGCGTGAGGATTGGCGTGATCCGCCATTTCTGGGAGCGTGATCTGAAGGCGCATCCGGATGCAGTTCGGGCTGTTGAGTCGGCACTCGGTGTCCTGCAGGGGCTCGGCGCGCAGTTGAGTAAGGTAGAACTCGCGCCGCTCGGTTTTTACAATGATGTCCGTGTGCTCGTGCAAGAACCCGAGGCGTTTGCTCGCTATGCGATTGATCTGCGACGACGCACGCGTGAGTTCGGTCGGGACTTCCTCGGGCGTATTCTTCCGGGTTGCCTGGTTCCCGGTCATGTCCAATTCCAGGCCATGCGGCATCGCGAGCGACTCGTCCGGCAGATGCGTGCGGCCTTTGATCAGGTCGATCTGCTCGTCACGCTCGGCCCAGGGCCTGCACCGCGGCGCGATGCGCCTGGCACGCATGGCTTTCGCTACGGTTTGTGGGGCGATCGGCCCAACCTCACCTCGCCCTTTTCACTGACGGGTTTGCCAGCCTTGTCGGTCTGCACGGGGTTCTCCTCGGGGAATTTGCCGCTGTCGATGCAGATCGTCGGGCGTGCGTTTGATGAAAGTCTCGTGCTCCGCGCGGGGGCGGCCTTCGAGGCGGCAACCGGGTTTGCCGAGCGTCGGCCTCCGATCGATGGGTGCTCACCGCCGTCGCCGCTTCGCGCGCCCTCCGAGGCGCCCACGGCCCTGACCGACCCGGCGACTCGGGCCTGGGTGGAGCGCATGCTGGGCCTGGCGGGTCTCGAACTTGACACGGACCTGCTTGAACTCGTGCTGACGGCGGCCCCGCTTGTCGAAGCGATGATCGGCCGAATCGATGTCCTTGACAACTGGTCAGACGAGCCGGCGCAGGTGTTTCACGCCTGAGCGTTGCAATTCAATCAACATGGAATACTGATGAAGCGAATTGGTGTTGATGTGGGCGGCACCCATACGGATCTGGTGCTGGTCGACGAGGATCGAGGGCTCACCTTCGTGCACAAGGTTGCAACCACTGTCGGTGATCCATCCGCCGGCGCGATGGCGGGCGTGGTTGAGCTCTGCAGGAAAGCAGGTGTCGAGCCGGGGCAAATCGACTACTTCATGCACGGCACGACGATTGCCACCAACATCATCCTGGAGCACAACGGTGCCCACTGCGGATTGATCACGACCGAGGGCTTTCGGGATGTCTTGCATATCGCGCGCCACAAGCGGCCCATGAATTTCAGCTTGCAGCTTGACCTCCCCTGGCAGACCTATGAGCTGGTGCGCAGACGCGATCGCTTGACGGTGCGCGAGCGGATCGCAGCGCCCATCGGTGATGTGCTGGTACCGCTCGATGAGGACGAACTGCGCGAGGCCGTACGGGAGCTTCGTGACCGCGGCGTCGAGGCGATCGCTGTCTGTTTTCTGTTTTCGTTTCTCAATCCCCTTCACGAACGGCGCGCGGCTCAGATCATCGCGGAAGAGGCGCCGGGCGTCTTTGTCTCGCTGAGTCATGAGGTGATCCCGCTCTACCGTGAGTACGAGCGATTTTCGACGACCTGCCTCAATGCGTATGTCGGGCCCCGGACGGCGCGTTATCTCGGCCGGTTCGAGCAGTCGCTGCGCGCAATCGGTCTCGGCTCCGGCCTGCACCTGATGCAGTCAAGTGGCGGTGGTGCAACGCTCGATGCGGCCACGCGCCGTCCGGTTACCCTGCTCATGTCGGGCCCGGCCGGCGGCGTGCTGGGTGGCATCTGGGTCGGTCGTACGGCCGGGTTTCCAAGCGTCATCACCCTCGATGTGGGCGGAACCTCGGCTGACATCGGCGTGGCCCCCGACGGTGAACTGCGGTTCAAGCATCTGCTCGATACCCGCATCGGCGATTATCACGCGATGGTGCCGATGGTCGAAGTCGACACGATTGGAGCGGGGGGCGGGTCGATCGCGAGCATTGACTCGGGCGGACAGTTTCAGGTGGGTCCCCGCAGCGCGGGTGCTGACCCCGGCCCCTGCTGTTACGGCAAGGGTGGGACTGAGCCCACCGCGACCGATTGCCAGCTCGTGCTCGGCCGGATTGCCGAGTCGGGGCTGCTGGGCGGCCGCATGCCGCTCGATCGCGAACTCGCCCTCGACGCGATTAAGCGTGTGATCGCCGCGCCGCTTTCGATGTCGGTCGATCAGGCGGCGCTGTCAGCCCTGCAGATCCTCACGCACAGCATGGTCCAGGCCATCGAGCTCAACAGTGTGCGAAAGGGCTACGACCCTCGGGATTTCGCGCTGGTCGCCTTCGGTGGTGCCGGGCCACTCTTTGCCTGTGACATCGCCCGTGAACTGGCGATCCCGAGGGTCATCGTGCCCCCCGCGCCCGGGCTCACTTCGGCGCTCGGCCTGCTCACCTCCGACATCAGCTACGATCACAGCACGACGCTGATCTCCTCGCTCGAGCACGCTGATCTCGGCCGCATAGCGAGTGCTGTGGCAGAGCTTGAGGCGCGCGCGCTCGAGCAGTTGCGACGCGATGGCATTGCCGAGGATCGTATCGAGCTCCTGCGGTTTGCAGATTGCCGTTATGTCGGGCAGGGCTATGAACTGCGAGCCGCCGGCGGGGCAGGTCCGGTCGATCGCGACTTCGTGGCAGGTCTTGCGAAGGCCTTCAGCGAAGCGCATCAGCGCGAGTATGGACGGCACTTTCCCGACAAAGCGGTCGAACTCGTCAATCTGCGTGTCGTCGGTGTGGGCCGGATTCCGAGGGTCGATCCGCCTGTTTTGGCGCGTGGCTCCGCCATTCCTGATCCCCAGGCGAAGGTGGGTACCCGAAGAGTGGTCTTCGAGGTGGCCGGAAGCCCTCAGGCGCTTGAGACGACGGTGTGGCGGCGCGACGCGCTCAAAGCCGGCAATCAGGTGCAGGGTCCCGCGATTGTCGAGCAGATGGACTCGACCACCGTGATTCCGCCGGATGTAAGCGCCCGGGTCGACGCGGCCGGTAACCTGCTGATTCTGATGAATGGGGAGTGAGGCAATGGGTCATAGTGTTCAGATGTCGAGCGGTACGGGTGTCAAATGGCCCTATGAGGGGATCGACCCCGTCACCCTGCGCGTGATCGGGGGCGCATTTGACGCCGCCGCGCGTGAGATGGCTCAAGTCCTCTACCGGATGTCCAATTCCAGCATCATTCGCGAGTCCGAGGATCTGGGCTGCGGTCTCTACGATGCGGTGGGCAATGAGTTTTGCGAGAGTGAGTCTTCGCCGATGCACATCGGTTCACTGCCGGCCTACATCCGGGGCTGCCTCCGAAAGCTCGAGGGGAAGATTCACGAGGGTGACATCATCATCCACAATCACCCCTACCATGGCGCGTCCCACACGCCGGACATGGGCGTGATCCTGCCGATCTTCTGGCAGGGGCGCCTGCTGGGATTTTCGGCCGCCACGGCTCACCTCACCGATATCGGCGCGGCCGCGCCCGGGCTCAACGTCGATTTGATCGATGTGTTTGCCGAAGGCACGCTCTTTGATGCAGTCAAGCTTTATGACAAGGGGGTACCGAACGAGGCGGTCTGGAGCATCCTGCGTTCGAGTGTGCGCACCCCTGACATGAATGTGGCTGACATCGAGGCGATGATTGCCGCTGTCCGAACCGGGGAGCGTCGACTGCTCAAGCTCTTCGAACGCCACGGGGCCGAGGTGGTGATGGGCGCGGCGCACTACTGGATGGATTACTCGGAAAGGAGATTGCGGACCGAGATCGAAAAAATTCCTGATGGCGACTATAGTGCCGAGAGTTTTCTCGATGATGATGGGCGCAATTTTGGCAAACCCCTCAGGGTGTTCGTCACGGTCAAAAAGCGTGGCGATTCGGTACTCATCGATCTGACGGGGTCGTCTGATGAAGTCGAGACGGGCTATAACGTGCCGTTCGAAGGCTCGCTCAAGGTGGCTTGTTACTACATCGTGCGGACGCTGCTGCTCGACGAGGCAATGAGTTCGGAATTCATTCCTCAAAATTCCGGTATGTTCAGGCCCGTCGATGTTTACGCGCCTCGAGGCAGCCTGTTCAATCCCAACTTCCCGCGTGCCTGCTTTGCGAGGATGGCGCAGATCCAGCGCGTGCTCGACTGCGTGATCCGGGCCTTGGCCCCGGTTCTGCCTGATCGGGTCACAGCAGGCAACTCCGCTCACGTCATGAGTGTTTCCTACAGTGGCTACAACCCCGAGCGACAGCAGTACTGGGTATGTGTTGAGGTCAACGAGGGCAGCTATGGTGCGCGCCAGGAAAAGGACGGGCTCGATGCAGTCGACAATCTGATGGCCAACACCCGCAACGTGCCCTGCGAGGATCTTGAAATGCGTTTTCCGCTGCGCGTGGAGCGCTATGAACTCCGTCCCGACTCACCCGGTGCAGGTCGGCGGCGGGGCGGGATCGGTGCAGTACGCGATGTTCGCATCCTGGCCGATGGCTTTTTCTCTTGTAATGGTGATCGTACGCTCGAGGCACCGCGCGGGCTCTTTGGTGGTTTGGATGGCAGGCCTGCCATTGTCATGCGCAATCCTGATTCTGCCGAGTCGACGATCCTCCCCTCGAAGTCCTCCGGTCGCCGGCTCAGTCGTGGCGATGTGATCCGCATCGTCGGTCCAAATGGCGGCGGATATGGCAATCCTCTTGAGCGTCCCGCCTCCGATGTGGCAGACGACTACCTCGACGGTCTGATCAGTCTCGAGGAGGCCCGAGACCATTACGGGGTGCTACTGAACGCGCGTTCAGGTGAGGTCGATTCAGTTGCGACCGAGACCCTCAGGGCAGGCAGGCTCGGCTGAGCCTGCCTCCGCCAGAGTGTGGGTCAGCGCTGCGGGGGGTCAGGGAGCTCAACCCTGAAATGACGCTTCATGATGTCACGGATGTTCTCGTAACAACTGCCAAAGCGGATCACCTCACAGGTCTCGCAATTGATCAGGGTCGATGAGGCTTGCCAAGGGTGATATTTCATCAACCCGTAGTCGATCACCACGTCGGCGATCGCCTTGATCTCGGGTTCGATATCCTCGACTTTGAACTTGGTGCCGTGGAGCGAGAGGTTAGCCGATGAGCCGAAGAGTAGCGTCTGCTGCTTCAGGCTCAGGGCTGTGATGGCTGCGTGGAAGGGCCCGGCATTGAGGAGCATCAGCAGGGTGTTGTCCCGGGTGCTGCGCTCGTAGGTGTCCGGATCCAGCATCTTGAGTAACGGATGGTCGGGCCGGCATGGTGCGATCAGCCCGAGCGGCAGGTCGTAGTCGACCGTGATGGCTTCGACGATCGCGCGTCCTCGCTCGCTGACCTGATGCACTTCGCGGTGCAGATCCGCGTTGCCCAGCATGGCGTTCAGCTTCGAAGGCGCCCGTCGCTTGGTGTCGAAAATGCGGCGAAGCGCGGGCGCTCGGGCCGCGATCAACGAATAACCGACGTCATTGGGCAAGATGGCGACGCCGCCGTCGCGCATCACTTCGAAGGCTCGCTGCGCGTCCGAGGCGGGATCAAGAACAGACATGGATCGATACCTCAGATGTAGAGGAGATCAACGAGGTCACGTACGCTCACTGAACCGTCGTCGCAGCGGCGTACCGTGTCGATGATGCGGCTTCGCTGGGCAGACGGGATGAGGTCGCGATTGAGTTGATGGAACTTCGCGTCGATTTCCTCGTCGCTCAGACCGCGCGCGATATCTTCCTTGGTCCAGAAGTGGTGGGACTGGAAGCTGCCGTCGCTGGTTTGTGCGGTGATGCGGCAGTTGCGCACGCTGGGCGCTGCCCGGGTGAAGTCGTCGACCACGTCGACCTTGGTACGCTGGATCAGCCCCAGGATGTCCGCGTCCTTGAATCGAGCGCTGTCGAAGGTGGCGGGGGTGACCGTCCCGTCGAGGAGGGCCACCGCGACCGAGACCAGCATCGAGTGATCGGCTGTCTCGCGTGTCCTCGGAGCCCAGAGCTCCGGGTCCTCGACCGCGCCTTTGTAGGCCGAGCGGTAGGTTTCGATCCTGAGACTCGTGATCGCCCGACCGGCCAGCTTGTCGTGCAGTTCCCGGGCGGTGTCGACTGCGAGCTGGCAGGAGTCGCGCACGGGGTACTTCTTGATGTTGCTCTCGGCGATCGCAAAGGTGTCGCCTGGGCCTTGCGCGAAGGCGCGAATCTCAAAGGATTTGCCCAGGGTTTGTTTCCAGACGCCAAACACGCCATCGAAAATCTCGTAGGGTCCGGTCATGCCTTCGGAGGCGAGCATGGCCGCGAACACCCCCTGGCGCGCGCCATTTGCGGCGGCGCTCCCCTTCCACATCGACAACTCTCCCGCGCGGGTCTGGTAGGTGCTGAGATTGGGAATGAGCGCAAGGCCCATCGCATCACGCAGCGCCGCGCCATCCAGACCCATCAGGCGACCCGCCGCGAGGGCGCAGGCCAGCACGCCGGGCACAGGCTGATCCCACCCGTTGTCGTTGAAGGGGACACTATCGACGAAGCGGCACTGGATCTCGTAGGACAAGGCGAGCGCGAGCACCAGGTCGCGTCCGGAGAGGTCGAGCATCTCGGCCACCGCCACCAGGCCGCCGAGGTTGTCAGAGGGATGGCTGCCGTCTACCGTCCGATAGGTGTCGTTGATGTCGAGGTAGCGGAGCATGCTCCCATTTACGAACGCCGCCATATCTGGCGCGGTGCGTACCTGACTGCCCCAGATCCGGGCGTACCGATCGCCCGCTACGGGAAGCGCCACCCGACGCGCGATGCGCGAAAGGGGGGAGGTGTAGGCGGCGAGCGCACCGCCCAGCGTGTCGAGGATGCGCCTTCGGGCCTGGTGACGGGTGGCCTCGGAGAGGTCTTGAAAACGCAGGCCCAGTGTGTAGTCCACCAGACGCTGTTCGAGTGCATTCATCGCGCAAGCCTAAGTCGAGATTGTGGGTGCCCGGAGAATGAAAAATTGCGGTCTCCGGGTTGGCTTGGATGATATTACACAAGGACTCGCGAGACGGTCAGCCTCGCACCTGTGCCTTTTTTTCTGAATCCAAATGGGCTTATGCTCGGCTCGTGAAAACCATCCAAGAAAATTTGCTTTCCAGAGTTCATTCCGGGCATCCCTCAGGGCCTTGGCGCAAGCCTGCCGCCTGACTCCATTCCGCCGCGCGCGCCCGCGTCACAGGCGCACCCCAAGTCCAGCCCCGCCACCCCCCTCGAATACCTGACCGATTGGCGGCTGGCCCTTGCTCAAACACTTCTTGAGAAGCGGCGTCCCATCAAATCCATTGCCGATTCTGTCGGCTATCGTAGCCCGGCAGCCCTTACGCGCGCGTTCACACGGCGGTTGGGGCAAGCGCCGACTGACTGGATGGCGTCCCGCGCGATTGCTGACTCCGTCAAAGACGGCAGTTCGGTGAACTTCATTTGATCAGCCATCATTGCGACTGACCTAATTCCTTGCAGCGCTATAGCTGGAGACGCAAAAGGGGACGAAAAAGTTGAGTGCCACGTGAACCCACGAAATGTCTGCAGGACCCAAAATTGCGGCTCCCTGGTTGATGAGGTTGAGCACACTCCCGACCACGAGGGCCACCTTGGTAGCGCTCCGGCGGATCTTCGGGGAAGGAGCAGTTAGCACCAGGGGCTTCGCCGCCGAGGTCGTCACTTCAAGATGCCTTGTCTTGCCTGAGGGCTGGGTACTTCATGCGAAGCTACTGCGCGTGCGTCACAGCTGATCGATCAACCCTTCAATGCTTCGAGACCAGACATCACTCCCCAGGTACTTCAGTGGCTCGGGTTTGCCGATGCCAATGAAAGGATTCTTCAGAACAGCTTGAACG
Source organism: Betaproteobacteria bacterium (assembly GCA_016868375.1). Lineage (GTDB taxonomy): Bacteria > Pseudomonadota > Gammaproteobacteria > Burkholderiales > Burkholderiaceae_E > SYIM01. The sequence continues at coordinate 1,346 of VGHA01000144.1, read as the reverse complement.
AGTTCGAGCAGGCGCTTGGCCGTGCGGCGATCAATCTGGATCCAGTACTGGAGGTCTTCCAAAAATTCCGGGTGACTGACGCGCTCGCCCTCACGCGTCGAAGCGGACTTTCTTTTGCAGGTCGATCAGTGAAGTCGGCGCAACGGAGTCCGAGCGGGCCCGTGCCAGCGCCGAGAGTAGGCGCTGGGCATTTTTGGACGATCGCAGCAGGTGGGCGGTCTCCACCAGACTCTCCAGTTCGTCGGCCGCAATCATGGCGACATCACCACTCGCGTGACGACGCACTACGATCACTTCGCGGTCTGCGACGGCGCGATCCATCAGCGACTTGAGTTGCTCGCGGGCCTGGCTGTAGGTGGTTTCGATGGTCATCGGTTTCCTCGTGAGCGCGGGTTCTAGATCAAGAATAGTGGTACATGACCCTTTACAGACGGGTTGCCGCGGTGAGTGGCGCGAGAACCTCAAGTGCGTACAGCACGTGCCACCCCAGCAGGCGCCCTTGTCCGGCGGCATTCTCAAGGAACTCAACGCCGAAATCATCCGCATCATGGCGCAGCCCGATATGGTCGAGTTCATGCGGAAACAAAGACTGCAGGTTTATCCACCGCACTCGGCCGAGCAGTTTGCCCGGCAGATTCAAAGCGAGTTGGAGGGTTGGATTCGAGTCGCCAAAGCAGCTCGAGTCGAGGCTCAGTGAAGTCGGGCTCAGTGAAGTCGCGCTCAGCGCGGCCCGTCCCTTCCTGCTACATTCAGCGCTCGCCAGTTGCCGATTCCAAAGGCTTCACAGTAAGCCGTGATTTCATTCCAACGCGCGTGGCGTCCGATGTAAGCGGATCTCGTGGCGCTGACGATGCGAGAGCGCAGTGCCGCTGGGAAAAACTCCCGAAGCTCATTAATTTACCACTCGAATCGCCAACTCGAGGAAATGACGATCTCGACGGCTTGGTCGCCAGTTGCCTCAACGAGCATCGGCATGCGGATGAAGCGTTGCGTAGGTGTTGCGAGGTTGGGGTGCAGCACGCCATCGAAGTCCAGTTGCCACGAACGGGCACACGGTATGTGGGGAAAATTGTGGGGAACCCGGGGCTACCCCGCGCTAACGCGCTGTTTTGCTTGACTTCTTGGCGGAGTTTGTCTCCGCCTCCGCCCGGCGTCTGCTTGCCGAGGGAACCGGCGCCTTAGGCGCCGGCGCAGCCAGTCGATCCGTCCTCCAGCTCCCGCCCCGGCCGACGCGCACCCGATAAAACGAAGCCCCGCCTAACGCTCCGGCCGCCCCGAACCCAACCAGCGCAGCACCCCGGACAGCAATAAGGGCGCGCAGAAGAGCGGAATCTGCGCAAGGCCCG
>VGHA01000143.1 GCA_016868375.1 Betaproteobacteria bacterium | reverse complement strand
AATCGCCGGTGTGAAGCCAGCCCTGATCGTCGATCGCCTCTCGCGTTCGCTCCGGTTGTCTCCAGTAGCCACCAAAGACATTCGGGCCACGCACCAGGATTTCCTGCTCCGACCCAATGCGCACCTCGGTGTGCGGCGCGGGCAGGCCAGCCCAGCCCAGGCGTACACCGCCCCAGGGAGTGGCAGTGCAAAACCCGCAGGTCTCGGTCATGCCGAAGGCCTCGCGCAATTGAATGCCGCAGTCCATGAACCAGCGCACCAGTTCGGGCGGCACAGGCGCGGCGCCCGTGAGCGCACTCTTGACGTTTTGAAGGCCCAGAAATTGGCGAATATGACCGAAGGCGAGCGCGCGCAGCAGGCGAAGGCCCAGCGGGGTCGACTGGCGGCGCCCTTCCAGCTGCGCCTGGGTATGGGCCTGACTGTGCCAGCGTGCCAGAGCGTAGACCCAGCGCGCCGGCGCGATTGCATCGCGCATGAACAGATCAATCTGCGAATGCAGCTTTTCCCAAAAGCGCGGCGGCGCGAACAGCACATGCGGTGCGACTTCGCGCATGTCGTTGAACACCGTCCCCGAGTTCTCAGGAAAATGCACCACCAGCCCCATAGCCAGGGGATTGAACACCGAGGCCATGCGCTCGGCAATGTGGCACAGGGGCAGAAACGAAATCGAACGGTCACCCGGCTGAACGTCCAGATAGGCACCGGCCACGCTCATCTGAAAGACAACGTTGCGGTTAAGCACCATCGCACCCTTGGGCGCGCCAGTGGTGCCCGAGGTGTAAACCAGAAATGCCAGATCCTCCGTCTGGCCGGCGTCGATGGCCTGCTCAAAGCGCTGGGCCTGGGTCTGCGCCAGCGCCATGCCTCGCGCCAGGAATTCATCGAAGAATTCCACCTGGGCATCAGAAAAGCCGCGCAGGCCCTCGCGCTCCATCACCACGACGCGCCGCAACGCAGGGCAATGCGCGCGCACCGCCAGCACTTTTTCGAGTTGCTCCTGGTTCTCGACAAAGACCACCGCAGCGCCCGAGTCGACCAGTACATGCTGCACCTGTGGCGGCGAGGCCGTAGGGTAGATGCCATTGCCCGCGAAGCCCATGCACTGCGCCCCCAGGTCGGCGTAAAGCCATTCGGGGCGATTTTCAGCCAGGACGCAGACGATGCTTGCGCGCACCAGCCCCAGGTCCATCATGGCCAGACCCGCAGCGCGCACATGCGCGTAATAGTCCTGCCAGCTTTGGCTCTCCCACAGGCCCAGGCGCTTGCGACGCAAGGCTGGCTGCGCGGCCCAGTCGCGGCAGCGCTGGCGAAACACCTGCGCCGGCGTGGTCAACTCAAGGAATCGCGGGGACGAGGAAGCGCTCATGCCAGCCTCATCGCCAGGTTTTACGCTGCTTCCAGCGCTGGGCGGTACCGCTCAAGCCAGTGGCCTGGCCGCCTCCCAGGTAGGACTGGCGCACATCGGCTTTTTGCGCCAGCACGTCGCAGGCGTCTGCGGCAACGATTCGACCCAGCTCCATGATGTATCCGTCGTCCGCATGCGCCAGCGCAACCGCTGCGTTCTGTTCGACCACCAGGATGGCGGTGCCGGTCTCATCGCGGATGCGGCCGATGATCTGAAAGATCTCCTTGGTGAGAATGGGCGACAGGCCCAGCGACGGTTCGTCCAGCATCAGCAGGCGCGGTCGGGCCATGAGCGCACGGCCAATCGCCAGCATCTGCTGTTCGCCGCCTGAGAGCAAGCCCGCCTGCTGCGACTGCCGCTCGCGCAGACGCGGAAACCACTGGTAGACGCGTTCCAGATCAGCCCGTATGCCCGCATCTCGCCGGGTGTACGCGCCCATACCCAGGTTGTCGCGCACGCTCAGGAACGGGAACACCTGCCGACCCTCTGGCGCGAGCACCAGGCCGCGGCGGCAGACTTCATCGGCATCCAGGCCCTGCACCGCCTGACCGTTGAAGAGCACCTGACCCTTGAACGGGTCAATCACGCCGGCCAGGGTGTTAAGCAACGTGGTCTTGCCCGCACCATTGGCGCCCAGCACAGTGACGATACGGCCGGCGCGCAGCTCCAGATTCACGCCCTGAATGGCCATGATGGGGCCGTACCAGGTTTCGAGATTGCGCACCTGCAGCAGCACGTCCATGGTTCAGGTTCCCAGGTAAGCCGCGATCACCAGCGGATCGGCCTGCACCTGCGCCGCCGTGCCCTGGGCCAGCACCCTACCCTGGGCCATGCAGATCACGCGATCGGCCACGGCACTGACCAGCGACATGTCGTGCTCGATCATGACGACCGTGATGCCCAACTCGCTGCGGATGTCGTCGATCCAGAAGGCCAGATCGCGCGTTTCTTCCGGGTTCAGGCCCGACGCTGGTTCGTCCAGGAACAAAAGCTCGGGCTCGCTGCATAGGGCCCGGCCAAGTTCAACCACCTTGCGCACGCCATAAGGTAACCCGGCAATTGCGGCATGCCGCCAGGGCGATAGTTCAAGAAAGTCGATCACGCGTTCGACACGCTCGCGCGCAGCCTCTTCGGCGCGGGTAAGCGCCGGCGTGCGCAGCAGCTGCTGCCACCAGGCACCGCCACCAAAACGGTGACGGCCCAACATCAGGTTGTCGAGAACCGTGGCGGCCTCAAACAGCTCAATATTCTGGAAAGTGCGCGCAAGCCCCAGGCCGGGTACGCGATGTCGCGGCAGGGCCAGCAGGTCCTGGCCCCTGAACCGCACCTGGCCGCGTGTGGCATCGAACACCCGGGTAACCACGTTCAGCAGCGACGTCTTACCCGCGCCATTGGGCCCAATCACCGCGAGCACCTCGCCGGCGTGAACCTGCAGGCTCAGCTCGGCAATGGCCTGCACGCCACCAAACTCGAGGGCCAGATCACTGACCTGCAAGAGCGGGACCGCGCTCATCGGTAGCGCTCCGATTTCATGTAGCGCTTGTTGCGTTTGAACGTATCGCGCCGATAAAGCGGAAAGCTCTGCAGCAGCGCGCGCAGCTTGAGCCAGCGCGCGTTCAGGCCACCCGGCTCGAACAGTACAAAAACCGCCAGCACCAGGCCGAAGACAAAGATCTCCAGCCCGAACTGATTGGCCAGACCCGGCGGCAGGAGCGGCTTGAGCCGTGAAATCGCTGTGGGCAGCAGGCTGATCAGCACCGCGCCCAGAATCGCGCCGCGCAGGCTGCCCAGGCCGCCGATCACCACCATCAGCACCAACTCGAGCGACAGCAGCAGGGTGAAACCGTCTGGCGTCAGGTACTTGAGGTGATGCGCCAGCAGCCCGCCGGCCAGGCCACAGACCCCGGCCGATACGCCAAAGGCCGCGATCTTGTAGCCCTGTACATGGATACCCAGCGCATAGGCTGCTGCCTCGGAATCGCGCACGCCGATCAGCGCGCGCCCGGTGGCTGAACGCAGCACATTGAGCAGGCCCAGCAGCACCGTCACCAGAACAAAGAGGCAGGTGTAATAAAAGCCCGCGGGGCCCGAGACCGACCATCCCAGGATCTTCGGATCTTCGACGGCCATGCCGGTGAAACCGCCAGTCACCGAACTCCACTGCCCGATGAGATGTTCGATGATGATGGAGAACGCCAACGTCACCATCGCGAGGTACAGGCCGGAGACTCGGATCGCCGGCACACCGATCAACACGCCCACTGTGGCCGTGAGCAGCGCCGCCAGCGGCAGCGATATCGGCCAGGGCAGCCCGCGCGCCAGAAACCAGGCGTGGGCGTAAGCGCCGATTGCCAGAAAGGCCGCATGGCCCAGCGAGACCTGACCGGTGTAACCGGTGAGGAACATCAGTCCGAGGCTGGCCACGCAAAGAATGAACACATAGCTCAGTTCGCCCAGAAAGAAGGGGCTGAGGAACGCGGGCATCACCAGCAGCAAGGCCATCAGCAAGCCGTAGCTGATGCGCTCCCCCGGGCGCTGCAACAGCGCAAAGCCCTGGCGGTAGCGGGTGTGGTAATCGAAGTGCATCTCAGACGCGGCGCCCGTGCGCCTCCCCCAACAGGCCGGTGGGCTTGATGACCAGCACCGCAATCAGCACCAGATAGGCTGCGACGTCCTTGCTGCCATCGGGCAAATAGACGCCGGCGTACTGCTCGATCAGGCCGATCAGGAGGCCACCGACGATGGCGCCGGGCACGCTGCCAAAGCCGCCCAGCACCAGCGCGGCCAGGGCCTTGAGCGTGACGAACCATAACGTCAGGTCCACCAGCGTGATGGGCGCGAGCAGCACGCCGGCCACTGCCGCGCAGGCGCCGGCGAGGGCCCAGACAAGGGAGTTGACGCGTTTGACGCGGATGCCGTTGAGGTAAGCCGCGAGCTGGTTCTGCGAGGCCGCCTGCATGGCCACGCCCAGGCGGGTATGCCGAAAGAACAGGAAAAAGCCCACGGTTACCGCCAGTGTGACGCCCAGGATCACCAGCTGCAGGTGGCCGATGGCCACGCCCGCCAACGAGGAATGCTGGCCAGTGAATGGCGTGGGGTAGTTGCGTGCCTCAGGCCCGGCCACCATGCTTACCAGACCGCGCAGCATGAAGGCCAGCGCAATCGTGAGCATCACGCCTGCGAACTGCGGCTGGCCCGCGATGCGGCGGATCACGCAGGCATCGAGCGCGTACGACAAGGCTGAGACCGCGACGATCACCAGCAGCACCGCCACCCAGAACGGCAGGCCCAGGACGGTGATCAGGCCCCAGGCCGAAAAGGCCGAGACCACCAGCAGGTCGCCATGGGCGAAGTTGAGAACCTCAGTGGCTTTGTAAATCAGCACCAGGCCGAGCGCCACCAGAGCGTAGATTGCGCCCACGGCAATCCCGTTGAGCGTGAGCTGGGCCAGCACCTGCATGCTGTTCATGCACTCACTGCGCCAGTGCGCTGGCACACTGCTCACGCCACACACGCTCGGTCATACCGATGCAGCCTCAACCACAAAGCTCACCACCGTGGCGCACGAGCCACCGATGTTAAGCGTCTGCATGCGCCGTGCATCCTCGATCTGACACGCGCCGGCCTTGCCGGTCACCTGGCGGGCCGCGTCCAGCAGCATGCGTACGCCAGTGGCGCCCACGGGATGGCCGGCGCCAATCAGACCGCCACTCATGTTCACCGGGCAGGCACCACCAGGCTCGATCAGACCGGATTCCACCGCCTGCCAGCTCTGGCCGGGCGGGGTGAGACCGAAATGATCGATGGCCATGTATTCGGTGGTGGTGAAGCAGTCATGGGTCTCGATGCCGCTCAGATCCTGGCTGCCACCGATGCCTGCTCGGCGCCAGGCGTCTTCCAGGGTCTGGCGCACATGCGGAAACACATAGGGCTGGCCGCGACTGCGCTCGAGCTTGTCCTTGAGGCGCAAGCCCGCGTTGCGGTGGCCCCAGCCACTGATCTTAGGCAAGGCCCCGATACGAGCGCCAGTACGCGCCGCATGGGCGCGCGCAAACTTGTCCGAGGCCAGCAGCACGGCACATGCGCCGTCGGTAATCTGACCGCAATCCTGGCGGCGGATGCCAGGTTCGATGACCGGATTGAGCGTGTCGTCGTCGGTGAAGGCACCGGGCTCGAAGTTCCAGCGCCGGGTCTGCGCCAGCGGATTGCGCCTGGCGTTGGCATAGTTGAGTTCGGCGATGCGGTTGAGATGGCGACGGTCCAGCCCATAGCGGGCCTCGTACTCCTGCGCCAGCAGGCCAAACGCAGCTGGCCACATGAACGTGCAGTCGATGTCCTCGCGGCCCTGCCAGGCCGCGGCATTCTGGTTCTGCGAGGCCACATCACCGGAGGTGTTCTTGAACTCCTCGACGCCCAAGACCAGCACGCAGTCGTATCGTCCGGCCTCGATCTCCGCCATGGCACTCAGCACCGCCAGCGAAGAGGACGCGCATGCTCCTTCGTGCCGCATGGCTGGCACACCCCAGAGTTCAGGCACCACCTGCGCCACCATGGCCCCCAGATGCGCCTGCTGGCGCTGCAGTTCGGCAAAGGCGTTTCCCACATGGATGCTCTGCACCTGCTCGGGATTCACGCCGCTGGCCTCAAGCGTGCCCAGCGTGGCCTCGCGCACCATGTCGGAAATATCCTGACCATGGCGGGACCACGCCTTGGCAAAGTCGGTCTGGTAACCGCCGAGGATGTGGGTCGGTGTCCTCATGCAATCCCCTTAAAATTGGACGCGCGCAAGCGCTGCAGGCGCGTGCAGGCCGCATCAAAGTCACGGCAAAGGTCATCGACCACCTCAGCCACGGTCTGGATTGAATGAATGGTGCCCAGACCTTGACCAGCGGCCCAGACGTCCATCCATTTTTTTCCTGCGAATGACTGGTTGGTGTCGTACTGGCGACCAGGCGCATCGGGCATCTGCGCGGGATCCAGGCCATTCGCCTGTAACGAGGGCTTGAGCCAGCTCGCCGGCGTTCCCGTGACCGCAGCGCTGATCAGCAGGTCATCCATTCCGCAGTCGACCACCATCTGCTGATAGGCCTGCGGCGCCAGGCTTTCCTTGACTGGGATGAAGCGCGTCCCCATGTAAACGAGGTCGGCGCCACTGGCGACCGCGCCGGCCACCCCGCAGCCGTCGCTGATGCCACCGCCCACCACCACCACGCCGTCGAAAAATTCGCGTACCGCGCTCACGAATGCGTAGGGTGAGAGAAAGCCGGTGTGGCCTCCAGCACCCGCGCAAACACAGGCAAGACCATCAACGCCCGCCGCCACGGCCTTGCGTGCCAGAGTCAGGTTGATGACGTCACCGAGTACGATGCCGCCATACCCATGCACCACCTCGATGGCCGGCTTGGGACTGCCCAGGGCTGTGACCACCACCGGCGGCTTGTAGCGGGCGATCAGCTCCAGATCCTCGGCCAGCCGGGTATTGGACGAATGGGTGACCAGATTCGCGCACCACGGACCCAGGGTCGCAGCGGGCTGGCTGTCGCGCGCACGCGCCAGGCCTTCCGTGATCTGCCGCATCCATTCGTCCAGACGCTCGATCGGCCGCGCGTTCGGCGTAGGGAAAGCGCCGACGATGCCAGCCCGACAGGCGGCCAGCACCAGTTCCGGTCCGGAGATCAGGAACATGGGCGCAGCCACCACAGGCAGACGCAGGTCAAACGGAAGGTTCATGACAGGCGTTCGATTGAAGGGCCACGTGCACAGGGCTGCAGGCAGTCCGCATCGCACCGGTGGATCATGTCTGCAGAGTGATCAGTAACCGCGCCGGAGGCGCTCGGCACTCACCCAGGTGGCATGAAAGCCGTTGGGTACGCGAACCGGGATACGGATGCGCGCCACGGGTCCCGTGCTGATGTCGCGGGCGTCGAACACGGTGACGAATGACTGCCGAGCGAGTTCGTCCCACATGAAGCCAACCAGGTAGCCGTCGTCCTCATTCTTCCAGTTGTCGGCCGGCGCGAAGGGCGGCTCGCTGAACCACTTGTGTACGCCCTCGTGGTAGCTGGTGCAGGTGTCACGCTCGAGGTCGTAGCGCACGATGCCGCAAAAGCGCGGGTCCTCGGCTCGATTGCTGCGGCCCATCAGCAGGTTCCAGGAGTAGCGGGTCTTATAGCCCTGCATCCAGGAATTGATAACCGGAAACTCCTGATTGATGATGTCATCGATCACGCGCTCGCGGGTCTGGCCCGTGCGCAGATTGAACCGCCACTCGTAGAACATGAAGTCATTCTCGAGGTTGGCCAGCATTTTCGGAAAGCGCTCCACGTCTACAGCGCCGCGCCAGTCGCGCGGCAGCCGAAACGGCGTGCCCGTCATGACGATCTCGATGCCGCCGTGGCCATCGTCCTCTTCCCATGCGTTGGACACGTGGTACATGTAGGTGGGCGCGGCCTCGAACCAGCGGATCTGCTCGGGCTTGCCATGGCGCGGAATCACTCCGAAGCGCGAAGGCATCTCATGATAGAACTTGATCTTGTGGCGCCCCGCCTGGAAAGCCTCCATGTCGTAGAACAGCGGGAAGTCGTGCACCACCGAATAGTTCTGCGTAATCGCCATGTCATGCGGCAGGCGCGGGCCGGGAAGCTGCACCGGAATGAACGTCTTCAGCGCGCCGTGCCGGTCCATCACACCGTAGTGCATGTAGGGCGCGGTCTTACCGTAAGCAAAGAACAGGAACTCGCCCGTGCGCTCGTCCACGCGGGAATGCGCCGACACCGGCAGGCCCTGCAGACGCGGGTCCATATCGAGGGTGCCAGCCGTCCCAAGATCGTCGGGCTTGACGTTGTAAACCGTGCCGCCCAGGTACCACATGGACACGAGATGGCCGTTGTAAAACTTGACGTCGGTGTTCGACGTGTTTTTCAGCGGCGCATCGGGCCTGTCTTTACGCGGTGGATCCTTGATGCCCTGCCACAGCGCCTGCCCAGCAGCCAGCTCTTCCTGCAAACCCTGGGTCATGACCCAGCGATTGCGGTAGATGGCGCGGCCGCGGTCGAACTGCACGGCGTGCAGCATGCCATCGCCATCGAACCAATGATAGCGACCGGGGGCTTCGAAGCGGCGGTTGGGGCCGTTGCGCACATACATGCCGTTGAGGTCTTTGGGGATTTCGCCCTGCACATCAGTGAGTTCGATCACGTGTTCCTGCGAGACCGGGGCGAACCCTCCCTGCAGGACGGGCACTTCATTCATTCCCATGGCGTAACTCCGGGACGTAGCTGGGGAAAAAGGGTTCGGGCAACAGGCCAGCGCGACTGCGCAGTACGGCCTAACCTGCCACCATCAAAGGTGTACAGAATCAGCGCGGTGGCGTGCTCGCCACAGGGAGCGTCCGACGCGCAGCGACCGCTACTGCGGACATGCCTGTACTCATGCGGCCAGGCCCCTGTCAGGAACCTGGTCAGGGCTGGACCGGTCATCGGCGCTGTCTCCTCGCCAGTCAGTCAAAGCGAAGCGATTAACTTGATTTCTTTGTTGAACTGACCTTAGTCGAAGGCTACGCGCGAAGAATTGCTTTGGCAAGGTGGCGCGTGGCCGATCATGCGCCCCTCACGCAAACCGCTCGAGCTTGCCGTCCAGCGACATGAGGCCCAGCTGCACACCCAGATTAGAATGCTTCTCTTTTAACTGCTTGCGGAACTCCATCAGGGCCGCCTGATGAGTGGCGGTTTCGGCCGCGGCGTTGGCAACCTTGGCATCGCCATAAGCGATCTTGGCGGCACCGCAGTCACGGTGGTTCACCACGATCACTTTCTTGATGTTGTGCAGCTGAACAGACGCGCCCAGGTTCTCCCAGAACGTCTTGTGCCATTCCTTGAAGGCCGGCGCCACAACACCGATGGACGCACCGGCGATAGTGAAGGCGCTTTACTTGCCGCTCAGATCATCGCGGGCCTGCTGCTTGTTAACCAGATCCTGAATCCGCGGATCGATGCACGACAGCACCATGGCCTTGTAGTCGCCGGATGCCGCCATGGCTTTGAAACGTTGCCTTTGGCTCGCCTGTCAACCCTTGACACACTGCCGGCGCAAAATTAGTATTTGTCGACATCTTGTCCGACAATTTATAGGCGTTTGCCATATCAGCCCAACTCCCCGATGTGTCCGCCCGACACAGCTCCCTGCAGGTTCTTTCCCTCACCGAACATATTGGCGCTGAAATCCGTGGCGTAAACCTCTCCCAGCCCATTTCGGAGGCGGAGTTCCAGGTAATCAATGCGGCGCTCGTCAAGCACGGAGTGCTGGTGTTTCGTGACCAGGATCTGCCCCCCGCGATGCATGTTGATTTCTCTGCGCGGTTTGGTCCGCTGGTGGGTCACATCGTCAAGCGCTTCTCGGTGGAGACTTTTCCCGAAGTCACCTACATCTCCAATGTCCGTAACGACAAGGGCGAGATGATCGGTGCTGACCGGGCAGGCATGGTCTGGCACTCCGATATGTCCTACATGCGCCGCCCCATGCTTGGATCCATACTTTATGGCGTCGAGTGTCCGCCGGAGGGCGCTGACACCGAGTTCGCCACCATGTTTGCAGCCTATGACGCGCTCGATTCCGGCATGAAGAAGCGACTGAGTGCATTGAAAGGCGTGCATGACTACGCCTGGCAC
>VGHA01000142.1 GCA_016868375.1 Betaproteobacteria bacterium | reverse complement strand
GTTGCCAGATCAACGCCATCGAACAGGATTGACCCGGCGTCTGGCCGAATCAGCCCCAGCAGCAGGCGTGCGGTGGTCGATTTGCCGCACCCTGATTCGCCCACCAGTCCGAGCGTCTCGCCCGTCAGGACATCGAAGCTCACGCCGTCCACTGCCTGCACCGCCCGGCGCGGTCCACCCAACAAGGGCGTCGCAATCGGGAAATGGCGTTTGAGGTGGGTGACCGATAACAGCGGCTGTCTGGCCTGGGTCACAGCGATACCTCCAAGCAGGCAACCTGATGGCCCGGGCTGATCTCGACGAGCGCAGGCGTCTCGACTTGGCACCGCGGAGTGGCCTTATTGCAGCGCGGGGCGAACCTGCATCCCGGTGCGAGCGGCAGAGTGAGCGTGGGTACCGTGCCGGGGATCTGGGCCAGTCGCTCGCGGGGACGGTTGGCCGCGCCGCGCCGCGGGATGGAGCGCAACAGGCCTTGCGTGTAAGGATGCAGCGGCGATTCAAACAGCCGGCGGGCTGGAGCGCTCTCGACTATCCGGGCACCGTACATGACGCCCACACGATCAACCGACTCGGCAATGACGCCCATGTCGTGCGTGATCAGGAGCAACGCCATACCCAGTTGCTGCCTGAGTTCAGCGATCAGTTCGAGAATCTGCGCCTGGATCGTGACATCCAGTGCCGTGGTGGGCTCATCTGCAATCAGTAGTTTTGGCTGACACGCAAGCGCCATGGCGATCATCACACGCTGGCGCATGCCGCCTGACAGTTGATGCGGAAATTCCCGGGCAATACGCGCAGCGGAGGGGATTCGAACGGCATCAAGCATTGCCGTCGCGCGAGTGAGGGCGCCTTGACGGTCCAGTCCCTCATGGAGTCGCAGGACCTCGGCGATCTGTTCACCGATTCGGAACACGGGGTTGAGCGAGGTCATTGGCTCCTGAAACACCATCGCGATCTCGCGGCCGCGGACCGACTGCATCTGCGCATCGGACAGTGAGGCGAGATCGCGGTCGCCGAACTGGATTGCGCCGCGGATGATTCTGCCCGGCGGACGCACCAGTCGCATGATCGATAGTGCGGTGACGCTTTTGCCAGAACCCGATTCGCCCACAACGCCCAGCGTCCCGCCGGCGTCGACTGAAAAATCGACGGTGTCGACCGCGCGGACCGTGCTCGATCTTCCAGTGAAGTCGACGGTCAATGACCGAACATCGAGCAGCGGCTGACGCGCGGCGAACGGGGGTTCGCGCGGCGACGACCGCGACTGCGTCGGTTGTGTCTCCCTGAGTGCTATCCCCAGCACGAGCGCCGCCTCCGTTGATGCCGCCGGTATGTCCGGCGTGTCGTTAATAGTGACAGTATGTGCCGGCGCGCTCGTTCGTCCAATATATTATTTACTTGCAATTGATATGAAACGTGTATCAATCGATGGAACTAAGGCAGCTCAGATATTTTGTTGCCGCGGCTGAAGAGGAACACTTCGGCCGGGCGGCTGCGCGGGTTCATATTTCGCAGCCTCCGCTCAGTCAGCAGATTCAGGCGCTCGAGGCTGAGCTGGGCGTTGAGCTGTTTGATCGGGTGGGGCGCGGTGTCCGTCTTACCCGTGCTGGATCTGAGTTCCTTCTGCATGCCCGCAACGTGTTGCGCGACAGCGAGCGTGCGGCCCAGATGGCGCAGCGAGCCGCGCGCGGCGAAATCGGCAAGCTCGCCGTCGGTTTTGTCGGATCGCTTGCTTTTACCTATGTGCCCTGGCTGGTTCGTGAGTTTCGCTCGCGCTACCCGGATATCGGCCTGTCGCTGCATGAACTGACGATCGCGCAGCAGACCGACTGGTTTGCAGATCGAAGGCTGCAGATCGGACTCGTGCGGCCCCCGCTTGACGTGCCGGGCGTTGAAATGGAAACCATACTGCGCGAGCCGTTCGCGCTTGCGATTCCCAATCAGCATCGGCTTGCCGCGCTCGATCCTGTTCCGGTTTCTTCGCTGCGCGACGAGCCGTTGATCATGCTGCCCCGATTGGTGGGGCTGAGGTACTACAGTCAGGTACTCGGAATGTGTCATCGCGCCGGATTCAGCCCAATGGTGATTCACGAGATCGGTCACCTGCCCACTGCGGTGTCGCTGGTCGGCGCGGGGGTGGGGCTTACCATCGTGCCGCAGTCGCTTACGACGCTGCGGCTGCCGGGCGTCACGTTTCGAGCGATTGCTGACTCAACCGAGATGGCCGAAACCGCGCTTTGCTGGCGAAGGGAGTTATCACTGCCCGCTGTGGACCGGTTTCTGGATCTGGCCCGTCAGCTGGTCGGGGCGGGCCTCGCAGGCCTGGAGCGGGCGGCGGGTCAGGCCTCCAGCGCTTAAGCGGACCGACTTGCGTCAACCAGTTCCAACACCGCATCAGCGAAGCACTCGGGCTTTTCCTGCGGCAGGTTATGCCCCGCTCCGGGAACAACGCGGTGAGAACGCGGACCGGTAAACCTGTGCGCGGCCGCGCCCGCGTCCGCTGGCGGGCGCACGCCATCGTCAGCACCATCAAAGGTAATGCTTGGCACGCTGATGGTTGGCAACTGGGCAAGGCGTTGCTCGATCGCAGCGTAGGCGGGGTCGCCAGGTTCAAGGCCGTATCGGCAGCGATACGAGTGGATGACTACATCGACGAAGTCGGGGTTGTCGAATGCCGGGGCCGAGCGCTCGAACGTTGCATCGTCGAAGGCCCAGGTTGGCGACCAGCTTTGCCAGAGCAGTCGGATCAGTTCGCGCCGATACCTGGCAAGACCTGCTCGGCCGCGTTCGTTGTGGAAGTAATACTGGTACCAGAGGCTGCGCTCATTGGCTGGCGTATCGGGTTGCATCGCGCGTGCAACGTCGTGAATGTTATAGCTATTGAGCGATACGAGGCCCATGCAACGTTCGGGCCACAGCGCGGCGATCACGCAGGCCGCGCGACCGCCCCAGTCGTAGCCCGCCAACACCGCGCGCGGAACCTGCAGCGCGTCCATGAGGGATAACAGGTCAGCGCCTAGCGCAGCCTGTTCGCCTGAGCGTGGTGTCGCATCGCTGATAAACCGGGTGGGCCCAAAGCCTCTGAGGTAGGGTACGTAGACCCGGCAACCTGCCCGGGCGAGTCGCGGAGCGACCTCTTCGAATGCGTGGATGTCATACGGGAAGCCGTGCATCAGGAAAACGGGAGCGCCTTCAGCAGGCCCGCATTCATAAAGCGCGACGTTGAGGACACCGGCGCGGAGGGTGCGCGTATTGACGAGCGGGTTGGGCATGGTTCAAGCAGTCCTGGCGTTGTGTTCGGTTCGGTGCAGTTGCCTTGATCGGGTCCGCACCGCCGAGATCAAGGCCCGCGCTGCTGTGGTCAATTGAGTGTCCGTGCGGGTAATAAGCCCGATCTGCAGCGGCGGCAGCGCCTCGCGGATCTTGACGGTTCTGATCCGATCAAGGGCGGACTCGGCGATTGGCTTGGGCACCCACCCAACAAATTGGGTTTGGCTGATCATTTCCATGGCCGACCACACCGTATCGAGTGTGACCTTACATCGCGGGGGCTCAAGACCGTGGCTTGCAAACAGTTGGCTGATCACCGCGCCCGGCCCGTTCGTGGGGCCCATGATGATCCAGGGTTCGGCGCACAGCGCCCCAAGCGATCGCGCTGACGCTTTGGGGTGATCGCGCGCCACGGCAATGACGCCATCGACCTGAAACAGCGGTTCAACGCGGAAGTCGCTGCCCAGCCCGGTGGCGGGCACTGGCCCGATCGCGAAGTCGATCCGCTGGTCGCGAAACGCATCGAGAAGTTGCGGGTAAACGATTTCGTTGACCAGGACCTCGGCATCCGGCAGGGTCTGGAGCAACTGCCGAATGGCGAATGGCACCACCAGCATCATCGGCACGGGCGATGCAGCCACTGAGATCAGGCCACCGGTTTCACCGCGCAGCAGTTGCAGGTCTTCCTGACAGCGCTTGAGCTCTGCCGAAATGGTGCGGGCTCTTGCCGCCAGCGATTTTCCGGAAGGGGTCAGCACGGTACCCCGTGCGCCTCGAGCCACCAGCGAAACGCCCGCGGATCGCTCAAGCTGCGCCACGATGCGCGATAGCACCGGTTGCGTAACCCCGAGCCGCTTGGCGGCCGCGCCGATACTGCCCGCGTCAGAGATGGCAAGCAGCGCCTGCAGTTGTCGCAGCGTAATCGGATCATAGTACATGCCATGCTCCTACAACATGGGTCATGACGATAACAGCTCTTCTAGACCGAATGCGATTTGAGTAAAAAGGCAAATCCAAAAAAGGGAGAGGGCGATGACTGAGACAGCGCACCATGCGTCTCCGATCCTGATCGCCGGCGGCGGAATTGGTGGCTTGTCGGCAGCGCTTGCGCTGGCTGGCGCAGGACTGCCGGTACGCGTGCTGGAACAGGCCGATGCGTTCCGGGAAATCGGCGCCGGATTGCAGATTGGCCCCAACGCGTTTCGCGTATTCGAACGTTTGGGCGTCACCCAGGCCGTGTCTGATATCGCCACCTTTCCGAGCTCTATGGCAGTCATCGATGCCCTCGATGGTTCAACAATCACGTCGTTGCCGCTTGGCGAGGGTTTCACCAGGCGCTTCGGGTACCCGTATGGGTTGATGCACCGCGCTGATCTGCACGGCGTGCTGCTGGAGGCCTGCCGGGCACGTCCCGGGGCGATCGAACTCCTGACCGGCAGTCGGATTGCGTCGTTCAACGATGACGGTTCCAAGGTTCAGGTGGAAACCGCGGCGGGCGCCGTCCATCGCGGCGCGGCCCTGATCGGCGCCGATGGCCTGTGGTCGATGATTCGCCAGGCCCTGGTGGGAGACGGCGAGCCGAGGCTGGCAGGTCATGTCTGTTACCGGGCGATTGTCCCCACCGAGGACATTTCCGCCGTGCTCAAAGCCAATTCGATGGCCTTGTGGGTGGGCCCCAAGCTTCACATGGTGCTTTGGCCCATGCGCAAAGAGCGCTTCTACAACGTGACCGTCGTGTTCCACAGTGATCGTCTCGACACGGGCTGGGATGCAGCGGGAAATCGCGAACCCCTCCTGGAGCACTTCGCCTGCACCTGGCAGCCGGTGCGCGAGATGCTGGCGTCGATTTCGGACTGGCGAACCTATGTGATGCGCGATCGCGAGCCCATCCGCAACTGGAGTCGGGGCCGCGTGACGCTGCTTGGCGACGCTGCCCATCCGATGCTGCAATACCTGGCGCAGGGGGCGTGCATGGCGATGGAAGATGCGGTGTGTCTGGCCGACTGCGTAAGCGACACCACGGGGGCCTATGAGCAGGCTTTCATTCAATATCATCAGAAGCGCTATCTGCGAACCACGCGAGTGCAACTGACCGCGCGGCTCTATGGCCATGTTTACCATGCGGAGGGCGCAGCCGCTGATTTGCGCAATGCGTTCCTGCAATCGCGCACCGCTGATCAAACCTTCGATTCGATGGCCTGGATCTACCAGGCGCAATAACGACTGATAACTTTCGAAAAGGAGACTCCGAATGATTCCGCTTCAAAGCTTGCTCTCTCACACGCTCCGGACCGCATGCGCGGTGGGTCTTGCGCTCTGCGCTGCGGCTCCAGCTCTGGCGCAGGACTATCCGAATAAGCCCGATCGCCTGGTGGTTCCGGCATTCGTCGGAACACCTATCGACATTATTTCGCGTCAGGTGGCCACCCGCCTTACCCAGGAACTGGGCCAGCCGGTGGTGGTTGACAACAAGCCGGGCGGCACAGGCATCGTGGGTGCTTCAGATGTGCTGCGACAGCCCGCCGACGGCTACACCCTGATGACGCTCTACATGCCGATGACGGTCTCGCAGTCTGTGAACCGGCAGGTTACGTTTGATCTGAGACGAGACTTCGTCCCCATCGTTCAGACAGTCTTTTCCTACAACGTGCTGGTGGTGCCGCCATCGGTTCCAGTCAACACGCCGGCTGAACTCGTCGCGCTGCTGAAGTCCAAGCCTGGGCAACTCAACTTCGCGTCGGGCGGGGTGACCTCACCGGCGCATCTGGCGGGAGAGTTGCTTACGCTTCAAACCGGCACCCGCGCGCTGCATGTGCCGTACAACAACTTTCCGCAGGCCATTGGTGATTTGCTTGCGGGGCGGATCGAGTTCATGTTCGCCGCCACGCCGCCCGTGGTGGGGCACATCGCGGCCGGACGCCTCCGTCCGCTGGCGGTCACGGGTGATCGGCGTCTGCCGGTGTTGAAGGATGTTCCGACGATGGTCGAATCAGGCTTCCCAGACTTCGTCGTTCGAGACTGGCAAGGATTCATGGTCCGTGCAGGCACGCCGCCAGCAGTTGTTGAGCGCATCAACGCAGCGGTGCGTCGCATCGTTGCCAACCCTGAGGCGATTGAAGGATTGGCCAAGCTTGGCGCGGTACCTTCGGCCGGTACGGCGGCAGAATTCGGCAAGCTGGTTGCCTCCGAGGTGGAGTCCTGGGCCCGTGTGGTGAAAGCCGCCAATATTTCGATGGAATAAGGGCGGGAACCCTCACATGCGCAAGCTTCGCAATGTTCTGTTCATCATGGCCGACCAGCTTCGATGGGACTACCTGTCGTGCTACGGGCGATCGCCCGTAGCAACGCCCAACATCGACCGGATCGCCGCCCGCGGCGTGAGGTTTGATCGCGCGTATTGCAGTTCGCCTGTCTGCGGGCCCTCGCGCATGTCGTTCTACACCGGGCGTACCGCCTTCAGCCACGGCGCAAGCTGGAACTTTGTGCCGCTGCCCGTGGATGAGCGCACGCTGGGCGACTATCTGAAGCCCACCGGTGCCCGCGTGGCGCTGGTGGGTAAGACCCACATGGTTCCCGATCTCGAAGGCCTGAAGCGATTGGGCGTTGATCCTCGCACCGATCTTGGCGTTCATCTGTCGCAATGTGGCTTCGAGCCCTATGAACGCGACGATGGCGTGCATCCACCGACCAAGGCCAATCCCGACCTGCGCTACAACCGCTTCCTGCGTGAGCTTGGCTACGGGGGTGACAATCCCTGGCATGACCACGCCAACTCGGCGCTCGGCGAAGACGGAAGCATCCTGTCGGGCTGGTCGCTGCGCCATGCGGGGCGGCCGGCAAGGGTCGCCGAGCAGCACTCGGAAACCGCATACATGACCGATCGGGCGCTGCAGTTCATTCGCGAAACAGGTGATCGTCCCTGGGTGCTGCATCTGTCTTTCATCAAGCCGCACTGGCCACTGATGGCGCCTGCGCCGTATCACGCACTGTATGGTCCTGATGATGTGCCCGCTCCGGTGCGAAGCGCGGCGGAACGTGAGCGCGCGCATCCGGTCGTACGCGCTTTCATGGATATCGAGTGCTCGAAAACTTACTCTGATGACGCGAAGCGTGCCGTGGCGGTGCCCACCTACATGGGCCTGATCAAGCAGCTTGATGATCACCTGGGGCGACTGCTGCGCGAACTGGAGCAGAGCGGACGACTCGACGACACGGCGATCATTTTCACCAGTGACCATGGCGATTATCTTGGGGACCACTGGCTTGGCGAAAAAGAACTGTTCCACGATGCAAGTGCGCGGATTCCTCTGATCATCAGCGACCCCGATCCCTCAGCCGATGCGAGTCGCGGAGCCGTTGATTCAAGACTGGTTGAGGCAATCGATATCGTTCCCACCATTCTCGACTGGATGGGACTTGAAGACCCGGGTCAGCGACTTGAAGGGCGGTCGCTCGCCGCAGGCATGCGTGGCGACGCCGGGCACTGGCGAGACTGCGCCTTCAGCGAAATCGATTACGCGTTCTATCGGTCACGGCTTACGCTGGGTGTGTCGCCAAACGCTGCCCGCGCCTGGATGGTCCGTAACGAGCGCTGGAAGTACGTCCACTACAAGGGTTTCGCGCCGCAGCTGTTTGATCTGCAGGAAGATCCGGACGAACTGGTGGATCTGGGCGATGCCTCAGGCCTTGCCGCTGTGCGGGCCGAGATGCAGGCCATGCTTATTGATCGGCTCACTGACCGCCGAAATCGCGTGACGATGTCCGATCAGGTGGTGGCTGATCGAACCGATGGCAGCACGCGTGCAGGCGTGATCATTGGGAAGTGGTAAGCGCTTAGCGCCAAGCTTGCTTGTCTTGCAAGGCACCAAGCGATGAACCGAGGAAGGTTAGCGGCCTCACCGGTTGGTGGGCCGTAGCGCTCAGGCCGTTGCCATGCCGCCGACGGGCTGGCCGTGCCGCTCCAGGCCCACGAACGCGAAATCAACTTCGGGCTGCAGGCCACTCACAATTTGCGCAATGCTTTTGCCCGAGCCGCACGCGTGAGTCCAGCCGAGCGTGCCGTGGCCGGTGTTGAGGAAGAGCTTGCCGAGTTTCGATCGGCCGATGATGGGCACATTGCTGGGTGTGGCAGGGCGCAACCCGGTCCAGAACTGCGCACGCTCGCTATCACCCGCTCCCGGGAACAGCGCTTCCACGCGTCGAACAATCGCTTCGCAGCGCACACGGTTCAGATCGCGGTCATAGCCGTTCAGTTCGGCGGTCCCTGCGATCCGCAGGCGATCGCCCAGCCGCGAGAACACCAGCTTGTACTCATCGTCGGTGAGTGACACCTGATGCGCCTTGGCGGGATCCTTCACCGGCATGGTGACCGAATACCCCTTGGCGGGATAAATGGGCAGCTCAAGGCCCAGCGGCTTGGCGAGCAGCGGGCTCAGTGACCCCATTGCAAGCACGTAGGCATCGGCGCGCAGGCGTTGAAATCGCCCCTCGCCGTCGGTGGCTTCGACATGATCCACCTCGCCAGCGGCCTCGCGAATTGCAGTGACGGTATGACTCATAAGAAACCGGACGCCTGCGGCCTCGCACAGCGTGACCAGTTCGCGAGCGAAGCGGTTGGCATCGCCCGATTCGTCTTCGCTCGTGTAGGTGGCGCCAGCAAGTTGGGGGTGGATGTTAGCGAGTGCAGGCTCGATTCGAACCGCTTCATCGGCCGAAATCACGCGGCGATCGCAGCCCAGTTCGCGCATTTGCGCGGCGGGCGCCTCGGCCGCGTCAAACTCTTTCTCGCTGGTGTAGAAGTGCAGAATGCCCTGCGTGCGCTGATCGTAAGCAATGCCAGTATCGCGGCGAAGCTGCTGCAGCGTGTCGCGGCTGTAGGTTCCCAGCCTGACGATCTGCTCAATGTTGCGCCGGGTGCGCGCGGGCGTGCACTCGCGCAAGAACTGCAGGCCCCAACGCCACTGCCGGGCGTCTGCCCGCAGGCGAAACAATAGCGGTGCATCCTCCTGGCCTAACCACTTCAGCACTTTCAAGGGCGCGGATGGATTGGCCCAGGGCTCTGCATGGCTGACAGAAATCTGGCCCCCGTTCGCAAAACTGGTTTCGGCAGCCGCCGCCGCCTGTCGGTCGACCACGGTGACATCGTGCCCCTGCTGGCGCAGGAAGTAGGCGGAAGTGACGCCAAGCAGACCGGCTCCGAGCACGATGACTTTCATGTCCAATCCTTGATGGAAGTGGGTGGATGAAGTGATCGTATGAAAGAGCCGGGGTTTAAGTCCAATGCATCGTTTGTGTTGAAACAATGCATTTAGGTTATTGAATGAACGCCTGCTCGGAGATTGCTGGCTGTTTGCAGAATCCTGTGAACTGGCCGAGAGCGGAGATCGTTTTCGGCTGCAGGCCTGCCGACAGGCCTTGAGTCTTACGATCAGATTGACTGGGGAAGGGTGGGGTGGCTGATGGGATTCGAACTGTTTTCCCTAGATTTAAAAAGTTCGAGTCAAAGTGACGCAAACCGATTCACGCACGTATGTCCACCACATGTAGTCCGTCCAGGCGCAAGGCCGGAGCTTGGGACTTTTTCTTCTGCGCTGCAGCCTGAGAAGCCGTATTTGCAAAATTGCTCTTGATTTCCCTGACCAGCTGCTGAGCCAGGTAGATGCTTCCGGCCTGTAAAAATTTTGACAATCGCACAAACTGAGCATCAGCCAGGGTAGAAGCATCAAAGTTAACCAGTGCCTGAAAGGCATGCCTTGCAGCATCTAAGTTTCCGCTATTGATCGCCTCGAAAAGTGCAAGCATCTTTTGGCGATGTCGTTGCTGCTTGTCGTGGGACGCTCCGCCGTGTCCGGCGTAGCTTCCCGAGCGGGCATTCACCCGCATCA
>VGHA01000141.1 GCA_016868375.1 Betaproteobacteria bacterium | reverse complement strand
AACCGGCATCTCAACCGTGGCAGCGCCGGTTATCACGGGCTCGGGGCGGGTCGCAGCGGTGGTCAGCGTCACCGTACCTGCGCAAAAGATCGAACCGGAGCGGGCCCTGTCGCTTGCAGCGCAGGTACGCGACGCCGCCGCCGAGATCGCCGTACGCTTATCCCACACAGCGGTCGGAGGTCTGGCATGAATCAACCCGTCGTTGCTCAGGACGCGGGGCGCAAGCTTTCGTTCACGATGATTGGCTGGGGGGCCATTGCCCAGGCCCTGCACGCCAGGCTGCCGGCCATCCCGGGCGCAGCCCTGCAGTGCGTGGTCGTCCGACCCGAGCGCATCGAGGCTGCACGCAAGGCCCTCGGCCCTTCCATTGACGTGCGAAGCGATGTTCCAGCCCACTGCGCGCTGCTGATCGAATGCGCCGGTCACTCAGCCTTGCTCGATCATGTCGAGCCAGCACTGCTCCGGGGCACCGAATGCGCGGTCCTGTCGATCGGTGCGCTCAGCCAGGAAGGGCTTGCAGAACGCCTGTCAGACGCAGCGGCGAAGGGGCAAACCCATCTGCACCTGCTCGCTGGTGCGATCGGTGGAATCGACGCAATCGCTGCCGCCCGGCTCGCGGGACTCGATGAGGTTGTCTACACCGGTCGCAAGCCGCCATCGGGCTGGCGGGGATCACAGGCCGAAGCGCTGCTCGATCTCGATGCACTCGCCGAGCCGACCGTCTTTCTTGAGGCAAGCGCACGCGAAGCGGCACAGCGTTATCCGAAAAATGCGAATGTTGCCGCCACGATTGCGCTAGCCGGGCTGGGCCTGGACAACACGCGCGTTCGACTGATCGCCGATCCCGGCGTCACCGAAAACATCCACGAGATTCGCGTGCGCGGTGCATTTGGCGAGATGCAGCTGACGATGCGCGGTAAACCGCTCCCCGATAACCCGCGAACCTCCGCGCTCACCGTGTTGTCGGCCCTGCGCTTTCTTGCCAATCGCAGCGCGGCACTTTCCATCTGAGAACGCTCATGCAGACGCTTCGACGCTTTGCACTCATCGCTGCAGCCGGTGCGCTCGCAGCACTGACCACGTCCGCGCAGGCGCAGCCCGATGATGCGACACGCCAACTCGCGCAGGAGCGCTTCACGATCGTCGCGCCATTTCCGCCCGGTGGCCCGGTTGATCTGTTGTCGCGGCTCCTTGCTGAAGCCCTTCAGAAGCGCTATGGGCAACCCGCAGTCGTCGAGAATGTTCCAGGTGGTGCCGGTAATCCAGGTATGGACCGGGTGCGAAGAGCGCGCCCGACGGGGCACACGCTATTGGTGATCCCTGCGGGCAATCTGACCATCAATCCAACGCTGATGACGAACTTCCCGTTTCGCATCGAACGCGATTTTGCGCCAATCACCATGCTCGCCAAAGCACCCAATGTGCTGGTCGCGCATCCCTCGTCGGATACCGTAACGCTCAATGCATTGATTACCGCGATGCGTGCCGATCCGAAGCGTTTCTCTTACGCCTCGCCCGGCATTGGCAGCGGCCTGCATCTGGCAGGTGAACTGTTTCGACAGCAGCTGGGTCTGGATCTGCAGCATGTGCCGTACAAGGGAACGGGGCCCGCGATCAACGACGTCATCGCTGGCGTGGTCCCGCTGATGTTCAGCAATCTTCCCGCTGCGCTCCCTCAGGTTCGCGCTGGCCGACTGGTGGCACTGGCGATCACTGACAGCACGCGCAGCCCGGTTGCCCCCGACATTCCCACCATGAAAGAACTGGGCATCGACGGCGTGGTGGTGAGCTCCTGGTATGGGCTGCTGGCGCCTGCCGGCACGCCCGCAGTCATTGTGTCCCAGCTGGCACGCGATGCCACCGCAGCCTTATCCACCGACAGTGTCACGCGTCAGCTGACCGCTCAGGCCATGACTGCCGATCCGATGACACCCGAGGCCTTCGCAGCCCACATTCGCGCTGAAACCGCAACCTGGGAAAAGGTGATCAAGGCGCGCGGGATTCGCGCTGAGTAGCAGCGCGCCTTCAGCTACAGATCAAGCACCAGCCGCTCACCCTGACAGCCCGAGACGCAGATCATCATCGACTTGTTGTCGGCGCGTTCGGCTTCGGTAAGCACCGAATCACGATGTTCGGGTGTGCCTTCCAGCACACGGGTTTCGCAGCTGCCGCAAAAACCGTCCTGACAGCTGAAACTGGCGGAAATGCCCGCATCAAGCAGCACGTCGAGGATCGACTGCCCTGGCGACACGGAGAAGGTTCGCCCCGACCGCCGAAGTTCCACCGTGAACCCCTGCTGAGACCCCACCTGTTCAACCGGCTCGGCTGCGGCAAAGCGCTCAATATGCTTGTTCGGATACCCCAGCGAGGTGCAGGCCGCCAGAAACGCATCAAGCATCGGGGCGGGTCCGCAGGCATAGTAGTGGGTGGACGACGGACCATTCCCCGGACGCGCGTTCAGCAGCGCATTGAGATCAGGCGGCCCCCCGGCGGCATCGTCAAAATGCCAGTGCACGGGAATGCCCAACTCGGCGATATCGTCGTTAAATGCGGCGGCTTTCTTCGAGCGGGCGCAATACACCAGTTCAAATGAGGCACCAAGCGCCTTCAACCGTCGCGCCATCGACAGGATGGGCGTGACACCAATGCCGCCCGCTACCAGCACGCTGTGCGAGGCCTCTTCATGCAGCGGGAAATTGTTGCGGGGCTCGTTGAGTTCAATCGACATACCGATTCGAAACTGCTCATGGACCGCTCGCGACCCGCCGCGACTCTTCGACTCGCGCAACACCCCCAGCACGTACCGGTGACGCTCGCGGCAGTCGTTCAACAGCGAGTAGCTGCGAATCAGCCCGCCTGGCAGATGCAGATCGATGTGCGCACCTGCGGTGAACGCAGGCAGGTTGCCTCCATCGGGTAGACGAAGTTCAATGCCCAGCGTGTCCTGCGCCTCGTGGCGAAGCGTATGAATAAAGGCCTTGATCATGTAGACGGTCCACCCGCTTCGGTTTCAAGCTGCTTCTGAGCAAGCACGCGCAGCGTTCGACGCAGGCGGACGATGCCAAGATCATGCTGATAAAGATGCTCGCGCTGGTTGGCGTCGGGCTCCATGTTTTCCATGGCGACCCGGTCCTGCTCCAGCACATGGAAGTGCCGCGCCTCAAGACGGTTTCGGTATAGAAATCGCCAGGCACTGCGCTGCCAGCCCGATACCTTGCGACAGCGCCAGAAAAAACTGCCCGCGGCACGATCAGTGATCGGTACGTATCCGCCAATGATGGTGAAGTTGCCGCCGGGCCCGCCTGTTTTCGGGTACGGAATTTCGAGCCGCATCAGGTGAATGCCCGTGTCGACCCATTCGGTCCAGTCGAAATTGATGTTTCGCTGGCCCTTTTTTTCAAACACGAAGCCGGTATCGGTATCGCGAATTTGGAAATCAGCGGAAAACTCGCCCTCGGCCATGCTGTGTGACTGCCGATGCAGATACGCGCCGTGCATCGGGTCGATGACGTTTTCCATCACATAGCGGTAATCGCAGCCCCACTCGACATAGCAGAGAAAAGACGACCACTCGGGTGAGGTGAGCTGCTCGGGCAGCACCAGCGGCGGCGGGTTATCGCAGTGGGGCTCGGCGCTGTTGTAAACAAAAATCGCACCCTGAGCTTCCTGCGCGGGGTACACCCGAGTGGCTCTCGAGCCCTCGAGCTTGCAGCCAGGACTGCCAGGCACACGCGTGACGACGCCGTCGAAACGAACTTGAACACCGTGATACGCGCAGGCGATTCGGTCACCGAGCACCTCGCCCATCGATAGCGCGGCGCCGCGATGTGGGCAGTGATCCTCGAGCGCGCGAACGACTCCCGTGGCATCACGCCAGAGCACCAGCTTGCGGCCAAGACGTCGCAGCGAAATCGGCCGATCCTTCACCCACGAAGCGGGACACACGGGAAACCAGTAGTGGGCGAGACCGCGCGACAAAATACGTTCGACAGCATCCTGATGCACAGGGGTGGGGGCGTTCATCGTTCGACTCCGTGACTGTCTTTCAGACTGGCCGATCTTGAGGGCGCGCGCCCGGGATCAGGCACCCAGACGTGCAAGCTCGGCCTCCAGCCCTGCCGCAGTCCAGGGCTTGCCATCGGGCCCGGTTGGACCGCTTTCGTTCAGCATGCGCACCATGGCATCGAGATCATGGATGCCGGCTGCGAAGACGCGCTCAATCGCGTCACCCAGCAGATTTTCATAGGGCGTGGGCTCGGCCAGCCGGTGCTGATTCATGACATTGACGAGCGGTACGGGGTTTGCCATGGGCGCGCTCCTTAGTGCGAATGCGACTTGCCGTGTCCGGCCCCGTGCGACGATGCAGGCTGCGGCGGGCGCGCAACGGCTGTGATCTGAGCGGTTTCGCGGCTGCCATTGCGCAGTTCGAAGACCAGCGTGATGGGCACTTTGTCGCCGTCTTTGATCTGGACCTTCAGGTCCATCAGCATGAG
This sequence comes from Betaproteobacteria bacterium, assembly GCA_016868375.1. Classification (GTDB taxonomy): domain Bacteria; phylum Pseudomonadota; class Gammaproteobacteria; order Burkholderiales; family Burkholderiaceae_E; genus SYIM01. The sequence goes on along the minus strand of VGHA01000141.1, from coordinate 5,826 downwards.
GTGATAGCCGCCGGGCTCCAGCGTGACGGGCTGGCCGGCTGACAGTTCGAGCGCGGCAATGGCCCGCATGCGCATCACATCTTTTTCCATGCGCATTTCATGGATCTCGGCGACGCCTGCCACGGGCGAACTGACCTCGAGCAGACGCGACGCGCGACCAGCGGTAATTTCCATATAGGCGGCTGTGGCCTTCTGACGCGGCACGGTGCTTCGTACCCAGGGATCTTTGACCGAGACGACCTGAGCCGAGACCGGATAAGCGGTGACCGCGAGCATAAACGCGACCCCGCACAACAGCGGCCGGGCCAGACGGTTGGTGAAGCGGATATTCATGCTTGCTCTCTGAACGATCGGGGAGGTGTGCAGAGTATAGCCGCGCGACTGGGCGCTGCCCGACGGTGTGCGCGGGATCAACACCACTGAACGACATGGCATAACTGTTTTTTTATACAGTATTATTGGTGGCATGTTGCCTGCCTATGCCGAGCTTCACTGCATCAGTAATTTCTCATTCCTGCGGGGCGCGTCGCACCCCGAGGAACTGGTCGATCGCGCGCGTGAGCTTGGCTACGCGGCGCTCGCCATTACCGACGAATGTTCGCTTGCCGGCGTGGTGCGCGCGCATCTGCAGGCGCGCACACATGGTTTTCCGCTGCTGATCGGCGCCGAGTTTTCGCTGCACAACTGTCTGAAACCAGCGCACGCCAACGCATTGGGCAGCCTGTCGCGCGCAGGCAATATTGCGCCCAAACTCGTGCTGCTGGCTCGTCATCGCGAGGGCTACGGCAGGCTCAGCGAACTGATCAGCACGGCACGCGCCCGGGCACCCAAGGGCCACTACCAGCTGTTGCCTGCCGATCTTGATGACGGTGTGCCCGGTTGCACAGCGTTACTGGTTCCCGCACAGGGTCTGATCACAGGGCAGCCTGGCCTGGCCTCGATGGCCACCCTGCTGCGCGAGCGCTTTGCCGATCGCGCCTGGCTGGCGGTTGAACTGCTTGCCTACGGCCACGACAGCGCCCGGCTCGAACAGCTGCGCGCGCTGGGCCGTGCAAGCGGTATGCCGCTGGTCGCGGCCGGCGACGTTCACATGCACCGCCGCTCGCGTAAACCGCTGCACGACACACTCGCCGCCATCCGGCTGGGCCAGCCGGTTGCGCACTGCGGTCATGCACTGGCACCCAACGCCGAACAACATCTTCGCAGTCGCCTGAGGCTCGCAAGCCTCTATCCGGCCGAGCTGCTCGAGCAAACCCTGGAAGTCGCCGCCTGCAGCAGTTTCTCGCTTGACGAACTGCGCTACGAATATCCCGATGAAATCGTGCCCGCGGGGCATACGCCCGCCAGCTGGCTGCGCGAACTGGTTGAGCGCGGCCTGCCGGGGCGCTATCCGGCAGGCGTGCCCGCCAGCGTCCGCGAACAGATCGAACACGAACTCAACCTGATCAGCGAACTGCGCTACGAACCCTATTTCCTCACGGTTGCCGACATCGTTCACTTCGCACGCGACCGCGGCATTCTGTGCCAGGGGCGCGGCTCTGCCGCCAACTCGGCAGTCTGTTATGCGCTGGGCATCACCGAGGTGGATCCCGCTCGTCTGAGCGTACTGTTCGAGCGCTTCATCAGCCGTGAGCGCAACGAGCCCCCCGATATCGACGTCGACTTCGAACATCAGCGCCGCGAAGAGGTCATCCAGTACCTCTATCAAAAATACGGTCGCCATCGTGCAGCGCTTACCGCCACCGTCATCCGCTATCGCACCCGGTCCGCACTCCGTGACGTGGGCAAGGCACTTGCCATCGATGCAAGCTGCATCGAGCGTCTGGCAGGCACCCTGTCCTCATGGCGTGGCGCGCCCGATCGCGCTCGTCTCACCGAAGCCGGGCTCAACCCCGATGCACCAATCGTCACCCGCTGGCTCGAACTCGTTGGAACACTGCAAACCTTTCCGCGCCATCTGTCGCAGCACACGGGCGGCTTTGTCATCGCGCGCGACCGGCTCACGCGTCTGGTACCGGTCGAAAACGCAGCCATGGCCGAGCGCACCGTCATTGAATGGGACAAAGACGATCTCGATGCACTGGGGCTGCTGAAAGTCGATGTGCTGGCGCTCGGCATGCTGAGCGCCATCCGCCGCGCGCTCGAGCTCATCACTTTCCGGCGAGACCCGTGGCGGCGAGGCAATCAGCGGGCCCCCAATGCGCCGCCCATCGTTGCCTTCCGCATCCAGGACATTCCCTCGGAAGACCCCGCCACCTATGAAATGATCAGCCGCGCCGATACGGTCGGCGTCTTCCAGATCGAATCGCGCGCGCAAATGAGCATGCTGCCCCGGCTGCAGCCGCGCTGTTTCTACGATCTGGTCATCGAGGTGGCCATCGTTCGGCCCGGGCCCATTCAGGGCGGCATGGTTCATCCCTATCTGCGGCGCCGTCAGGGGCTTGAGCCCGTTGACTATCCGCGCGACGAAATCCGACCTGCGCTCGAACGCACACTGGGCGTGCCCATCTTCCAGGAGCAGGTCATGCAGATCGCCATGCTGGCGGCGGGCTTCAGCCCGGGCGAGGCCGATCAGCTGCGCCGCGCCATGGCGGCCTGGCGTCGCAAAGGCGGGCTCGACGCTTTTCAGCAGCGCGTCATCCAGGGCATGCTCGCGCGCGGCTATGAACCTGAATTCGCGCAACGCATCTTCAGCCAGATCGAGGGCTTCGGCGAATACGGCTTTCCCGAAAGCCATGCCGCCAGCTTCGCGCTACTGGTCTATGTCAGCTGCTGGATCAAACGCCATGAACCCGCCGCGTTTCTCGCGGCCATGCTCGACAGTCAGCCCCTGGGCTTTTATGCGCCCGCGCAACTGGTGCGCGACGCGCGCGCGCACGGCATCGAAGTACGCCCGGCCGACGTGCTGATCAGCCAGCCGCAGTGCACGCTCGAAGAATCTGACGAACCCGCTGCGCAGCCCGCCGTACGCCTCGGTCTTGCACAGATACGCGGACTATCCGCTGCTGCCATGGCACGCATCATTGACGCGCGCGAGCAGCGGCTGCAGGACCCCGCCCGCTTGAACGGCTTCGCATTTGACGACGTCGACGATCTCGCTCAGTGCGCGCAGCTCGATGCCGCAGCGCTGCGCGCACTCGCCGACGCCGGCGCGCTGCTTGCGCTGGCTGGCCATCGTCGTCAGGCGTATTGGGCTGCTGCCGCGGGCCGACTCACCGGCGGGCTGCTGAATCAAACCCGCATTGACGAACCCCCCATCACAATCGCCCCCCCCACTGAGGGCGAAGACATCGTGGCCGACTATCGTGCGCTCGGCATTCCAATGGGGCGACATCCGCTCGCGCTGCTGCGCGAAAAGCTCAACCGCCTGCGTATCGAACCCGCTTCAACACTCGCCGGCTACCCCGATGGCCGCATTGCACGGGCAAGCGGGCTGGTCACTCACCGCCAGCGCCCCGAAACCGCCCGCGGCACCCTGTTCGTCACGCTCGAAGACGAAACCGGTACGGTCAATGTCATTGTATGGCCTGCCGTGTTCGAGCGCTTTCGCGCAGCGCTGCTCAGCGCGCAGCTCATGACCGTCTACGGGCACTGGCAGCGCCAGGAGCACGGCGGCGGCACGGTCACACATCTGGTGGCCGCGCGCGTCATCGATCACTCGGCGCTACTGGGCGCGCTGGTCAACCGCAGCCGAAATTTCCGATAACGCAATATCTGCACGCGCAGGGCTATCGCGCTGCGACTGCATGAGCCACGGTGGCTACCGCATGCGTCACGGGCGAACGGCACCTCAGGCGAAGTTGCCGCTCTGATAATCACGCACCGCCTGCATCAACTCATCGTGGGTATTCATGACAAACGGGCCGTACTGGGCAATCGGCTCATTGAGCGGTCGGCCAGCGATCAGTACCGCTCGCGCCGGCGCATCAGCGCGAAACGACACGCCATCAGCCTCGGCGCGGGTTTCAAGCACCGCCATCCGCTGCTGCGGCACAGCGCCATCGCCCACCCGCAGCGAACCGCGGTAAACATAGGCGAAGGCATTGTGTCCGGGCGGCAGCTCAATATCGATGGAACCCGGCGCATCAAAATGCAGATCAAGGAATACCGGATCAACCGACCCCTGGGGTACGGCCCCCGTGACGCCATGCGCACGACCTGCAATCACCCGTACGCGCACGCCCTCGGCACTGATCACTTCGGGAACCTGGGCGCCAGGAATGTCGCGCCAGCCTGGTGTGGTCATTTTCAGGTTGGCCGGCAGGTTCACCCAAAGCTGGAACCCCTCCATCAGACCATCCTGCTGCTCGGGCATTTCCGAGTGAATGATGCCGCGGCCCGCCGTCATCCACTGCACGCCCCCCGAATTGATGAGCCCTTCGTTACCCACGCTATCGCGATGCCGCATGCAGCCGGCCAGCATGTAGGTGACGGTTTCAAAGCCGCGATGCGGATGATCAGGAAACCCTGCGATGTAGTCGCCTGGATCGTCAGAACGGAAGTTATCAAGCATCAGGAACGGATCGAGCCGGCGCTGCAGATCTTGCGTGAGAACCCGGACCAGCTTCACCCCCGCGCCATCCTGCGTGGGCATGCCCTCCACCAGACGCTCAACGCGACGCGAGCGGGAAACGCGAAACGGGCTCTCGGTTGTTGTGTTCATGGTGTGTGCCACCGACTGTCAGGCTTCCAGGCCGCGCGCCAGATCAGCGCAGATATCAATAGGCGATTCGACGCCAACCGCCAGACGAATCAACCCCTCAGTCACCCCTGCTGTCAGACGCGCCTCGGGCGTGAGACGGCCATGAGTGGTGCTGGCCGGATGCGTGATCGTGGTTTTGGTGTCGCCCAGATTACCGGTAATGGACAGCAGCTTGCACTGATCGATCGTGGCCCATGCGCGGGCTCGAAGGCTGTCAGGGTCGGCCCCCTTCACTTCAAACGCCACGATTGCTCCCCCGGTTTTTTGCTGACTCATGGCAAGTGCATGCTGAGGGTGCGATGCCAGACCAGGGTAGTGCACACGCGCCACGCGCGGATGTGCCTCCAGCCAACGCGCCACTTCCAGCGCATTGACCGACTGCCGCTCCATTCGAAGCGAGAGCGTTTCAAGCCCTTTCAGCAGAACCCAGGCATTGAACGGCGACAGCGACGGCCCGGCGGTGCGCAACACCGGCAGCAGAAGCTCGCGGATGTATTGCTCGCTGCCCAGCACAGCGCCGCCCAGAACCCTGCCCTGGCCGTCGATGTATTTGGTGGCCGAATGAAGCACCACATGCGCACCCATCTCAAAGGGCCGCTGCAGCGCAGGCGAACAGAAACAGTTGTCGACCACCAGCACTGCGCCGGCGTCAGAAGCGATCTGCGCGAGCGCCCGGATGTCACCCACCTCGGTTAAGGGATTCGACGGCGACTCCATGTAAAGCATGCGCGTGTTGGGCTTGATTGCGCGGCGCCAGGCCTCGGTATCGGCCAGCGGCACGTAGGTGGTGTCGACACCATAGCGACCGAAAAAATTGAACAGCTGCATGCTGGCGCCGAAGACCCCTGCCGCCGAGACCACATGGTCGCCAGCGCGTGTCAGGCTCATCAGCGTTGCCATGATCGCCGACATGCCCGATGCGGTGGCCAGGCACGCAGGCGCGCCCTCGAGCGCCGCCAGCCGGTCGCAAAATGCCTGCACAGTGGGATTGGTAAAGCGCGAGTACACCGGACCGCGATCGGTGCCTGCGAACCGGGCAGCGGCTTGCGCTGAATTCTCGAACACAAAGCTCGAGGTGAGATAGATGGGCTCGGCATGTTCACCGAACTGCGAGCGCTCGATGC
>VGHA01000140.1 GCA_016868375.1 Betaproteobacteria bacterium | reverse complement strand
TGATGTTGGGCCCGCGGTAGCGCACTTCGGTCTTGCCGTCGATATCGACCAGTTTCAACACCAGGCCGGCCGCCGGCACGCCGATATCGCCAGCGCGCACCTCAGGATTGGTAATGAAGACCGCAAACGGCGCGCTCTCGGTCATTCCCAGCCCGGTGCCCATCACGATGCGTTCGCCCACTTCGCGCTCTTGAGCATCCCAGAGGCTGTCCCAGATGGGCTGAGCCAGCGCAGCACCGGAGTAGAAAAACATTCGGACTTTGGCGAGCAGCGTTCGACGCAGCGCATCATCGGTGTGCATGGCCCGGGCAATCGCTTCAAAGCCGGTGGGTACATTGAAGTAAACGGTGGGAGAGATTTCCCTGAGGTTGCGCAGCGTCTCGCCCATCAGCGCCGGAGTTGGCTTGCCGTCGTCGATATAGAGCGTGCCGCCATGAAAGATCACCATGCCGACATTGTGATTGCCACCGAAGGTGTGATTCCACGGCAGCCAGTCAACCAGGACCGGTGGCGCCTCGGCAAGCACCGGCATCGACACCAGCATCTGCTGCTGGTTGGCGCACCACATTTTCTGCGTGTTGATGACGGCTTTCGGAAGCTTGGTCGAGCCGCTGGTGAAAAGAAACTTGACGATGGTGTCAGGGCCCGTGGCGGCAATCGCCTGATCAACCTCCGGGGTGACAGGCGTCTGAAGCAGCGCCGCCAGCGGGGTGGTGTCGCGCGAATCAAGCCGCCCCTCACCCATGACCACTTCGGTACCCGGATCGACGGTGGCACGGAGTGCCGACTCATAGCGTGCATCCGCCGCAAAAACAAGCCCGGGCGTGGTGACCGCCAACACATGACGGAGCTTCTCAAAGTCACGGCTGACCAGCGCATAGGCGGGCGACACCGGCGTAAACGGTATGCCTGCCAGCATGCAGCCAAGCGACATCAAGGCGTGTTCGAGACTGTTTTCCGACAGAATCGCCACAGGCCGTTCAACGGAGACCCCACGATCGAGCAGCGCCTGCGCAATCGCGCGAGCCGCCAACCAGGCCTCGCCGTAGTCGATCAGGCGCCAGTCGCCGGTCGTGCCATCGGGCCGGCGCGTCCGTCGGGCAAGAAAGGGACGCGAGGGCGCAACCGCCGCCCAGTGCGCAAAGCGATCGGTGAGACGGGTGGGATAGTCGGGCAAGCTTGCCTCGGCCTGAACGTAGCGCACGCCCGCTGCGCCGTCGCGAACCTGTACGCGCGTCACCCCGAAATCCATCGGGCGAAAGGGTGCTCGCTCCATCGATCAGTCTCCTGTTTGAATGCGCGGGAACTGCCTCGCCTCCTGCCATGCCGGCACATCGTATTGAGCCTCGCCACCCGCTGCAACCCGGCATGGGCTTACCATGGCGGATTACCCACCTTCCAACGCCACCGCCATGAACCACGCCGACCTGATTGCGATCGATGTCCATGCGCATGCGGAGGTGAGCTGCCGCAATCCGTTTGATGCCTACGGTGAAGAATATGATCGCGCCGCCGACAAGTATTTCGGCAGCACGCGACGGCCTACGATCGCAGAAACCATCGCCTATTACCGCGAGCGCAAAATCGGCCTGGTGATGTTCACGGTGGATAGCGAATCTCAGCTGGGGCGGCGGCGCATACCGAACGAGGAAATCGCCGAAGCCGCCCGCGATAACGCGGACATGATGATCGCCTTCGGCAGTGTCGATCCGCACAAAGGGAAAATGGGGGCACGCGAGGCCGAGCGGCTGATCCTCGAGGAAGGCGTGCGCGGCTTCAAATTTCATCCCACTGTGCAGGGGTTCCATCCCTATGACCGTATGGCCTGGCCGATTTACGAAGTCATCAACGCGCACCGCCTGCCCGCGATCTTTCACACCGGTCACAGCGGAATCGGCAGCGGCATGCGCTGCGGCGGCGGGCTCAGGCTTGCGCTCAGCAATCCCATGCATCTTGATGAGGTGGCAATCGATTTCCCCGACATGCAGATCGTGATGGCGCACCCCAGCTGGCCCTGGCAGGACGAGGCGCTCAGCGTGGCCATGCATAAACCCAATGTGTGGATCGATCTGTCAGGCTGGAGCCCCAAATACTTTCCGAAGCAGCTGATTCAGTACGCCAACACGCTACTCAAGGATCGGGTCCTGTTTGGAAGCGATTTTCCGCTGATCACGCCGGATCGCTGGATGAAGGATGCCGAGGTTGCGGGCTTCAAGCCTGAGGTGATGCCGGGCATTCTTAAAGGCAACGCGGTACGGCTATTTGGCCTCTGAGCCCGGTAAACTCGCGCGCTGTTTTCAGGCTTGGCAGGATTTTTCCATGAGCAATCAACCCAATCGCGTCCCCGTGCACTGGCGAAATGCCTCGCTTGCGCTCGCCTTCGACATTCTGCTGGGCTTAGGAATCGTCCAGCTGATCAACGACCCTGAATCGTTCTGGAAGTTCCCGCATGTGGTGCTGGCACTCTGGTTCATTCCCTGGGCGTTTCGAGTCAAGGCAGGCATTTATTACCTTTTCAATTACCAGTTCAACGAACGCTCGCAGGTACTGCTTCAGATCGCAAAGGAGCTGGCCGACAAGCACTATCCGTGTCCCGGGCCACAGTACGACCTGGCTGAAGACTACTTTACCGAGGTCGCCACCAGCGACGATGCACCGGTGGAAGCACGACTGTCCGCAGCCAAGTATCTGGGCGCGGATGCCGCCTGGGGTCAGTCACAGCAGATGCTGACGCGGTGGCTGTTCAACCGCGCCGCACTTGAAGTGATCGCCGGTTATCGAAAAACCTTTGAGACCGGCCCCCCGAGCTGAAGCGCACAAGCGGGCTGGCCGATGCGCTCAGCCCAGCACAATGCCGGCGTCGCGTACCAGCCGGTCCCAGCGGTCAAGCTCTTCGGTAATGTCGCGCGCCAGCTCGGCGGCGCTGCGCCGTCGCGCAACCGCGCCCTGTTTGCTAAGCCCCTGCACGACCTCGGTATCGCTGATTGCCGCAATGACCTCGCGCTCGAGCCGCGTGACCACCCCCGCTGGTGTGCCGGCAGGGGCCAGCACAAACAGCCTGGGCGACGCATCGAAGCCCGGAATCCAGTCTGCGATACGCCGCCAGTCTTCTGCGCCTGCGAAGGGCTCGGGGCTGGTCAGCCCCAGCACACGTATCCGACCCGCCTTCACATGTCCGAGTGCGGCTGCAGCGCTTAACACAGCGATGGGAAGCTGGCCGCCCAGCAGGTCGGGAACAATCTGCGCCGCGCCGCGGTAGGGAACGTGGTTCAACCGGATCGACGCACGCACCTGGAGCAACTCCATCGCCAGGTGATGGACGGTACCAATGCCAGAGGTGGCATAGCTTGGCGATTCACCGCGGCGCGCTGATGCCGCAAGGTCTTCCAGCGAACGTAACGGCGAGTCGGCCCTGACCGCGACGGCGAGCGGTGCCGTGGCCACGGCGCCGATTGGGGCAAAGCTTGAACGCGCATCCAGTCCCGTTTTCTGCATAGCACGTGCAGCAATGAGCAGGGATGAATCGGCAAGCATCAGCGTATAGCCGTCAGCGGGTGATTCGGCGAGCACCCCCGCCGCGATGGTGCTGCTTGCGCCCGGACGGTTCTCGACAACCACGTTCTGACCCAGTTGCGCTGAAAGCCGTGCTGCGACCGTGCGCGCAATGGCATCTGCACCGCCCCCGGCAGAAAACCCCACCAGCAGGCGAAGCGGCCGCGCGGGAAAGGGACCCGATTGCGCCACGGCGCTCTGCGCAAAACCCGCCCCTGGAATCAGGGTGGCAGATGCCGCCACGCTGGCACCAAAGCCGATCAGCGAGCGGCGAGTCATCAAAGGAAACCGTTTCATTCAAACCTCCTGGATTTAGGAAAGACGCCTGAGCACCCTCCCAGGTTGTTCGCCTGCCGACTGCCCGTCGCGCCAGACGAGTCGGCCATTGACAATGACGGTATCGATGCCCTTCGCACGCTGAAGCGGCGATTCGTACGTGGCGCCGGCATCGACCGTGGCGGGATCAAACAGCGCCAGATCGGCAAACGCACCTTCCGTCACGACACCTCGATCGGTCAAGCCGAAGTTACGTGCACTGAGGCCGGTCATTTTATGAATGGCCCGCTCAAGCGGAAATAAGCCCAGACTGCGCGAGTAGTGCCCCAACACTCTGGGAAAGGTGCCCCATAGCCTGGGATGAGGCGCGTCATCATGCGGCAATCCGTCTGAACCGATCATGGTGGGCTCAAACGCGAGAATGCGCTGGACGTCGTCTTCGTGCATTCGGAAATAGATGGCCCCCGCCGGCAGCAGACGCTCAATGGCCTGCTCCTGGCTAAGGCCCAGTTCAGCGGTGATCGTCGCCAACTCGCGTCCGGCATGCTCTGGCATGCCCCTTGACCACGTTACAAGCACACGCTCGGAGGTGGCGGCGCGATCGGCCGACAGAATGGTGGAGCCCGCCGCATAGGGATAGCAGTCCAGGCACACCGTCTGGCGGGACATGGCATGTTCAATGATCGCCAACGTCTCGGCCGACCGCCCGTAATTGGCGCGACCAATCACCTTGTGGTGAGAAATGATCACAGGAACATCGAGTTCGCGCCCCACCCGGAAGGTTTCTTCGAGCGAATCGACGATGCGATCGCCTTCGCACCGCATATGCGTGCAGTAAACGCCACGGTGACGCGTCAATGGACGGCAGACCTCGATCACTTCATCTGGCGGCGCGCTGATCGCAGGTTCGTAGAACAAGCCGGTTGAGACGCCAATTGCACCCGCCGCGAGCGACTGCTCGACCAGCTGCTGCATTGCCTTGATTTCTGACGGACTGGCGGGCCGGTCGGTGCGATCCATGGTGGCGAGCCGGAGCGTGGTGTGACCGACCAGCAGCGCGCAGTTGGTGGCGGCCGGTTGCGATTCAAGTGCCTGAACGTACGACGCAAAATCGCGGAACCGAAACCAGTCCCCGGTGTCATCGAGCAGATTGAGCGGCGGTGTCACCCCGGCCGAAAACGGCTGCGGCGCTGGCGCAAGCGATATGCCGCAGTTGCCTGCCACCACGGTGGTGACGCCCTGACTGACCTTGGGTGCCATCGATCGATCGGACAGCAACAGACGGTCATCGTGGGTGTGAACATCGATGAAACCTGGCGCAGCGACACGCCCGCCCAGATCGATCTCAAGGCTGCCCGAGTCCTGTGCGAGGTTGCCGATCCGCTCGATGCGATCAGCGCGAATGCCGATGTCCGCGGCAAAGCGGGGCGCGCCGGTGCCATCAATCACCTCAGCGTTTCGGATCAGCAGATCAAAGCGGGCACTCATGGGAGATTTCTCAAAGAAGCGCGCCACGCGCGGCAATCGGCCAAACCGCTTCCACGCGATCGCCGCGAAAGCAGATCAGTTCATCGTAGAGGTTCATGGTGGGATCGCAGTGCCCGGGAATCAGCATGAGCGCCTCACCAAGCGCGGGTGGCGCTGAAGCGGTTACCTCGATCACACCGTGTTCATCCGACGCTTTCAGGTAGCGCCAATTGGGACGCTGCCAGACGGCCGGCATGCCGCTGTCAAGACTGGACGCCTTCAGCCCGGCATCGACCACAGCACGAGAACCACCGGACACGCTCATGACCATGGTTCGGACGAACAGTGCGTGCTCAAAGCCCAGATCATCGGGCCCGCGCTGGTTATCGGCATAGTCGCGATCCATCAGCGCATACGAGCCCGCCTGCACCTCGTTATAGATGCCCGAATCGCGCTCGAGCAAAAAAGTGCCGGTGCCCGCGCCGGTGATGGTGTCGCAGCGCAGTCCACGCGCAAGCACTGCGTCGCGGCTGACCCGCGCGCAATCGGTGGCGAAGCTGATCGCAGCGGTACGCTCAGCGACACTTCGAAGATGCTGTGCCGGTCCGTGATAGACGTGCAGCCCAGCGAACCGGAGCGGTGCCAGCGATGCGATCTGCGCAGCCAACTGGGCCGCCGGTTCACCGGGTGCGATACCGCAGCGTCGGCCCACATCCACTTCAACATAGACATCGATCGCAACGCCCGCCGCAGCCGCCGCACGCGCGAGCTCGGCCACAGGCGCAGCCGAATCCGCCAGCACACCAATGCGAGCCTTGCCAGCCAGACCGACCAGCCGTTCAATCTTGACGCGCCCCACCACTTCGTTGGTCACCAGAATGTCGCGGATGCCCGCCTCAATGAATACCGCGGCTTCGCTCACTTTCTGACAGCAGATTCCGACTGCGCCCATCGCCACCTGACGCAGCGCGATCTCGGGGGTTTTGTGACTCTTGGCATGCGCGCGCAGACGGACGCCTGAGCCTGCCAGCGCGGTGGCCATCCGTTGCAGGTTGCGCTCGAAGGCATCGAGATCGAGCAGCAGTGCGGGGGTATCCACCGCGGAAAGGGGATCGCCCGGTCGGGCGGCACTCCAGGGAGACATAGGTGTCCTTTGCTACGGTGAACCGAACCGGCGGGATCTTATGCAAATTGGAGCGCGGGCGAAAGCGTGCTGCCCGGCAACGGCTTGCGTCAGTCGAACCTGAGCGTGGCACTGATTGCCGTATGATTGGCCGGATACCTTTACCGACATGTCTTCGCCTTCCCCCTCCCATCGACGCCGTCCCTGGCGAACCACGCTGGTGGTCCTGCTCCTGTTTGCGCTGGCAGGCGCCGGTTGGTTCGGCTGGCAGACATGGCAGGCTGAAACCGCCGGCAAGGCAGGTCATAACACCCCCGCCACGTCGGTGCCTGGAGCGTCATCAGGCGGCCCTCCCCCATCAGCTGGAACCGGGCCGCGAGGGCCCGGTGGCGGCGGGCGGGCGATGCCAGTCTCCGCAGGAACAGTCGAGCAACGCGATCTTCGCGTCATTCAGCCAGCCATCGGCACCATCACGGCGCTCAACACCGCGGTGGTGCGGGCCCGGGTTGAAGGCGAACTGCGGGCCATCCATTTCACCGAGGGCCAGCAGGTCAGAGCGGGCCAGCTGCTTGCTGAAATCGATTCGCGCGCCTACGAGGTCCAGCTTGCGCAGGCTGAAGGGCAGCTTGCCCGCGACCAGGCGCAGCTCGCCAATGCGCAGATTGATCTTGCACGCTACCGCGACCTTGCCGCCCGCGACTCGATTGCCCGGCAGCAGGTGGACACCCAGGAGGCGCTGGTCAAGCAGCTCAGTGGCACCATCCGAATCAACCAGGCAGCGGTGGACAATGCCCGGCTTCAGCTTTCCTACACGCGCGTCACCGCACCCATCAGCGGTCAGATCGGGCTTCGTCAGGTCGATCTGGGCAACATCGTTCGCGCCTCCGACGCGCAGGGGCTGCTTACCATCACGCAGACGCAACCCATCAGTGTGATTTTTTCGATACCCGAGGCGGCGCTACCCCGACTCAGGGCGGGCATGAGGGCTGCCGAGCGGCCCACCGTGGAGGCCTGGGATCGAGAGCTTCGATCGAGGCTTGCCACGGGCGTGGTCAGCAGCCTCGACAACGCAATCGACCCGGCCACCGGAACCCTGCGCGTCAAGGCGCAGTTCGACAACCGGGATGGCGCGCTGTACCCCAACCAGTTCGTCAACATTCGACTGCATCTGGACACGCTGTCGGGCGCCACGGTGCTGCCTGCCACCGCCATCCAGCGCGGGGCGGGCGGCAGTTTTGTCTATCGGATCGGTGAAGAGGGGGTGGTGGCGGTCCGTCCGGTCGAGGTGCTCGCCGTGGAGGGCGACTGGGCGGGCATTCGTGGCAACCTCGCGCCAGGCGATCGCGTGGTCACCGATGGCGCTGATCGGCTGCGGGAAGGCGCACGCGTCGAGGCCATCAGCCCCGCGCGCGGCCGCCCCGCAGCGGGCTCGGGCCCGCAACCACCCGGCATCGCTCCGGGCGCACCAGCAGCATCAACGCCAGCCGCGTCGGCCGCCTCGCCTGATGCCAGTGCCAGGCCGCCGTGGCTCGATCGTCTGCCGCCTGAGCAGCAGGAGCGCTTCATGAAGATGAACCCCGATGAGCGCCAGAAGTTCATCGAGCAGATGCGCGAGCGCCGCCGCCAGCAACAGGGCGGCTAGGCGACACCGGAGCGCCACCATTTACGCGCAGCCATGAACCTGTCGCGCCTGTTCATTCTTCGGCCGGTCGCGACCACGCTCCTGATGGTCGCGCTGCTGATCGCAGGCGCGCTCGCCTGGCGGATGCTGCCGGTATCCGCGCTACCCGAGGTCGATTTCCCGACCATCCAGGTCACCACGCTTCATCCCGGGGCGGGTCCCGATGTGATGACGTCATCGGTCACCGCACCGCTGGAACGGCAGTTTGGTCAGATGCCGGGACTGGCGCAGATGTCATCGATCAGTTCGGGCGGCGCATCGGTCATCACGCTGCGGTTTTCGCTGACCCTGCCGCTTGAGGTCGCCGAGCAGCAGGTTCAGGCGGCCATCAACGCTGCAAGCAATCTGCTTCCCACGGATCTGCCCATGCCGCCGATCTATCGGAAGTTCAATCCGGCCGATGCGCCCATTTTGACGCTTGCGCTCAGTTCACCGTCTCAGCCCCCAATACGGCTCAATGACCTGGTGGAAAATCGGCTTGCGCCCAGACTGTCGCAGGTCGCTGGTGTGGGCGTGGTGTCCGTGTCAGGCGGCCTTCGACCCGCCATCAGAATCCAGATCAACCCGAATGCGCTTGCTGCGGCCCGGCTTTCGTCGGACGATATTCGGGCGGTGATTGCTGCGGCCAACGTGAATCAGCCCAAGGGCAGTTTCGACGGCCCGGCGCACGCCTCCACCATTGATGCGAACGATCAGATTCGTTCGGCACCCGAATACGCGAAGCTGATCCTTGCCTGGCGAAACGGGAACGCGCTGCGACTGGGTGATGTGGCCGAGGTGGTGGAAGACGCAGAGAACATCCGTCTGGCCGCCTGGGCTGACCGGCTGCCGGCGGTGATTCTGAATATCCATAGGCAGCCCGGCGCCAATGTGATTGAAACCGTTGATCGAATTCGGGCGCTGCTGCCCAGGCTGCAATCCACCCTGCCCGCGTCCACCGATCTACAGGTGCTCACCGACCGAACCGTCACCATTCGTGCCTCGGTTCAGGACACCCAGGCCGAACTGTTGCTTGCGGTCGGGCTGGTGGTGGCGGTGATTTTCGTGTTTCTTCGCAGCGTCACCGCCACGATGATTCCCAGCGTTGCGGTACCGCTGTCGCTGGTCGGTACTTTCGCGGTGATGCACCTGGCGGGGTTTTCAGTCAATACGCTGACGTTGATGGCCCTTACCATCGCCACCGGGTTTGTGGTGGATGACGCGATCGTGATGATTGAGAACATCGCACGCCATGTCGAGCGGGGTATCGCACCGCTCGAGGCGGCGCTGATCGGCGCGCGCGAAATCGGCTTCACCATCATTTCGCTGACGGTATCGCTGATCGCCGTGCTGATACCACTGCTCTTCATGGGCGATGTGGTCGGACGACTTTTTCATGAGTTCGCAATTACCCTGGCAGTTGCCATTCTGATCTCGGCGCTGGTGTCGCTTACTCTCACACCGATGCTGTCCGCGCGGCTGCTGCGCCCAACGTACGCAGGTCAGCATGGGGCGATCTATCACGCCACCGGCCGGTTGTTTGATGCCATGATCGCCACCTACGGCAGGATGCTCGACCGCGTGCTGGCGCATCGATTCATCACGCTGCTCACCTTCATCGCAACCGTGGTCGCGACCGCGGCGCTTTATGTTGCCGCACCGAAGGGCTTCTTCCCCGTGCAGGATACCGGCCTGATCCAGGCAACCACCGAGGCAACCCAGGCCACATCGTTTGCGGCCATGTCCGAGCGCCAGCAACAGCTCGCCGAAATCGTGCTGGCCGACCCTGCGGTGGCGAGCCTGTCCTCGTTCATCGGCATCGACGGGGTCAACACCACGCTCAATACGGGACGCATGCTGATCAATCTGAAGCCGCGCGACCAGCGCGGCGGTGCGTCAGTCACCGAGATCATCCGGCGTATCAGTGATGCCGCACGCAGTGTGGTGGGCGTTGCGCTCTATCTGCAACCGGTTCAGGATCTGACCATCGAAGAGCGGGTCTCGCGCACGCAGTACCAGCTGCTGATGTCCTCACCCGATGAGTCGGCGCTTCGAGCCGGGGCGCAGCAGTTGCTCACCCGCCTGCAGGCGCGTCCCGAACTGGCCGACGTGGCCACGGATCTGCTTGACCAGGGGCTGCGTGCGTTTGTCGAGATCGACCGCACCGCCGCAACGCGCTTAGGCGTCAGCGTGGCCGCCATCAACAGCGCGCTCTACAACGCGTTCGGTCAACGACTCATTTCAACCATGTTCACGCAGTCCAACCAGTATCGAGTGGTCATTGAAATCGCACCACGCCATCGGCTGGGTCTTGAGGCGCTCACGCA
>VGHA01000139.1 GCA_016868375.1 Betaproteobacteria bacterium | reverse complement strand
CCGACGAGCGCAACGATTCCATCTGGTGGCGTGATCGCACTCGGCTCTCCCGCGCCGAGCGCGTCGGGTCGCGCGGCGCGCAACTCCGCCACGAGCGCGCGCGATTCTGGTCGATTCGGACCGTAGGTTGGCGTGATCGAGATCGCGGTGAGATCGTCCTTTGTCGTGAGCGAAAGGATCTGCACGGCGAATCGATCAGGAGGCGCGCCCGCAGGCGACGCATAGAGGAGTTGGTACTGCGCAAGGTTGAGTCGCGGATCAATGGAGACGAACGAGTCCACTCGCGCGATCCGCGGATCCGCCTGCATCTTCTGCACCCAGTTGTAGAGGAGAGTGATGTTCTCTGGGCTCGTGGCGGGACCTTCGGTGCGAACGGCGATGCTCATCGGCCCAAACGAACCTTCGCCAAACGCGTCCGTGAGCGCGTCGAGTGCCTGCCGGCTCGGCACGCGTTCAGGGAGGACGCTTCCATCTGGCGCATTGAAGCGCACGCCGAGCCACGGGGTGCCGAGTGCGACGAGCAGCGCGAAAGTGGGGAGCGCCACGGCGAGCGGTCGGCGCATCACGGCACGTGCGAGGCGAGCCCACGGCCCACGCTCGTTCACCCGACCGCTCCCGAGCCTACGGATGGCGAGCCGATTCACGCGTGAACCGAGCAGGCTCAGGAGGGCGGGCATCAGCGTGATGCTCGCCGCCACGGCAACGGAGACGGTCACGGCACCCGCCACGCCAATGCTGCGCAGGATCGCGAAGTCGAAGAGGGCGAGTCCGGCGAGGCCGAGCATGACGGTGACTCCGGAGAAGAAGACGGCGCGTCCGGCGGTGGCCACCGTTCGTTGCACCGCAATGCCAACCGCCGCACCGCGACCGAGCTCTTCGCGGAAGCGCGAGACGAGCAACAGCGCGTAGTCCACGCCAAGGCCGAGTCCGAGCAGCGTGGTGAGGTTCAAGACGAAGATGCTCATGCGTGTCGCCTGCGCAATGCCGAAGATTGCGGCGAGCCCAACGATCACCGTTGCACCGCCAACCGCGAGTGGCAGACCTGCGGCGACCGCGGATCCAAACACCAACAGCAAGACGAGACCAGCGAGAGGAAGGCTGATCAGCTCGCTCCGCTGGAGATCCGTCTCTGAAACCTTCTGAATGTCTGCATAGAACGAAGGACCGCCAGCGATCGCAACGTTGATCCCCGGAACCGACTTGATTGCCGCCTGGATCCCCTCGAGTGCCGCGGGCGAATCATCAGGCTTCAAGTCGAGCAGGATCACGTCGTAGACGATCTTCTTCTCGATGTTCACCTGCGAAGGTGCAATCAGGTGCGAGCGCGAGCCGACCACATGCGGTGCCGTGAGCACATCGGCGACCGCTTCTCCCGCCGCAACTTCGAACTGTGGCGTGCCGGGGGTCAGCGTCTCGGAACTGATCGCAAGCACGAGTGCCGAAGGTGGCGCGCCGAGCTCGTCTTCGAGGAGTGCACGCGCTCGCGCGCTCTCGAGCGTTGGGAGATCGAAGCCGCCCGCCTGCAGCGCACCAGGTGCCTGCGGTGCAAACGGGAGCGCACATGCAATCAGCAACAACCACGCGCCAATGACCCAGGTGCGGCGCGCATGCACCCACGCGCCGAGTCGCTCGAACGGAGGTAGCGACGTATCAGTCGCCATCTTGCGTGAACGAGTGCGTGTCTTCGCGCGCACCACCTTCAGCGCCCCACCGCAAGTCGCGAGGCGAGCCAGTCGGGGAGCCCAGCCGCGTCGATCGCCTCTTGCGCACTTGGGATGTCGTACTCCACGCGACGCCATGTCACGCGGCCGAGTCCGGCGCTCTGCTCATCGCGCTCCCAGAGCAGCCATGCGGCGCGCGGATCTCTGTCGCGTGGCTGGCCAACCGACCCGGCATTCACCAGTGATGCACCGTGCAGCGCGATCGGTGCATCACCAACCGCAGTCAGGTGCGCAACGTCGCGGCGCAACTCCCAGAGTGCTGGGATGTGCGTATGGCCGTGGAAGAGGAGTGGCGTGCTGAGTCCGCGCAGATTCTCTTCTGCGGTGGCGGCGTCCATCACGTACTCCATGATCGGATCGCGCAGCGACGCGTGCACCAACGTTGCGGATCCCATCTCCAACACACGCGGCAGTGCGCGCAGCCATTCGCGACTCTGCGCGTTCAACACTTCGCGCGTCCACAGTGCGGCAGTGCGCGCACCTTCATTGAAGGACTCGACGATGTCATCGCCGAGTGCGGCGAGGTCGTGATTCCCCATCACGCCGGTTGCGCCAACGCGTTGCAACTCTGCAACCACTTCATTCGGCGATGCACCGTAGCCGACCACGTCCCCGCAGTGCCAGATCGGCGCATGCGGCGCAACCTTCGCAACATCGTCCAACACGGCGTGCAGCGCCTGGATGTTGGCGTGCACGTCGGAGAGGATGACGACACTCATCTAACTGCCAGCTACCAGCGCTCGCGAATGCGCGTCAACAGCCCAAGTCGCCATGCGCCGAGGAGGACGAGCGCTGGTAGGACGATCGCCAAGAGGATCGTCTCGAATGGCGCGAGGTAGGTCTGCACCTCTTCCCATCGCGCGCCGAGCGCGGCCCCGCCCCAGATGAGCGCGGCGTTCCAGATCAGCGCGCCAACGCTGCTGTAGAGCAGGAACGGCACCAGCGGCATGCGCGCGATCCCCGCAGGGAAGGAGATCGCCGTGCGGAGGAGCGGGACGAAGCGGCTCCAGAAGACCACCTTTCCGCCGTGGCGGGCGAAGAAGCGATCGGCACGATCGAGATCATCCGAAGAGATGCGCACGTAGCGGCCGTATCGGACGAGCAGGCGTCGACCGCCGTATGCGCCGATCGCGTATGCGCCCAAAGTGCCAACCGTGGAGCCGAGCGTGGCGAAGAGGATCGTGGGGATCAACTCCCAGCGACCGCCCGTGAGCGGCTCAATCGCCGTTGGGTCCGCCACCAGAAATCCGGCAAACGGGAGGATGAACTCCGAAGGGACGGGGAAACTCGACGCATCTACCGCCATCGCCACGGCGAGGCCGAGATACCCGACCGCCTCATAGAGTGAGGTGATCAGCGGGATCAGGATCTCGTCGAGCCATGCGAGCATGCCTCTAGCGTGCCAGAGATCGCCCCCCCGCGAGCGGTTCGCTATGATTCGCGCATGACACTCTTCACGCTTCCGTTCACGAACCCGATGGAGTTCTTCATCTCACTGATCATCGGCGGGGGGTTCGTCTACATCTTCCAGAAGGCCGCAATGAGCCAGGAGCAGCGCGAAACCTCATGGGTGAAGCGCTTCGTCACCGGACCGAACAGCAAGGTCCTCTGGGGTGCGCTCTTTGTTGGCTGGGCAGTTGTCTTCGGCCTCCTCCTCGGCAGCTTCGAGGACAAGACCGCACACTCACCGTACGGCTCCGTTGGCCTGATCGCGCTCTTCTCCGGATTCTTCGTGATGATGGGATTCATCTGGGCGAGCATCGGCGAATAGCCGACTCACTCAAGAAGCAACCGTTTACTCACCGCAGGCGTCGGCGTTCAGCGTCCCCATAATCCAACTCCAGCCGCGGAAGTTTCCCGTGCGCCCCACATGGAGTGGATGCGCGCAATCCCACGCGGCGGCGAAGCTATCCAGCACGTCACCCGCATCAAGGCGCGCGCCGTTGTGGAATCGCACGTCGCGGCGCAGCGCGCACTCCACCACGAGTCCATCCGCAGATGCAACACACTCCGTTGCAAGGCGCGGCTCGGCGGCGGTGCTGCCCACCGCGTATCCGTAGAGGCCTTCCATCACCTGCGCGCAGATGCGCACCGCTTCACGATCCTCTTCATCCATGCAGTAGAGACCAGCAGGCTCACCACCCTGCAACCAGGTGAAGGTGTTGCTCCCCTCAACGCTGACCCTGTCAAAGCGCTCCATCGCAACCGGTGATGCAACCAGGCCGCGCACTGCGGCACCCGTCGCAATCAGCGATGCGCCGTTCGCAATGGGCACCACAGGAACTTGCGTACGAATCTCGTTGTTGATCTGCGTGAAGAGTGAGGCGCGCGCCGCCGGGTCTGATTCACGCTGCGCCTCATCCAAGAGCGCAACGAGGCGCGGGTACTGATCTCCGTGCGCAGGACCGGAGGTGGAACCGAAGTCGATGCCGAGAGAGTTCCACGCCTCCGGATAGTCAGGGAGTGCTGCAGAGAACGACGCGCCGCGCAACTCACCAGAGAGCAGCTTCCCAATGTATCCACCCGCCTCTTGGACATCCAGCGTGACGCGAATCCCAACTGCGGCGAGTTGCGCCTGGATATCTGTTGCCACCGCCACAGGATCTGGGAGGAAGGCGCGCGGCGTTTCACGCAGCGAGAGCGTTAGGTCAAGCCCGTTCGGATAGCCGGCCTCCGTAAGGAGCGCGCGCGCCGCAACCAGATCTTGCGCGTACCAGTCATCACCAACACATGCCCCATCAATCACGCACGGCGGCACGTGTGTTGCAAGCGTCGACCCCGACGGATAGAAGAGGTCGACGATCCTCTGACGATCGAGCGCCTGCGCGATCGCCTGGCGGACGCGCACGTCGTTCACCGGCGCATACCGATTGTTGAAGTTCAGATAGAACGTGTTGAAGCCTTCGCGCGTGAGGAGCGCAAGCGACGCATCGGCGGCAACCGCCGCCTCATCTGTTGGCGAAATGTTGTCCGCCGCATCCACCGTGCCTGCGCGCAGCTGGATCAACCGCGCCGCGGACTCTGGCTCCCACTGGATCACCACACGCTCGCTCGCCGCACGATCTCCCCAATACGACTCGTTGCGTGCCAGGACCATCTGCACGCCCTGCTCCCACGCGAGGAGCGCAAGCGGCCCCGTGCCGTTCATCGTTGTGGCCAGAGAGCCGTCGTCGATTGCTGCCACGAGCCAGCCTGAATCGTTCACCGAGAAGTTCGTCACGGCGAGCTTCTGCGTGAAGGCGGGATCTGGTGCACAGAGCTCAAAGCGCACCGTCAGTTCGTCAACGGCCTCAATGCGAGCAATCCCAAGGCGCGCTGCACCACTCTCACCAACAACACACTCCGCAGCCTCCGCCTCAGGCCAGCTCCGTGCTGAAAACGAGATCTCTGATGAGGGCGCAGGTGCGGCGGTGCACGACGCGGCAACCAGCGCAAGCGCGAGCGCAAACGCGAGACGTGCGGCAGCCATTACGCACGATGGTAGCGATTGGGACGGATGGGGGCGCAGTGCCTAGAATCACGCGATGACTTCAGCCAAAAACAGCACCATCAAAAAGAACGACCCGCGCGACCTGCGCCTCGTCACGGCCGGGCAGGGGATCAGCATGGTCGGCACCGCGATCAGCGACCTTGCCATCCCGATCATGGCCGTGGACCTGCTCGGCGCGAACTCGTTCGACACGGGACTCCTTGGTGCCGCCACCACCGTCGGCTACTTGGTCTTCGGCTTGCAGGCCGGCGTCTGGATCGACCGACTGCCGCGCCGGCAGTTCTTGCTCGGCGCGGATGCCGTGCGCGCAGCCCTACTGCTCGCCATCCCGCTCTTATTCGCGTTGAACCTGCTGACACTGCCGCTGCTGATCGCCATTCAAATCGGCATCGGCAGCGCGAGCATCTTCTTCAACCTGGCGTGGCCCGCGTACCTGCCGCGACTCGCCACCGGCGACGTGCTGCTGAAACTCAACGCGCGGCTCGCGCTGCTCGGCGAGGTCTCGGGCTTCCTGGGGCCTGGAATCGCCGGCGCACTGATTGGGCTCGTCAAGGCGCCGTTCGCGCTGGTTGCAGACGCGTTCACCTTTGTTGTCAGCTACGTCTCGCTCGCCGCAATCAAGACGCCAGAGCCGCCGCGCGCCAAACACTCCGGCCTCACCGTTACCCAAGAGTTGCGCGACGGCCTGCGCGCGGTATGGCGCCGCCCCACGTTGCGCCTGATCACGCTCGAAGCGATCAATGGCAACGTGGCGTTCAGCATCATGATTGGTCAGTCCGTCATCTACCAGCGCCTCGACCTTGGCTTTGAGCCCGCACTCATCGGCGCGATCTCATCGATCGGTTTTGCCGGCGGCGCAATCGGCAGTCTCCTTGCGCCACGCGCACTCAAGCGCTTTGGCTTCGGCAGACTCCTCTTCTTGGTCGCCGTGCTCTCCGGCTGCATCGAGTTTCTGCAACCGCTCGCCGCCTTTGTACCCCGCGAGTTCGCCTTCCCGCTCGTTGCCACGAACTTCTTCCTTGGCGGTTTCCTGCTGCTGATTTACGTGGTACCGGCCACTGCGTTCCGACAACAGGTCGTGCCGGATCGACTCCTTGGCCGCGTGATGGCGGTGAACCGCGTCGCAACCTGGGGCTTTGGCGCAACGTTCGGATTCTTCATCGGCGGCGTCATCGCGGAGGCCGCCTCACGCCCCTTTGCACTGCTCGTCTCCGCAACCATCCAGACGATCGTGCCGCTGCTGATGTTCGGACTCGGCAGCTTCCGCTCCATCAAGAGCATCAACGAGGCGGTAGCATTGGATAACATGCGGCACGCGCGCTAGCGCGGGCAAAAGGACAACACAAAAGGAGCGATCAGATGTGCAAGAAAATCACCTGCGACACCTGCCATAAGCCAACCTGGGAGGGTTGCGGCGAACACATTGAGGTTGCGCTGAAGGACATTCCAAAGAGCGAACGCTGCAGCTGCCCGCGCGAAGAGAAGAAGAAGTAGCGCGTTAGGCGCGCGCCGTCTCTCCCCACTGGTTTGCGCCAGGGTCACTCTTGGTGGCGAGCCAGACGATCAACACGATCCATCCAATCACCGGGATCAGTCCGATCAGCAACCACCAGCCGCTCTTGCCAATGTCATGCATGCGTCGGATGCCGAGCGCGATCCCAGGGATGAACGTGGCGATCCCGAAGAGCGTCTGCAGCAGGTCGCCGGGGAAGAGCACGTCCAGCACCCCAGCCGCCGTACTTGCGAGCAGCGTGAAGAGCACGAACCACCAGTACTCCGACCGGCTCGCCCGCCCCGAGATCTGCGCGTACGCCCCCGTGGTCATGTTCCGCTTTACCGACTGCACGAACTCCATCTGACACCTCCATCAGTTGCGGCAGTGGCGCCGCACTCACTTCAATCGTACTCAACCGCCGCACTCGTGCCACCCTGCTGGCACCCTCACGCGCCACACTCAACACATGCTGTGGATCGGGGCAATCTTCGGAGCGCTGTTCGGCTGGATCGGGATCCTGGTCGCGGCCCTCTTCTGGGCCACCTTGGCGATCTTCAAGCTGATCTGGGCGGTAATCGTGTTCGGCTTCCAGCTGCTCCTTTGGACTGGGGCGTTCATCCTCAAGCTCTTCGAGTACGCGGCAAATCGGTCGAAGAGAATCAGCACCCGCGCCCCAGCAGGGCTTACGCCGAAGCGAACGCGGCGAAAGCGATGAGGCGCGTCATTGAAGATTTGATCACCTTCGCGATCATCATCTTCATCCTGGGCGTAGGTTCGCAGGGATAACTGTGTTGAACGACATAGTTCACATGGCAAAGATCATCCTGATCATCTTCTTGCTCGGGCTGGTTTCTGCTGCAACCGGCTGAGATAAACCAGCTCCTCACGGGTAGGCTTCGCCAATGAATCTCGCTCAGATTGAGGAGTGACCTTGAATAGTTCAGTGACAAGCGATCAACAGACCTTCTACCAGCGCCACCTGCTCGCAGAAGCGCTCTGCGGCCACTCGCTCTGGCGCGACATTCAACATGCCGCGGGTGAGTTGCCAGGACCAATTGTCTTCAAGGATGAGTTGCGTGCCCTGAGGTCGCAGCTTGGCAAGAGCCACGAAGATCAGTGGATCGAACGTCTTATAGCGCTTGGCGTTCAGGTAGTAGAGATTGGTCAGACAGGGAGTGACGAAGAGCGTGAGGCGCGTACGCTTGATGCGATCAAGCAGAGCGCAGAGGCGATTCATGCTGGACGAATCAGTCACGGCAGATGGAACGGCGAACCAGATCTGCTCATTCGAAGTGATGTCATCAGGCGACTCACCGGACACGCAACGCTGACTACTTCTCCTGCGAAACCTACGTCCATTGGCTCGCACCGTTACGAAGCGGCTGACGTGAAGCTGAGCGGCGAACTCGCTGTGACTGCGCTCCTTCAAGTTGCACTTTATGCAGAACTTATTGACGCAATTCAGGGGATCGCTGTAACGGATCGTCGCGAACATCAGATGCACTTCTTCCTTGGAGCGGCAGACGACGAAGATCAGGTTGCGACCAAGAGCCCTCATCTGAAAGGGCTGCGCAGTCTCTCTGCGGCAGCGTTTGGTGCGTACACACGTAGGCACATGCAACGCGTCGAGTCGGCGTGGGATGCCGTCGGCGAATCGCTCCCAAAAGAGCCTGAACCGGTCAAATACTGCGACCGATGTTCCTGGGAGCGCAACTGCGATGCGGTCTGGCGCGATAAGCGTGACCTGATCCTTGTTGCTGGGCTGCGCAAGGATGAGCGACGTGCGCTGCGTGCCGAAGGCATCAGCACTGTTGGCGAGCTTGCGACTGCTGGTGACGTGGCAGAGCGCGCGATTCCGGTGAGGGATCGCCGCGAGCACCTGATGCGCCAGGCCGATCTGCAAGAGAAGAGTCTTGATCTCCCGGAACCGTTGAGCGAGCTGCGACCGCCGACGCGCGGCATCTTCGAACGCGAAGAGGTGAGGCGTGGGTTCGCGGCACTGCCGACTCCTGCCGCACTCAACATCTACATGGACTTTGAGCGGTACGACTTCAACGAGCGCGAAGAGGGCGGTCTCGAAACCAGGACAGTGCTCACCGGATTCGTGGTGAACGGCCCGAATCTTGTAGCGGCAACTGGTGCCTATCAGCACGCCCTTGCGGAGACCCCAAGCCAAGAAGAGCACCTCTTTGTCAACTTTGTCACACAGCTCTCAGGCACGATTGCGCGCGCAGAGCGCGACGGCACGATTGAACCTGGCGGCGAAGTGCCCGTGTTTCATTTCAGCCCGTTCGAACCGTCAACCTTCAAGCGCCTCGCTGACGAATACGGAATCGGACAAGACGTCTTCCAACGACTTCGCTGGGTGGACCTGCGGGACATCACCGTGCGTGTCGCCACGATCGGCGTGGAGCGCTATTCGCTTAAAGAGATCGAGCAGATCACCAAGTTCTCGCGAACCATTCCGCTCAAAGAGGTCAAGCTCCCCGCGATCGCCTACTTCAAGTACCTCATTGCCGAAGATCCCGAAGAGAAACAGGCCAACCTGAACACGCTACGTGGCTACAACGAAGACGACTGCCGCTCGCTAATTGCCTTGCACGCTTGGCTCGAATCCATTCGTGCCGCGTATGTCACCGCGTATCCAGAAGAGGAATGGGCGCCACTACCCCGACCTGCGAAAGTCAGGAAGACGTCAGAGCAGGCGCTGAGTGAGCAAGAGAAGAGAGCCGCACTTCGAGCACGATTGAAAGCGGCAGAGGCTGCGCACCGTGAATTGACGGCTAGGTACGAATTAGAGGGCGATTCTGCAAAGGCCCAATGGCATCGATGGTGCGCCGACCTAACCGGGTTTGACGCACGTGAAAAAACTGGAGCGTTTTTTGACCAGTTGCAGGAAACGGCAGGTCATGCGCTACTTGATCAACCAAAATCTATTGGACACATTACCCCTGTCCCTGGAGACGGATACACGTTCCCCGAACAGCTAGTAACGCTGGAACCTAAAGATGGCGTAGAGGCAGTAGTTGGCAGCACAATCATTGAAGGGAAGATTACTGCGTTGGACCTGTCAGCACAGAGAGTGTGGATAAACTGGGACACAAACGCTTTAGCTGCACACCCGACGTATGTGACTAAGTCTCTGCGCCAGTTTTCGTCAGAGCCGGAGGAAGCTATGGCGGATTTCAGCGAAGCGGCGATTGACGGTCCAAGCAATGTACCGCGTGTAACTCGCAATTTTTTGTATCGCGCTTCCCCTCTGTGTCTCTCCAGCGTAGATTCTTTAGAAGCCGGCGTAGAGAGAGGTCTTCGTGCAGCGATGGAAATGCGCGAAGGTGATGTACTAGTCGTGCAGGGCCCACCGGGTACAGGTAAGTCATTCCTTGGTGGGACGATAATCAGAGAATTGGTGCTGCGTGGCGAGAAAGTTGCAGTAACCGCGCAAGCAAAAGTGACAACTCACATTCCTATTGGCTACTCAGGCGTTGACGCACAACTCGTTCGTGTTGCAGATAGTGGTCACGTTGCTTGGAAGCATGCTGCTGGTGAGAAGCTGAGTAATTGGCTTCAAGATCAATCTGGTGCTGTGGTGGGCGGAACGCGATGGACATTTTCCAATCTTGCTGTCGCGGGCGCGTTTGATGTCGTAATAGTTGACGAGGCCAGTCAATTCGCCACAGCGCACCTAGTTGCATTGTCTCGCTGTGCAAAGAAGATCATCTTGCTCGGCGATCCGCAGCAGCTGCCAATGGTGACGCAGGGCCATCACCCGCCAGGTCCATCTGGCATCTCCACAATGGCGCACTGGCTGGGCGATGACGTGCAGACGGTGCAGCCGGCAGACGGCGTCTTCCTGGAGCGCACCTACCGTCTGCACCCAACGATTGCCGACTTCATCGGCGACACCTTCTACGAAGGGCGGCTCACCTCTGCGCTACCTGAACAAGAAAACCAGGCGGTCACGCTCGACGGCGAGAGTGCCCCACTCGGACCGCT